>CAZZBA010000080.1:0-13934 GCA_964652765.1 uncultured Victivallales bacterium | reverse complement strand
AGTTAGTGGCATTGGGCACCCTTGCCTGTCCATCCGAGCATAAGCAACCTTAATCTTTTGCCCTAATCTGAGGTATAAGCGACGTAATACAACAACCGAAAGGGGACATCATGCGAACCGTGAATTTCGAACGCAACTATATCATCCATCCCGAGGGCTCCTGCCTGGCGTCTTTCGGCGACACCAAGGTGATCTGTACGGCCACGATATCCACCGACCTGCCCCCCTTCCTGCGCAACACCGGCAATGGTTGGCTGACGGCGGAGTATGCCATGCTGCCGGGGAGCACGGGAGGCGGCCGCAAACGGCGCGACGACGGCAAGAAGGACGGGCGCAGCACGGAGATCCAGCGCCTGATCGGACGCGCCCTGCGGTCGTCGGTCAACCTGGCGGCGCTGGGGGAAGTGGCGATCACGATCGACTGCGATGTCCTGCAGGCCGATGGCGGCACCCGGACGGCCGCCATCAGCGGCGGCTGGGTAGCTCTGTATGACGCACTGCGCGTCCTGGCGCAGCGGCAGGGGAAGACGGGCCCGGAAGCCTATCTGCTCGGTCAGGTAGCCGCGGTCAGTGTCGGCATGGTCAAGGGGCAAATCGTGTGCGATCTGGATTATGCCCACGACTCCATCGCCGAGGTGGATATGAATGTGGTGATGCGCGATAATGCCCTGGTGGAAGTGCAGGGCACCGGGGAGGAAGGCGTCTTCTCTCGCGCCCAATTGAATGCCCTGCTGGACGCCGCCGAGACCGGGATCGCCTCGGTCCAGCAAAGCCAACGCGCGGCGCTCGGTATCTGACCACGGATGAACTCAGATAGACACAGAATTTACATGCAGCGAGGCACTGAGATGACCAAACCCAAGAAAGAACAGCCAGACAACAGCACGGCAGGTGCCGATGTACGCCGGAACCGCGGCCGCGCACGCCCCGGCGTCAGCCTGCCGGTAAAACCACCCATTAAAGAGCTGCCATCCTCCTACGCAGAACTGCTCAAGAATATAAAGAGCCGCATCGCATCCGCCCGCCTCAAAGCAGTGATGTCTGCCAACGCGGCCATGCTGCAACTCTACTGGGACATCGGCAAGGACATCCTTGCGCGACAAGCAGAGGAAGGATGGGGTGCCAAGGTGATTGACCGGCTTTCCGCCGACTTGCGCGAGGCATTCCCCGACATGCATGGACTCTCCCCCCGAAATCTCAAATACATGCGTAAATTTGCCGAAGCCTGGCCAGACCACCCAATTGTGCAAGAGACGCTTGCACAAATCCCCTGGTATCACAACATCACACTATTGGAAAAACTTCCGACAGCGGAAGCACGGCTCTGGTATGTGCCGCGAATCGTCGAAAGCGGATGGTCCCGCAACATACTTGCCTTGCAAATCGAAAGCGGGTTGCACGAACGCCAGGGGAAGTCTGTCAACAATTTTGCGGTAACCATGCCGCCGACCGACTCCGATATGGCCACCCAGGTATTCAAGGATCCCTATCTCTTCGACTTTCTCGGAACCGCCGATCCACGGCGCGAGCGCGAGGTCGAGCAGGCGCTGGTCGATCATGTCCAGAGATTCCTGCTGGAGTTGGGTGCCGGGTTTGCATTTGTCGGTCGCCAGGTTCACCTTGAATTCTCCAGCAAGGACTACTACATCGACCTGCTTTTTTATCACCTCAGGCTCCGCTGCTATGTGGTCGTCGAACTCAAGGCCGTCCCCTTCGAACCGGAATTCGTCGGCAAACTCAACATGTACCTCTCTGCCGTGGATGACCTGCTGCGGCATACCGACGACAAACCCAGCATCGGGTTACTGCTCTGCAAAGGCAAGGATCATCTCATAGCCGAATATGCACTCAACGGATTCATCAAACCCATCGGCGTCGCCGACTGGAAAGAACAGTTGACGGAAAACCTGCCAGACGAACTCAAGTCCAGTCTACCCACAGTCGAGCAGATCGAGGCCGAACTCAATCCAGTTGTCGGCAAGCGCCCTGCCACGAAGCTCCCCCGAGGAAAATCGAAGCCATGACGAAAGCCTTGAGGGCCGAGGCTAAATGACAAACTACTACCATGTTCTGTGCGTCGAGCCTGATTCCGAGTTCGGCACGTTGAAGCGGGCCTACCGCAAGCGGGCGATGGAGTGTCACCCGGATCGCCACGGTGGTGACGCCGCGATGGAGGAAAAGTTCAAGGTCGTGGTTGAGGCCTTCAATGTCCTTTCCGATCCGGGCAAGCGGCGTGCGCACGACCTTGAGTTGGGTATGGGAGAGAGTGCGGCGGCCCTCTCCGCTGCATTTGAGATGGGGCACTATCCCGAGGATAGCGGGGCGGTACTTGACACCCTGGCGGATGATATTCTTGAGGAGTTGATTGTAGGCAACAGCCTGAGTACCGCTGACACAACACTGGCGACGCTCATGCTCGACCTTGAGCAGACCGATCAGTTTTGTATGTTTCGCGAAGCCAAGACGCTGCTCTATCGCGGGGCGACCGTGCGGTCCGAGACCCTCTTCAGGGAATACCTGAGCAAATCACCCTACAATATCCTGGGCCGTTACTTTCTGTCCAAAGCCTGCAGAGTAAACGGGGATTGGGGTGCTGCGGAGAAAGAGTTGGTCACGGCCATTCGCATCGGATGTACCCGTCGGCCGCCGCTCCAGATGATAAGGCTTCGGCGCGAACTAACCGACCTTCGTGCGAAGCGACCTGGTCTTTTGGGGATGCTCAATCGACTATTCCGTGACAGGCCAATTGCATCCCAAATGATAGAAACCGAGGAAGCCGAGCGCCGGGCGCTGCAGAGGAGCATCAACAGACTAGCCAGAGAACAACTTCGGCGCTCCCGTATAAATGGCCACCTCGAATCAAAGCGCTAGCTTGATGTACGCTAGCTTGACGCACGCACATTCGACGCGTCATCACCCACCGCCGGACGGTTGTTTCCCTACTTTACCGCTAGCCCAAGTTCAGGATAATTCGTCAGAAGTATCTGGATTTCAACGTTCAGTTGGTCCGGTTGTCCGCACGCCCGTCTGTCCACCGTGCGCTTTCCCGGAAAGGGCTGCGCCAGTTTCCCTCTCATGCGCGACGCGGACGGGGTGGCACCCGTCCTTGCTGGGGGACTTACAACGCTGCGGACGGGGTTGAATCCGTCCCTCCAGGTGGTGGCTGCGCCTGTTTCCCTCTCATGCGCCGTGGACGATGAGGCCGCACTTCAACGTTGGCCTCCACCGACGCAAGGTCGGTGGGCGGCAGCCCCATCAGTGGGTGACGCTGAAAATGCCTGAGGCGGCACTCAGCAGCACAATGACCTCGATCACGATGATCACCGCCAGCGCATGTTTTTTCTCGCGCCAGAAAAAAGGCAGGACACGCAGGTAGCAGAACACGGTAGTCAGTGCCAGGAAAGCAAGGCCTACGTAGCAAAGGTAGTCTCCCCGGTGTATCAGGCGCAGCCAGGACCAGCCGCCATGGAGCTGGTTGGCCGCCATGAAGTCCGCGGCCGGCAGGCACCACTGTTCGGGTAGTGTTTCCAGCGGTACATGGGCTTTGAGCAGTCCCGTGGCATACAAGGTGAAGGAGACCGCCAACATGACAAAACCGGCATTGACGCAGTGCTGCAAAAGGCTGGCATAAGCCATGCGACGCGGCGTCGTGTACTGAATGGATTCGTGGACTTCAACCATCATGAACCTCCGAAAAATGCCCCGGTCAGTTCCAGAGCCCTGTGCCTTTCAAAAATGCACGCACGCCAGCCAACAGGAGCATGATCACCACGACCCTCTTGACATTCGCCGTATGAATCCGCTTCAGCAGTCGCAGCCCGATCCTGGCACCAAGCATAATGCCCATGGCGGAAGGCACGGTGATTACCGCCAGCACGGCCCCGTTATTGAGGTAGACCCAGGCGGCGGAGGTGTCCACAATCGAGAGCAGGAATCCGCTGGAGGCGGCGGCGACCTTCAGAGGGGCTCCCATCACCAGGTTGAGAACCGGCACATTCGCCCATCCCGCCCCGAGCCCGAAAACGCCAGCCATGATGCCGATGAAGAAGAAGAGAACCAGCCCCAGCGGTGTGCGATGCACCTGCCATTCCACATCGCGGCCTAGCGATGGGTCATGATAGATCCCGCAGATATCGAGATAGCGCGCCAGCCAATCCTGCTTGTCTACCACAGGGAAATCGGAGCGCTTGGCAAGGAACATGAGGGCGGATATCGCCATGATCGTCAGGCCGAGCGCGGTCTGGACCACATGCGGCGGCAACGCCAGCCCGATCATGGCGCCAATGATCGACGACGAGGATGCCACCAGTGCCAGCGGCAATGTCAAACGCAGATTGACCATGCCGGTGCGCAACAGCCCGGGTGAAGCGGAAAGGGCGCAGGCGAGAGCAAGCAGCAAGCCGGTCCCGCGCACGAAATCCAGGTGAAACGGGAAGAACCCGCTCACAATCGGTACAAACAGGACGCCACCACCTACCCCGCCGATGACCGCCACGATACCGATCAGGAAGGTGGTTGCGAACAGCAGCAGGCACCATCCCCACCAAGGCATCGACGTCCCCGCTGGCGCGATAGCCGCGGATTCGCTTACGGTTTCCGCGGCGTGAAGTACGCCAGGCAACAGGCTGCTGGCCAGCGTCATCAGAATAGTGCGATAAACTCTAGTCATTCTTGCCCCTCCGTCACATCGCCAGCCGTCCGCTGACAACACGGTCGCGTCCGTTGAGATCCGGATGCACCGTGACATCGTCGAACCCGGACTCCTCCATCAATCGCCGGACGGCACGGCCCTGCTCCTCGCCGATCTCCAGGAACAGCATCCCCCCGCTGCGCAGCACGATCGCGGCGTCTTCCACGACCGATGTTATGATGTCAAGCCCGGAGGCCCCGCCATCGAGCGCCAGCCGGGGCTCATGGGCCCGCACGTTCCTCGGCAGCGTTTCCAGCGCGGCGGTGGGAATGTACGGCAGGTTGGCGGTAATGGCATCCAGCGTCTCCGGCTCGATGATGTCCGAAAGCGCCTCGCTCGTGAAGATCACCCGCTCGCCCAGCCCCAGCCGCGCCGCGTTCTCACGCGCCAGCTCCAGGGCATCCTCGCTGATGTCCAGCGCGAGATAGCGCCCCTGCGGGCGGGCGGCGGCCAGGCTCAGCGCGATGCAGCCGGACCCGGTTCCGACATCCGCCAGAGCGGGCCGCTCGTGCTGCCAGAGCGGCTGGCAATCAAGCACCAGCCGCACCAGCGTCTCGGTCTCGGGGCGCGGGATCAGCGCCCGTGAATCGACCTTGAAGACATGGTTCATGAAGCCGGCCTCGCCCAGCACGTACTGCACCGGCTCGCCATCGCCCACGCGCTTGATCCCGCGCCGCATCGCCTCCAGGTGCGATTCCGGCAGCACCCGGGAAAAATCCAGAGAAAGCTCCAGCCGCGGACGCCGCAGCAGGCGGCTGAGCAGCATCTCACCCATCAGGCGGGGCTGCTCCACGCCGCGCTGCGCGAGATAACTCTCGCTGAGCGCCAGAATATCCTTGACCGTTTTCGTCTCCATACGCTTGCCTCTCTCACCGCCACGCGATCTGTTCAAACGTCAGCCGCGCACGGCCCTCGCCCGTCTTCCCCGGTGCCGCCTCGAATCCGCAACCGGTCAGCTTCAAGGGTGGCCGTTCGGCCTCTGCCGCCCGGATCCGCGCCGTCAGGGATTCATAAGCCACCGAGTCGTAATCCACGGTTACCGTATGCAGCTTGAAGGTGTCGGACGGTGCTGTCGTCTCCACGCGGATCTCCGGCGCGCTGCCGTTGGCAAAGAGGCGTTTGGCTGCGGCGGCGGGATCGGCAGCGACGGTGCCAGCGAACGGTTGGCGGTAGGCCTCCAGCGCGGCGGCCTCCCGGTCCATCGCGGTCAGGCGTTGCACCAGTGCCACCTGCCGTGCGCACTGGCGGCGGAATCCCGGTTCACCCGCCAGCAGCAGTACCGACCAGAGCAGGGCGGCCAGCAGCAGTACCGCCGCGCCCCGGACCATCCACGTGCTGTAATCCGTGACGCGTTTCATGGCTGCTCCCTGGTGGTGCCTGAGATCTCGAATACCAACGGGTGGTCTGCCGCCTCCGGTAACGCTTTCAGCTCCGCGTCGTATCCCGACTGCCGAAGGTGGCGCACCAGTGTTTCCGCGTTCGCCTGCGAAGCGGCTTCCGCCAGCAAGGCGACATTCTCAAATCCCAGCAGCAGCTTCTGGAGGTTGACGCCCGCTGTCGACGCGCCTGCGAAGACCCGGTCAAGCGATTCCAGCAACGACGGGCCGAACATCCGGATAACGGGCCGGTATGCCTCCCGGCGGGCATCCAGCTCGCGTTGCGCGATCAGCAGGGCGTTCTCCCCCGCCGCGGCAACCGGCCAGCCAGCCACGCGGTCGATCATGGTCTTGAACTGCGCGTCCGTCTCCAGCAGGCGCTGTTTGCGCGCATGAATGCAGGCGGCGTTCACCGCCAGCAGGACCAGGGCCGCCGCCGCCAGGCAGGCCGCCCGCCGCCGATGTTGTGCGTCGGTCTGGCGCTTGACCGCCGGATGCACCAGTGCGTCGCCCCGCAGGTTGAACCGAAGCGGACCGGCCATCAACGCGCGTACAGCCAGCGCACCGGCCAAAAATGCCTCGCCATCCGGCAGGCTGAGTGAGGCCGCCGCCGGCAGATCCGCCTCCACGCGGGCACGCAGCGCCGCGCAGGCTGCCGCCGCCGAGCCACCCCACAGCCAGGTCAGCGGGGCCTTCGCATGCAGCCCCCCCGCGACCGCGTCGAGCTGCACGCGGACTGTGCGCGCCAGCGTCCCGCCAGCCATGTCGGCAATCCGGTGTGCACTCCAGAACCGCTGTCCGACGCCCAGTGCCAGCAGCGCCTCGTCCTCGCGCACCCAGACGACGGCACGTACGCCTGCCGCGTCGCTTGCCGGCCGCGTCCGTTGCGCCTCGGTCCAGAGCGCGAGCCCCTCGTGATCAAGCACGTGCGGGTCGAACCCATTGCCGGCATAGACCGCCAGTTGCGCGGCAACATCGTTCCGTCGGACGGCCACGGCCAACGCGGCAAGCTTCCCGTTGACCTCCCCGGGCAGTGACGTATTCTCCCCTGCGGCGGGGCGGACCAGCGGCGAAAACGCGTAGGCGCATTCCTCCAGCGCGAATGGCATGGCCATATCAAGAAGGGTCGGCAGCACGCGCCGCGCCTTGGCGGGGGCGGACAGCGGGGTTTGCAACCATACAGCCATGGCCCGTCCCGGCGGCAGGGCACCGACGACAGCGGTTCTCGCGTCGGACGGTGCAGCCGCGGCGGCCTCGGGTGACAGCGGTGTGCAGACCGGGCGTCCGCCACGCAACCGCGCCTCGACGACAATCGGCCGCCCGCCGTTCCAATCCACCCCGCATGCGCGCACCGCCCAGGGGGCCAGGCATTCCATGCGTTCATTCATTACTGCTGCACCCGCCTTGCCTGACTGTTGAAGCGCCGTTGCCGGTTGACTTCGCCGATATAGGTCAGCACCCCGCGGATCCCCAGCAGCAACATGGCCACCAGCACATAAACCGCGCCGACACCCGCCAGTTTGAAATCCCGCTTGTAACCGAAAAACCCGATCAGTCCGATTCCCATCACGAGCCCGGCCATGCCGAACGCCAGCAGCACTTGCCTTACCTGGCGGTAACTGTGCATCTTGAACTTGCGAGTCCTGGATTTCCCGTTATTGAGCATCTGACAGTTCTACGCGAAACAACGCCGCCGCAAAAGCTAAAAATGCGGCCATACACATTCCTGGGTACTTCGGGTTGACCGCGGATCGTGGTTCAAGGAGCAGATTGCCGGTCAGGCGCGTTTCTTGAACTCGTTGGTGCGGGTATCGATCTCGATCTGGTCGCCGATCTCGATGAAGGCGGGCACCAGCATTTCATAACCGGAGCTGAGTTTGGCGATCTTCGTCACTTTGCCGGATGTGTCGCCGCGTGCGGCGGGTTCCGTGTAGACCACCTTGCGCACGATGGCGTTGGGCAGTTCGACCGAGATGGCCTTCTCGTTATAGAACACCGCTTCGCAGGACATGCCGTCCTCGATGTAATTGACCGTCTCGCCCATGTTCTCGGCTTCGATATTGTACTCGTTGAAATCGTCATCCATGAATACATACAGCGGATCCGCGAAGTAGGAGAACGTCACCTGCTTGCGATCCAGGATGACCTGGTCGAATTTGTCGTCGGCTTTATACACCGTCTCCTTGGCGGAGTTGGTCAGCAGGTTCTTCATCTTCAGTTTGACCACGGCGCCGTTGCGGCCGGAACGGCTGTATTCACCCTTGAGAATAACCATCGGTTCGGTACCGATCATCACCACGTTTCCGGCACGGAGTTCCTGTGTTGTCTTCGTCATATCAAATCCCCCCTTTGCTTTCAAAACCGCGTAATCTACAGATTTCCTGAAAAAAAGACAGTAAATTCAGTGCCAGGTTGTTTGCCGTCTGCGCCTGCGTCCAGTCTTGCGTACGGAGCTCCAGTTCGCCGTGCACAGCCGTGAAGCCGGTCCATGCCGGTCCGATACCGCTTTCCCCATTCCACGCCAGCCACAGCCGGGCGAGGGCCGATGGTGCTGGCGATCCGTCGCCAGCGTTCATCTCAACGGCGTTCAGGTGCGCGCCATATCGGTCCAGGAATGCCTGCAGCTTGTGCCGGTGAACGGAATCCTGCTGCGGGTAGATATGCCAGACAAACGGTCGGCCCGCCCATTGCGCGCGCACAAAGGAATCCTCGCCGCGCACGAAATTGACATTGCAGGCCCACAACAGCTCGTCATAACGATCCTGTGCCAGGAATGGCAGTATCCGCACCTGCAGACGGCCGCGAGTGTAACGACAGCCGGCGTGCGGGGCACCGTCGTCGAAATACCGGCCGATCTGCGGCAGGACCCGGCCCTCCGGCACCAGGCACAGGATGGGTTGTTCGCTGCCCGCCCATGTGTCGAGTAATTCCTCGAGGGCGGCGTTCTCATAACTGAACAGCGAGATGATCAGTGTGTCCGGCGCTGGCATTTCCATCCCGAGCAGCGACCAGAACGCCTGCCGCCGGGCGGAGTCGCCTTGGAATGCATCGCGGCGCGCCAGCAGGTCATGCTCCTGCAGCAGTCCGCCCGTGTGTCTTGTAAAGCCTGGGAAAAAGAAGTATTTGGTCAGCGGCAGCCGGGGGTGGGGCGAGGGCAGCTTGTGGCACCCCTCCACCCAGGGTTCGGCGGAGAGATATTCAAGGTTGATCCATACCGGCGGCGGAGCCAGGGTGGCCATGGCTTCGATGTAAGCTGGCGGCAACTCGCAGGCGAAGGTCTCGATCACCAGGCTGGCGGGCTGCACGGCGGGGAACGGGTTGCTCCAGCGGCAGACCTCGACACCATGCAGGCATTGCCGGGGCAGGGCGGTATCCGCCTCCGGGCAGAGTCTTGCCAGCGAGTCAGGATGATCCACCCACAGCCGGACGGCAAGGCCATGCTCGCCTGCCAATTGCCGTGCCAGCCGCCAGCACACACCGATATCACCGTAGTTGTCAATGACCCGGCAGAAAATGTCACAACGCTTTGCGGTCATCTATCTTCTCCACCCAACGGGAAAATGACGCTGCTCAAACTTCCAATCTTCCGCTTTTGCTATTCCCCCGACAGCTAATTCCGAGTCACGGGTGGCAATGTCAAAGTTCGGGTCGTGGCACCCTTCGTCAGGCTGGTCCTCTGACCCCAATGAGGCAAAACCCCAATAGCTGCTGAATTAGAAGCTCATCTCAAGATCCATTATCTGGCTGCTGGCATCAGCAGGCGCAAAAGACGATTTGTTTATTTTCCTATCTTGGAGCACTGCCGGCGGATATTCAACGGTGTATTCGAGCCGGCAGGTCTTGCTCTCCTTCTGCGTCAGGCTCACCTTCCATGTCACGAGCCCTTTCGTGTCAGGTTCGGCCTCGGGCTGGATTTTCACGCGGTACACCTCGATATCCCGACTCTCCGATACCGGAATCCGGTCCGACAGTTCCACCGTGACATCCACCTCCGACAGGTTTTCAACCCCGATGTCCAGCGCCACCTGCATCTTGTTCCTGCTCCCGCGCTTCAGGAAACTGTTCTGACGGTCAAGCACCCGCGATAGCTTCACCTGGTCCGCGACGCCCATGAAAACCGAGAATTTCTCGCCACCCGCCGTGAAATCGATCTCCGTCTTGCCCAGGAACGCGGAGTCCTGGAATAGGGCAACATTCCCCGGCAGCAACGCCTGCTTGCCTGTGTTTACCAGATCCACCGCCCGTGCGGCATTCAGGGATGTCGCCGGCGCGGCCACGATCCGCGGCACCGCCGCCAGTTCGACCTCTCCGATCGGCACGCGTATGGATTTGCCGTCCTGTCGTACAGTCGGCTTCCCTGCACCGCTGAACTGAGCCGACGTCCCGCGGATCCGGATCTTCTCAAAAGACGCCTTCGTTCGATTCGATGTCTCCACTTGGCGCGAATTGTTACCATAATAGTTGGCCATGTCTTCTTTTGGATTGATTGAATTAAACCAGATCCCGTTCTGCGCCTCGTACGCCTTCTGGGCCTGTAGAAATGAATCGGCGCCGTCAATCATCTGCTCGATATTGCCCGCGCGCCCCAGCAGGGCCCCTGCCAACTCGGGAATCCGCGACGTCTCTTCCGACGATTGTGTCGAGAATGCCAGGGCCGCCCCTTCCCAGTCCTCGCCCGTGGTCTGCGTCACCACGGCATAGGAGGCGATCTTCACTTTCGAGGGATCACCCGCCGACGCCCGCAATTCATGCCCCGGTTCCCATGTCGCCCCGGGTAGCATATACACCAGCGAAATATCCACAGCCCCGCCCTTGATTCCCTCCAAGGTCACGATGACGCTGATCTGCTCCAGTTGCGCCATTTTCTGGAGCTCGGTCAGCTTCTTCTGCCGTGCCTGCAGTTCGGGCTGAAGATCGCGCCGCCGCTTGGCAATATCCCGCCTGGCCCTGGCAATATCGCTCAGGCTGGTGGACACAAAGCCGACCACCTTGCCGTAGCTCTCGATGTCCACCTCGCGGACCGCCGTATCGGCGGGCAGTTTCTCCATCGAGAACGCCTTGATCTGCTCGACCTGCGCATATTTCGCGTCCAGCACCTTCACTTCGTCGTCCATCGCTTGCGCCTGGTCGTCGATTTCCATCACGGCAGCTTGCGCCTTTACCAACTCCTCGTCAGCCGGTCTCGCCAGGTAGTCCCGTTGCACCTGGACATCGGCAATGCGCCCCTGCTGACCCGCGCCAAGCGCCACGCGCACGGACGATTCATCCACCCATCCGGGGAGCCTGGAGAAAGAACATCGGTTTGCCCCTTCTTTCATTGTCACATGGCCCACGCGCGTCACTCGCGCACGATCTGAAAATACGGTCACCTCCGCAATGCGAGACGTCACCAATGCCGGCGCGTCATCGGGCACCACCGCCCAGCATGCCCCCGCACCAGCCATCGCCACCACAGCCAATAATGTCTTTCTCATCTACCGCCTCCATGCTGATTGATAAACCACGGTCACGATATCAACAGAAAAGTCACGTCATTCCAAGCCGCAAATCTGGGAGCCAGAGACCCCGGTGCGGGTGCTGGGATGGGGCAGCATGAACCGCTTCATCTGCCTTCCCTGTTCCGTTCCCGATCGCGCGCATATTGGTCTGGAAATAGAATCCGGTAGTGGTTGTCAGGGGCGACGGTGCTCACCTTCCATTTCTCGAAGGCGGTGCGGAGTTCGTGGAGCTTGTCCGGGTTATCCTGTGCCAGGTTATGATCCTCGTGGATGCCGTTATCACGGCGGTGGCCGAAATAGGAATGATTATGGAAGCTGCCGATCCAACAATCGAACCCTTGGGCATCCGGTGTGGAAACTCCGTTGACCTCGCCAATGTTCCATTTGCCGAAACTGCCGGTAGCGTAACCGGCCTTCTTCAAGTACTGCGCAAAGCAGGGCTCGTCGGTACCTGAAACGGCATCACGGGTAGGCGTGCCGCGGTAGGCCTCCGCCCATTCACCGAGCCGACTCTGGTACCGGCCGGTGAGCAGCGCCCGGCGCGATGGCGAGCAGATGTTGCTGGTCGCGTAGAACTGGGTGAAGCGAATCCCTTCCTCCGCGATCTTGTCAATATTCGGCGTCGAAATGCCAATCGTGGGGTTGTAGCAACCGAGATCGCCGTACCCCAGGTCGTCCATCAGGATGAGAATGATGTTCGGCCTTGCGGGGGGGCATCTCAGGCGGCTTTTCGCCCTGGGCAAAAGCTGCTCCCGCGACCAGGTTGGCCATCAGCAGAGAGGTGCACTTTTTCATGTTTGGGCACGGGTTAATAATGCCGCGTTCCCCAGGCGCTGCCTGGGGCAGATGGAAACGCCCTTCCAGGGCTAATAAAAGGCGTTACTTTTCCTTGCTTGCGTTCTCCGTTCCGAAGACTTCGCGGATGCATTCGAGTTTCATGTACTTGTCGCCTTGGGTCGGGGCAACGATTCCGCCTTCGCCGAACTCGTTCCAGGCATAGATCGTAAAAGCTGGCTGAACGCCTCCTCCGGGCAGCGGAAAACCGTAGGCACCGGTATCCAGGTCGGCCTTGAGCTGTTTCAGGGTGTCAATCCACTGGGTGCGCGTGGGGAAGGCGAAGCAGGGGCGCTTGTCGTTCTGCCAGGGACGCGGATTCCACCCTGCCGGGATCGTCGGCACGGTGGGGATGGCGTCCTTCGTGTGCGCGGCACGCCACTTCGCGTGGTGGTCGGCGAGTATCTCGTAGGGATGGTCCTCTTCCGTGCGGTCGATGCGCGGCACGGCCATGTACTCGTTGCTGTAGTCCAGGCGCGTCAGCATCCAGTGGGCGTTGCGGAAGGGGGTGGGGCCATTGCCGCCGCAACCGATAACCAGCTCACCGAGACCCGCGTCGCGGGCGGCGCTACGCAGGATGGCGAGAAAGCGGTCCACACCTTCGGGGGTGCCGCCGGTCTGCTGGTGGAACATGCCGGCCGCGTGGATCTTGAAGACGGGGCGTCCGCCGACCCGCAGGTATGAGGGGTGCTGCATGCATTTTACCCAATACGCCACGCATTCCTGCCAGCGCCCGACGGAGGTAATGCCGAACGGCTTGTGGTTACAGTACTCGATCATGAATTTCATGCGGTCCGCATGGGGCGACTTCATGAACTGTTCAACTCCGCTATTTAACAGAGGGTCATGTTCGCGTTCCTCCTCTGCCCCGTACCAGAGGATCTGGAAGAAATCGACACCGTGGTCCGCAGCGGCCGCAATCTCGCGGTCCATGGTGGCCTGCGTGTTGTATTCGCCCAGCAGCGGGATGCGCCCGGGGTACTTCGGGCGCCAGTCCTCGTCGCCGTGATGCCACTTGTTCGGCATCTTCTCCCACCAGCCCGCGAAGTAGTTCACGCCGACCAGTGTATCCAGTCTGACGTGATTCGTGATGATTTCCGCGCGCAGGTCCTCGCGCCTGCCTGTGTCATGTTCAACGGTCTCCGCGTTCGTGTATATGGTCATGCAGGCGACCATCGAAAGCGCGATGGCGGCGACGCGGAGACGGAGAGAACGTTGATTTAGGGGATACAGGGTTGGCGTGTTCATGTTTGTTCAGTCTTGTGATTCTTGCTTCCTGCGTGATCACGGAGTCCGTCAAAGCCCGCTTGGCTGCTTGAATAGCCCGCAGTATCAGGAAAGGGCGGTCAGGCGTCAACCCCTAATGCGAGGGCGAGGGACAGCCCGATTCAAGCCGCAACGCGATTCGCGAGTGGTCAAGTTCTTACCGCTTTCCACCTTCGGCAGTCTGATGCTCCTCCTCTCTCTTCCTCATCCGCTTGCTTGACGCCGTATCTACATGCAAGCACAGACATCGAAATCAAGAACACAACCGCC
>CAZZBA010000079.1:0-14038 GCA_964652765.1 uncultured Victivallales bacterium | reverse complement strand
GGGCAACATGGTCAGCGACCTTGACGCCGGGCCTTGTCTTGCGGTCGCGCTGGCGACCGGTAAACGATCGGGTTGTTTCACTCACGGCTTGCTCTCGCTGAATCGGCGGGCGGGAGCCAAGCCCCCGCCCGCCGCGGTTTTTCACAGTTGTTGAAACAGGCCAGGCTGTCTCTATTTCATATAGGCATCAAGCACAGCCACATCGGGGGCGATGATCGTCATCCCGTCCGGACCGGCCTTGACCCCTTTTAGAACTTGACTTCGATGCCGAGGCTCTTGAGCGTCTCGCGGGCGATGCTCGCGTCTACCGGGAAGTATCCGTCACGAACGACGTCTTCCTGGCCCTGACGGCTGAACATGTATTTGATGAACTCGCGGCGCACCGGATCCAGTTCCTTCCCCGGAATGGCGTTCACGTAGATAAGGAGGAAGCGCGCCAGCGGGTAGCTGCCATTGTAGGCGTTTTCCGCGACGGCTTCGTAGAACTCCTTGCCAGCCTCGCTAGCCAAGGGGACCGGACGCACATCCGCCGTGCGATAGCCGATGCCGCTGTAGCCGATGCCGGCCTTCTCGCTGGCCACACCCTGAACCACCGAGGAGCTGCCCGGCTGCTCCTTCACGTCGTTCTTGTAATCACCTTTGAACAGCGCGTTCTCCTTGAAGAATCCGTAAGTTCCCGAAGCGGCGTTACGTCCGTACAGGCTGATCGGCATGTTCGCCCAGTCACCGTCAAGACCGGCCTCACCCCAGGTGCGGATCTCGCTGGCGAAGCCGCCGCGACGCGTGGAACTGAAGATAGCGTCCACCTGCTGCAGGGTCAGTCCCTTGATCGGGTTATCCTTGTTGACATAGACCGCCAACACGTCGATCGACGTGCGCAGCATGGTGGGCTTGTAGCCATATTTTTTCTCGAACTCATCCGACTCGGCACCCTTCATGGCACGACTCATGGGGCCGAAATGCGCCGTTCCCGCGATCAGCGCGGCCGGTGCCGTCGAGGATCCCTTGCCCTCGATCTCGATCTGCACGTTCGGGTACATCCCCAGGAACCCTTCGGCCCAGAGGGTCATCAGGTTGTTCATCGAATCCGACCCGACGCTCTTCAGGCTTCCGGATACCCCGACTACCGGCACGTACTCCGGCAGGTTCGGATCCACTTTCATCTGCGCCACGCTGACCGATGCCACGCACAACCCGGCGGCGGCAACGACACCCATCCAATTCAGACTGTTTTCTTTCATTTCTTTCTCCTCATGCTTGGGTGCCGCCGCCGAAGACCATCCCCGGCAACAACACTCCGTACTTGAACGCGGTCAAAAGTAAGGAGAAAATGTTAGCGTTAGATGAGAGTGAGATTTTGTTTCGATGAAACGGGGGTTCGCACCGTGAAGTCGCAGACCAGCGGCAGGTGGTCGGAATACTGGACCGGCGGGATTTCAAAGTGCCGCATCTCGATCCCGGGGCTGTGAAACAAGAAATCGAGCTGTCTTTTCGGCCGCCAGCTGGGAAAGGTGGCCAGTCCCTCGTGGTTGGCGTTGCGAAGTCCGGTGGCCCCCAGGAAAAGCTCGGTTTCATGATCACCCCATAGCGGATTGAAGTCGCCCGCCACGATATGCGGCTTACGGGTCGCCTTGACCATCGCATAGAGCTGCTGCAACTGGTGATGCCGGATCCGGAACTTGAGCGAAAGATGGACCAGGAATACGGTCAGCGACTCCAGCTCCAGCTCGATCACCAGCCGTTTCACCCCCTTGTCGAAGTAATGGAACTGCTGGTTCTGTATCGTGTCGCGCGTGAGGAACGCGTTCCCCTGCTTGTTGAGAACGGGGATCCGGTTGATGAAGGCATCGTCATGGTACTTCGACCGGTAGGCGTGGTAGTGGCCCAGCCGCTCGGCAATGCGCTCGGCTTGGTGCGACCGGCGGTAGCGAAAGGAGCCGGAATCCACCTCGACCAGCCCGACGATATCCGGAGCCAGCCCGTGCAGGAAATCGGCGATGGTTTCGACATGGTCACGTGTACGGCGCAAGTACCCCTGCCACGGAAAACAAAATCCGCCGCCGGTCCCGTAACGCATGTTGTAGAGCACCATCCGCATATCAATACCACCCCACCCCGCTACCCTCGCCCCTTTTGCGGCACCAGGACCCGCAACGCCAGCGGCTTGACCTCGATCTCGATCCGCGTGCCGGCGTCCACCAGCTCACCGTCTAGCTGGATGGGCGCCGCCTTGGGCCGCGTGATAACCATTCTCGAGGCACTTTGCGTGATCACGCGCGGAATCCGCTTCACCGACCCGTCGAAGAGCCGCCCGAGATTGGCCAGCAATAGGGGGAAATCCTTCTGCATGGCACCGACAAACTCAAGTTTACCGTCACTATCCTCGGCATCCGGTGCGATCATTGCCCCGCCACCGAATTGCGTCAGGTTCGCCACCGTCAGGATCATCGGGCTCCTCAAGTCGATGATCTCGCCCTCGTCGAAAGACACGCGCATGTCCTGCCGCTCATACTCGAAGAACTCCTGCACGCCGGCGAAGACGTACGGCAGGATTCCCCGCATCGGGAACTTCTCGAAGGTCCGCACGAAGGCCGCGTCCCAGGCCATGCTGCAGGTCACGAAGAACGGGGTCCCGTTCACCACGCCCACATCGATCCGCCGCACGGTCGCGTTGACCAGGGACTCGACCGCCTTGGCGGCCGTCAATGGAATCGCGAAATGCCGGGCAAACCCATTGCCGCTGCCGCCGGGAATCACACCCAGCGCCACATCCGTATCCACCAGTACCCGCCCGATCGTGCTGACGGTCCCGTCCCCGCCGGAAACAAGGATCGTGTCAACTCCCTCGGCAACCGCGCGCCTGGCCTTGGCGACCCCGTCCTCCTTGCTCTGCGTGAACTGGTAGGAGAGATCTATCCCGTCGACATCCCAGAAGCGGTCCAGTGCCTGCCGCATGGTATTGAATAATCGCGGCAATCCGGATTTCGGATTAATAAGAACCCTTACTTTTCGCATTCGAACCTTCTCCTGCATGATCAATTTGAACCCTTACTCTAGCAGGGAATCACGCAAAGACAAGAATCGACTCCTTGTACCTGCGGCTCACCGGGTACGAGAATGAAAATGGGAAGAGAACGAATGGTCAATCCTCAAAAAGGTCGAGAATCGCGCGCGCCGGAACCGCATTCTTGATGGTCATCTGGTGATTTACCGGGATATCGACCGCCCGGGACCGGGGCCGCGGCGACGGGCCTTCGCGCGGAGGCCCCTTCTCCCCCTCCCGACGAGGGGCCTCTCCATCCGGTTCATGCTCCTCGTCCGGCGCATCCACCTCTTCGCAACGGACAGCTGCGGCCGGATCGCCAGTGTGGTGCCGCCCTAGAAGTTTCTCCAGGACACCACCTTTGGTTCCCTGATCAAACCTGACATTGCCGGCGGCAATCGACGTTGTCGAGGATACCAGCCCGACAACATCACCGCGGTCATTGAAAATAGCACCGCCACTGGAGCCGACCGCATAGTCGGCCGTGATGTTCATGACCACGTTCGTTCGTTCCCCCATGCTGTAGCGGGAGACATGGCCGCTGGTGAGACTGTAGAAATGATTTCTGGGATGCGTGATCAACGTGACGGGCTGCCCCACCGGCTCATCACGGAACACCGGAGCGGCAGACAGGCCCGTGATCCCCCTGAGCTTGATAGCGGCCACATCATGCACCGGGTCGGCAGACAGCACTTCGTCAACCATGAAGACGCGTCCGTCAACCGTCATCGCCGCCATGGCCAGAAACCGGGGCTGCTCGATCTCGACAACATGGTAATTGGTCAGCAGAACGCCCGTCTCATGAATAACGACCCCGGAAGAAAGACTGCTGTGCAAGCGTTGGCAATTCTTGCTTGCGCAATGGTAGAACACACCCACCACGACCACGCAGTCGATCCGCCGCCGGTAGATATCTGCCGGGGTCATGCTGAGCGTGCCTGGCAAAGGCAATTCAAGCGCGCACGATCGGCGCTCCAACTGCGCCAGCCGGTGCTCGGCAAACCGATCAGGCGAATCCCCGACAAGGGCGGCCACCTTTTGCTCGAATTCCTGTTTCAGGCGGTCATCATCAATCAAGCGGACACCAGCAGATTCCGTGATAATGGCTTTTCCGGCTTCAAGCGCCCCGCCCACCGCGTCGGCGGTCGAATAGCCCGCGGAACTGCACACCAGGCATACTCCACACCAAAAGTTGATCACTCTCATTACCGTTTCACTTCTCATTTATCACTTCCTTGTAAATTCACTTCAACGCCCAACATCCAATATCCGACGTTCAACATCCAAGAAAAACGGGCGGCTGCCAGCGAGAGGAACGCCGCTTGTCCGCCGTAGCTCAGAGAAGGAGGGGACTCGGCGCCCGAGGCAAACTCGAGACGCTACTCAATTGAGAACAATGGAGCTTACGAAGTCGTGAAACGCCGTCTTGCACGATAGGCGGATGGCGAGATGCCCTCCTCCCGGACAAATGTCTCGTATAGGACCCGCGCACTATTGAACCCGGACTCCTGAACCAGCATCTTGATCGGGTCGTCGCTCTCGGCGAGCCTCCACTTGAGCCGGTCCAGCCGGCAACGGATGATTTCCTGCGTGACGCTGCGGTTCAGGATCTCGCGGAACCGCCGCTCGACCGTCCGGCGCGACGCCGAGACCGCCTGAGCCACATCCTGCACCCCGATCGGGGTGCACGAGCGATCCATTATAAAGCGCAAGGCGGCAGCCACCAGAGGCTCCTGCACCGCGACCGCATCCGTCGAGCGCCGGGCATGCAGCGTGCGGGGCTCCACCAGAATGATCTTCCGCCCGCTCTGCTTGTACCCCTCATCGAGCATCTGATCCAGCAGCGCGGCGGCCTCGTAGCCCGCCTGGCTGTAATACATGTCGATAGCCGTCAACGACGGCGCGCTCAGCAGGCAGAAATTAGGTTCGTTATCGGCACAGATCAACCCGAGGTCATGCGGTACCTTCAACCCCAGTTCCGGGGCGATATCCGCGATATAGCGACAAAGCAGATCACTGGGGACAAACAGGCCGAGCGGTTTCGGCTGGGCCTTGAGCCATTCGCGGATGTTATGCGACCACGCCCTCCAGACATCGGCACTGGCATCCACCACCGCTGGCGCGACAAAGGACGCGCAGGGGAAGCCGCGCGCTTCCAGATAGGCGGCATAACCCAGGGAGTCATCATCGATCAGGGAGGCATCGCACATGGTGATCTGCGACTGCCGCTTCTCATTGACGACATAACCGAAATACCCGAACCCGCGTGACAACAGGTGCTGCCCAGCCATGCGCCCCCCCTTGGGGAAATCCGGGAAGACACAGGAGATCGGTACCGTCACGCGGGAATCGCGCCACACGTCCACGATCGGGATCCGCAGCCGGTTGGCCTCGTCGACCAGTTCCCGGGTTGCCTGCGCCAGCAGGCCATCAAACGGCGGGGCGGATCGATCGGCAAGACGCAAGTCATCGACAGCGAACGGGGCCAGCACGCAGTCGAAACCCTCGTGCTGCTGGCTGTATTTGCGTATGCCGCGATACAACTGCTGGTCCTCGGCATGCAAATGCTGCGCATTAACGGCAACCCCGATGCGTCGTTTTCCCGCCATAATAGACCTCCCGCATCCAGTCCGTGTGAAAACGACTGGATTTATTGGAAGGCAGACTAATGGGACCGTGCCTACCCCGCAAGCTTTAAATCGCTGCTGGCACGCACGAAGACGGGTATCCGTTCCAGCGGGGCTTGTGCCTCGAAGGACGTCCCGCCCGCATGCTTCGCCCCGGTCCAGGCATCGCGCCAGGCAGTCCCGGCTGGCAGGTAAACCGGTCGCGAGCGGGTCCCCTGAGTCACGACCGGCGCGACGAGCACATCCGGACCGAACATGAACTGATCCTCCACGGACCATGCCTGCGCATCCTCCGGGAAATCGACGAAGAGCGGTCGCATCGGCGGCAATCCCGTCGTCTCGGCCGCTTTCATCTGCGCCATGATGTAGGGGCGCAACCGGTCGCGCAACCGGATCTGGTCGCTCAGGATCGCGCAGGTCTCCTCGCCGTAGGACCAGACCTCGTTGGGCACATTCGGGTGGTTCGGATCGGCTTTGCCCTCATCGGCATCGGCCTTGGGTGCACTGTCCTTGCGCACGCCGTGCACCCGCATGATCGGGCAGAATACGCCGTACTGGAACCAGCGGACCAGCAGTTCGCGGAAGTCCGGACTCGATATGTCGCCGCCGTGGAAACCCCCGATATCGGTTGTCCAATAGGGGATACCGCTCATGGCGATGTTGAGCCCCCCGGCGACCTGGCGACGCAGCGAATCGAAGGTCGACGGGATATCCGCCGACCAGACGGCCGCACCGACGCGCTGGCTGCCTACCCACGCCGACCGACCCAGCATCATGGGGGCGTCCTCGCCAACGGATTTCAACCCCTCATAGAATGCCTGGAAGTGACATTGCGGATACATTCCGGCCACCTCGCGACCGGTGCCGAGATGGAAACGGGTATTGTCCGGCTGCAACGGGATCAGTTCCGGCTCCATGGTATCCAGCCAGAAATAGCGGATCCCATGCTTGACGTAGCCGTCCTTGATCTTCTCGCAGAGGAACGCGCGCGCCGCTGGATTGGTCGCATGGTAGAAAGACTCCACGGAATCCCCATTCTGGAGGGAGGACCCGCGTTCATTACGCAGAAACAGCCCATGCTGCTTCATGATGGCGTAATTGGCCGAGGCGATGTTGACCGTCGGCCAGACCGAGACCATGCATTTCATCCCCATGGACTCAAGCTCATCGACCATGGCCTTGGGATCCGGCCAGCAGGCGGGATCAAAGCACCAGTCGCCCATGACCGCCCAGTGGTGGAAATCGATCACCATGACCGAGACGGGCAACTTCCGCCGATGGTACTCGCGCGCGACCGCGAGCAGTTCCTTCTGGGTCTTGTAGCGCAGCTTGCATTGCCAGAACCCCGCCCCCCAGTCGGGAAACGCGGATGGTTTGCCGGTCACCTCGGCATAACGCTCGAGAATGGCGGCGGGCGACTCGTCGATGACCACGTAGTAGTCGATCTGGTAGCCCTGGTCCATGGTCCAGCGGGTATCGTTGCGCCCCAGCGCCACGCGCCCGAGCCCCGGGTTGTTCCAGAGAAAGCCGTAGCCCTTATTGGAGACCATGAAGGGGATCGATACCTCGGTATTGCGGTGCATCAGATCCAGCATGCAGCCCTTCTGGTCCAGATAACCGTGCTGGCGCTGCCCGAGACCGTAGAGTTTCTCATCGTCATCGGCAACAAAGCGCTGCTCGATATGCCAGGCACTGCGTTCAGGGATAAAGGTGCGAGCCCAGTGCTCGGCGGTCGTCTTGCGCTGCTCCTGCAACAGGACCTTCCCGTCCGAGGTGCGCGAGAAAGAGAGCAGGCTCAAGCGGGGGATGGTCACGGTACAGGTGATCCCGCCGTTGACCAGCGTCGCCCCGTCATCCGCGACGTTGACCGTGATCGCCGATGGCGTAGGCGGATCGGGAAGCAGGCCCTGTGGCAACTCACGGAAGGAGGATTCGCGGGTAACACGCACGCGGACACCGTTCCTGCCCCACGGCACAACCCAGATCTGCTCGTTTTCCCGCTGCCAGATAAAACCGTTACCTACTTTCCTTGCTAACGCATCCATATTCTACTCCGCTTCTTGTCTATAACCAACTCACTGCACAAACACATAGATCGTTCCGTGCGTACCGAGCACGGGCTGGAGAAACGCCAGCAGCGCCCCGTACGTCAGCTCCGGCGGCGCGAACACCAGCAGCACGCCCGGCAACGGAGTCTTCCCCGCAGCCACGCGCGCCTGCGCGTCGGCATCCAACTGCTCACGCAAGGCCTTGGGCTCCGCGACGCCAAGCGCCCGGCGGGTGAACGTCGGGTTCGGGTCCGTCCCCGACCAGACCGATTCGTTCAGGACCATTTCCGCCGCGACCTTGCCCGCTTCCTGCAACCGCAGGTGCAATTCCCATGGCTGCGACGGCCGCCCCTCCGGCTGCATCCATTCCTTCTGTGGCACGAACGCCCGGTAGTAAAGCTGCCCTTCCGGCGGCGGATCCATGCGGAGCATCCCGAGCGTCTCCATCATGACCAGCGAGATGCTGGGCTTTACCATTTCAGACAGAGGCAGTTCATCGGCGATCTGTAACTTGACAAAAGGCGCGATATCGTCCTTGCGCTTGACCGCCAACTTTTCCAGCACAGGCACCAGCTCGGGGGCCTCGGCCAACACCTTGCCTTCCGCCTCCGAAAGCCGGAAGACCACGCCGGTGGCAGCAGACGGATACACCAAAGCCAGTTCCAGCCTCGTGGCAGGCGCACGCTGCGCATTTTCCCCCGGCTCCATCAGGATCGTCAGCAGCGTTCCCCCTTCAAACGCGCATTCGGGATTGACCACCTGACGCCCGTAAAGTTCCCCCTTGTTCGCCTGGCGGGGAACATCCAGAACCGCCGTCTGCTCGTTGTAGATCGAGGCCACCGAACGCGGATCGTAGGCATCCGCCGCATAGACCTGCGCACCCTTGCCGTCCGGAGGCGGAACCATGATCGAGCCCGTGAAGAGAAAACCTTCCTCCGGCAGCGTGGTCTCCGTCTCGTTGTCCAGCACCATCTCCTCGATCGGGACGGGAATACCGCCATCGACCGAGACTTTCAAGTTGACGCGATCCCCATCGGCCCAGAAACGCAAGGCCGACGGATTGAAGGGGGAACCGGGCTTGAGACCAATGAATTCGAGTGCCTTGTGGACATCGCTCGGCTTGGCATGCGACCAAAGCAAGGCCTCGTAGCCGTGGCTGCTGTCCTTGTCGACGAGCAGGAACTCCAGTTCCGTTCCCGCCCCGAGCCCCGTGCATTCCGCCAGCACCTCGACCTGCCGCGTCTTGCGATTAGCCACCAGTCCGGGCAACACCAGCACGTCGGGGTTGCCAGCATGAGCATCCCGAGCCGCCTTGTCACGTTCCAGCGACTTCGCCTGCCCAGCCGGCCGCGGGCCATAGTGCTCCTCCTCCTGCGCCCTGACCGAAAGCGCCCCCGGCAGCAAAAGTGTTATCAACAAAAACCGGCACAGGGACATCCAACCACGCCACCTGCAAGTGTCTCCGAATACCGTCCCGCCACATTCATGCATAACCATGTTATAAAGTCTCCATTAACTATTATCGAGTTGCAATTCATCGCCCGAATCCGTATAGCCGGGCAGATTCAGCGTGAAATCCGGACGGTCCTGGATGATCAGTCCTGCATCCGGATTCAGCGACACCTCGGTAGGCGGAAAGACCTTCCACGTGTCGCCCTCGAATGCTCCGGTCTCACCCGCCTGAGCCAGCCAGTTGATGACCCGCTGGCGCAGATCCTTGACGACCGCCCGCGTGGACGGTGATCCGCAACGATTGCGCGTCTCGCCGGGATCCATCAGCCGGTCAAACAGGAATTCCCGGTTGTCGGGCGCGCTGTAGGCATACTTCCAGCGACTGGTCACCATGGTGTAGATCGCCGTGGCACCGGTGCGATATTGCGAGAAGACGGCCTCGCGACCGGACGTGCCATCCAGCAGGGAGGCAAGGTCCACCCCGTCCAGCGCCAGCCCGCCGGTGTCGCAGCCGGCAGCGGCCAGCACCGTTGGCATGATGTCCACCAGATTGGAAGGCGCATCACAGCGCACACCGCCATCGAACCGGCCGGGCATCCAGGCCAGCAGGGGCACGCGCGCGCAACTGTCGTGCATCGACCGCTTGCCGAAGCAGTTGTAATCGCCCAGATGCTCTCCGTGATCCGCCGTCAGCAGCACCAGTGTGTTCGCGAGCTGTCCGGTACGCTCCAGCGCCTCGAGCGTGCGCCCCACCTGGTAGTCGATAAAGGAAATGCAGGCGTAATAATGCGCCTTCATGCTCCGCAGCAGGTTGTTATCGATCCCCTGGTCACGGTACTTGTAGCGGTTCTGCATGCGGTTGGCATAGGTCTGCAGGCTCTCGACGTCCTGCGGTACCTTTGGTAACGGCATGTCAAAGGCACGGTAAAGCTTGTGCCACGGCACCGGCGGCGCAAATGGCGGATGCGGATGAATGTAGCTCGAGAACAGGAACCAAGGCTGCACACTACCCTTCTGCGCCTCGACAAAGGCGACGGTGCGGTCTCCTACCCACTGGGTCGGGTGGAGCCGTTGCGGCATCTGGGAGACCTGCGGCACGTAGTACATCTCGCCGCGCACGGCATGAGGCTCGGGCAGCTCGCCCCAGCCCTCCGCCTCCAGGAACCGGGTGTAGTCGTCGCTGGCGCGCTGCGGCACCTCCTCCTGTGTCTCGCGTGACTGGAAGCCGCGCAGCGCCTTCGGATCGCGCGTGAAGTGGCATTTGCCGATCCCATGCGTGCGATAGCCCGCATCGGCCAGCACCTGCATGAAGGACGGGCGATCCTCCGGCATCGCCCAGGCATTGTCAAAGCAGCCGGTATGCGCCGGGTACTGCCCGTAATGCAGGCAGCAGCGCGCCGGTACACAGACCGGCGACGGCGAATAGGCGCTTGTGAACGCCACACCCTGTTCGCAGATGCGGTCGAACGCCGGAGTCTTGATCACCGGATTCCCCAGCGCGGCAATGGTGTCAAACCGCTGCTGGTCCGTGAAGAGCAGAAGAATATTCGGTTGTTTCATAATTTCGACTTTCCCAATTTCGGCTTTACCCTAAGCCCCCATCAATGCCTCGATCTCGGCAATCTCGAAGGGGGCCGCACCGGTCAGCCGCTCGCAGCCATCCGGCGTGATCACGATCGTGTCCTCGACCCGGATATACTGGTGCTCGGGCTTGCACCAGACCATCGGGTCGAGCGCGCAAACGAAGCCAACCTGCAAAGGCTGGTTTTTCCAGGCCGGATTCATGGCATCGTGAACGCTGAGCCCGACTCCATGGTTCAGATAGCCGACGCCAGCGGCGGCCATCTGGTCCAGCAGCGCGGTCTGATCCCCGAACGGCGATGCCGGGTCCTTGCACTGCCGCGCCATGCGCCGCACCGCCTCGGCATAGATCTCGGGCACCATTGCCCCCGGACGGATCAGCTCCAGCAGTGTGTTGTGGTAGGCGGCGATAAAGCCGTAGACACGCCGATGCCAATCGCCGAACACACCATTGACCGGCCAGATGCGGGCGATGTCACTCGCGTAATGCCGCAGGTCCGGCCCGCAATCCATCAGCACCACATCCCCGTCGCACATCGTCGCGTTGTTGCGGTGATAATGCCCGTTCCAGTTATTCTGCCCGCTGGCGGCGATCACCCCGTAACCAAGACCGCAGTGCCCCTGGTCACGGAAGACAAACTCGGCAATCGCCTGGAGGTGCGTCTCGGTCACACCCGGACGCGTCGCCTTCATGGATTCGACCATGACCGCCGCCGAGAGCTGCCCCGCCTGCCGCAGCACCTCGATTTCCGCCGGACTCTTGATCGTGCGCATGTCGGAAACCAGGGGGCAGGCATCGGCAATCTCGATCGCCGGGAAGCGCTCCTTGAGCAACCGGATCAGGCGCTTGTGACGCGGTTCCGCCTGGTCCCACTCCTCCTCCTCGCGCCGCTTGGCGCAACCATTCGCGCCGAAGCGGGTCACGCCGCCGCCCTCCACTTCCGCATGCGGGACATAGAGGGTTGAAACCCCCGCCAGCGCGGCGGTCAGCTCCGAGGATGGGAATACCCCGTCGAGCTGAAGGCGCTGCCGGATCATATCCGCATCCTCGAACCCCAGCTTATCCTCGGGCTCGCCCTCCATCTTGTCGCGCGAGGGGAGGAAAAGCCGTGTGCGTCCATCCTTGCCGTCGATCAACAGGTAGGAATGAACCGTTTCCAGCCCGCAGAAATAGTAGAAATTGGCATCCTGCACCGGCACATCACCCGGCACCGGGGGTGCACTGGGAATCAGCAGATGCGCCTTTGGGCCGATCCTGCCAGCAATCGTGCGCCGACGCGCCGCCAGCTCCCCGGCGGTGAAATCCCGGCTGAACAGAAGATCAAGACCACTGATATCGTGAATGAGACTAGCCATTTTGCACTCCGTATTTAAAAGGAAAGCATCGCATATCCGCGGCGCAACAGCAACACGCGATTACGACAACCGGAAGCTGGGATTGCGACAGGCAGAAATCACCATCCCCGCATCAAACCTATTGCACGACCCCGCGCAATGTGCTTCTATTGCCGCATGAGAAATATAACAGCAATTCCCGTGCGCATCGAGGCACAGCAGAAAGAGGATCTGGATCGAATCTGTTCCGAGCTGGGGCTGACCACATCCGAGATCATCCGCATGCTGGTTAAATCATTCCAGGAGCTATACGACCGCAACAATGGCAAGGTCGATTTCCCGCTGAAATTGAACCGCTAAAGAGGCCCGAAACATTGAATTGCCGGAAAGCATCTTGGAATAAGAGAGAAGAAAGAAGACGGTTTGGTTGAACCTAAATCAAATGCCGTCATTACGCGTTGAGCAATAAGAGAGCATAACGATATATTATTCTCACATAGACTACTGTACATATGCAAAGAGATGAAAATGAAGTACATGATTATCGGGCTGATTCTAAGCGTGGCGGCTGGATGCGCCCATGTCTCGCAATCCGTGCAGATGCAGGACGGCGAAATCGAAGGCTATCGCGCCATGGCGCTTCGCGCTCTGAATTCGCCGGAGGCTTGGCGGCAGCATCAGGTCCTCATGACCTTTTCCAAACGGCAGGTGGACGTCAACCGCACGGCGTGGTTCGACATCAAGGCCGGTAGCCCGCCGATCATCTCTGTTTGGATTCCGACGACCGAGACGGACCGGGCCAATGCCTTTGTCGTTTTTGAGTTCGACCACTCGAACCACACGTTGAAAGGAATCGGCCTCGGATCGCTGAATCAATGATTAGATGAGCAATAAACCTGTACTCGTAGGTCAATTCTACAGCCTTATGTCTTTCGACCGCGCGAAGGCTCTCCTGACGTGTGCAGGTCTCCATGCGTCATCTGACAACGAGTACACGATACAAATGCGCCCCTATTTGGCCATGGCGCTCGGCGGAGCCCAACTCTTTGTATTGCCGGAGGAGGTCGATCGTGCACGCGCTCTTCTGGAAAAGCAACAACCCAACGTGGTCGAACTCAACTATGCTCTTCGCGTAAGAAAATCTATGTTAGCGATCAAACTTGCGCTTATTGCGGGAGTTTTTATCGGTAGCTTGATTGGTTTTCGCCAACAGAATCTTGAAGCTGGAATTAGTGTTGGCATAATGGCATCCGTAATTTGGCTGATTGTTCTCAGCAATCTATTTGTGCCAAAGGCGAAACTTATACAAAAACAAGGCTTCAGCAGCCTGCTCCCTATTGCCGCTCGTCGCGGCAAAGGGTTAGTCACACGGGTGCGCAGGAAAAAGGAGGAGACAAGATGCCTAGGAGTGATGTTGGTGACAGGTGTAATAGTAGCCCAGGTGGCTAGCGGGATTGAGTACAAGAAGAACGTGATCACCGGGGCTGGCGGTTCAACCCGATCCACTTTCCTGTCTTGCAGTATGCGCCCGACAAGCTTGTGTTCGTAAAGACGGACAAACAGTGAACTGCCAATTAACACAGGGGGAAAATCACAAAACCCGAATGCATATAGGCAGCAACGCCTGTTTTACGGGGTTTTGCGTGGTAGAAGTGCACGGGCTCGAACCGTGGACCCGCTGATTAAGAGTCAGCTGCTCTACCAACTGAGCTACACTTCCATTGATCCCCGCCACGAAAAGAAATGGAGCGAGCGAAGGGATTCGAACCCTCGACGTCCACCTTGGCAAGGTGGAGCTCTACCACTGAGCTACGCTCGCTTTGTCATCTCAAAACGTCAGGACAATCTAGCGGATTCCGCGGGAATTGCAAACCCTTTTTTTTTAAAACCGCGGATTCCCCCACGGTCTTTTCATATGGCCTCATTTCCGCACCTTGATCATTGCGTAAGCC
>CAZZBA010000078.1:0-14177 GCA_964652765.1 uncultured Victivallales bacterium | reverse complement strand
ATAACATAGCGACAATGGTTTGAAAACCTATTTATCAAAGGTCTACCCATGTGGGCTGCTGGCGAGACGGGCTCGACAATGGCCGGATGCCGTTCTATAGTCGTCCAGTTTTTCAACGAATGGATGGTGGCGATGTCGGATGTGTTTGTCAGTTCGGAAAAGAAGGAACAGCTTCGGGTGCTGATGGAGGCGGTCGGGGTCTGCGAGGCGGACCTGACGGAAAAATTCATCCTGGGCTCGGGCAGCGGCGGGCAGAAGATCAACAAGACCGCCTCCTGCGTGTATCTGCGGCACGCGCCATCGGGTGAGGAAGTGAAGTGCCAGAGCACGCGCTCGCGCGAGCTGAACCGCTATTACGCGCGCAAGCTGTTGTGTGAACGGCTTGACGAGCAGTTCCGCGGGGCGCAGAGCAAGCGGCAGCAGGAGGCCGAGAAGATCCGCCGGCAAAAGCGGCGTCGCTCGCGGCGGCAGAAGGAGAAGATGCTAGAGGGGAAGCACCAGCATTCGGAATGCAAGCAGATGCGGGCCAAGGTCAAGGATCACGAGTAGGCGGGTGTGAAGTTATAGAAACGGGTTCTTTATGGCAAAGGTTCAATACTCAAGGGAATTGTGCGCGGAACTGATCGCGCGGGTCCGGTCGTTCAAGCTGCTCCAGCCATACCGGCTGCGCCGCTACGAGCCGGGCGATGTGCTGCGGCTGGCATTGACGACCGCCTGGCCGGAAGCGCGCGGCAACGGCGTGTTCCGTGTCGGGAAGTTCGCCGGCGGCGGATTCGCGGGACAGGTCTACCGCTGCGTGCTCGAATCGATCACGTTCGAGGGCGGCGCGGCAACGGATGGCGGCTTGAAGGTCGGCGGCGTGTACGCGGTCAAGGTGCTGGTGCCGCCCGGGCGGTTCGCGGTCGGCTTCCGCAACCTGGTCTACTGGATCGCGTTCCAGGCCCCGTTCAGCGCGCAGGTGCTGGAGAGCGCCTGCCGCAGCGGCCTGTTGTGGCCGAAGGTGCTGCGGCTGGCGGCGGCGGAGACGTTCGGCACGCCCGATGCGGTGGCCGATACCTATGCTTCGTTCCATGACGAGAATTTCATGGCCTATGGGGAAGTCCGTGAATGGGTGGAAGGACGCGTATGGCGCCTGGAGTCGGACCTCGCACCGTCAAAACGCCGCCACTGGCGCACGGTCGACCCGCAGGAGACGGAGAGCCCGGAATACGTGGCCAAGCATCAGTTCATGACGCGACTGGTGGCTATGCTGCACGCTATGGGTGCCTACGAACTGGCACGCCAGTACGCGTGGTCGACGATGAAGAGCCAGCCGAACGTGCTCAAGCGTCACCAGGCCGGGACGGGACCCGCCGCCGGGTTGTGCGCCGTCGATTTCCGTGCGGGACTGGCGCTGGTGCCGTTCCTGCCGATGAGCCCCGGCGACTTGAAGTTGATCTGGCAGGGATTGTGGCGCGGCTCGATCGCGCAGTTCGACCGCTGCGATTTCGGCAAGCTGCGGGCGTATGTCGCCGCGCATCCGGCGGCGTTCAAGGGTCAGACTGGCCTGTTGGCGGCGCTGGAGCGCGATGATGCGACTTATCGCCGGCGCATGCCGGACGTGACACACCAGGGCTGGCAGTTGCTGACTGATCGCGCCCTGCGGGCGGATGTGCGCGAAGGGCTGATAGCCGGCTACACGGCCACCGGCCTGGTGGATACCGCCATGGCCGCGAAACTGCAGGGCGGCGGAATCCGTTTTACCGCGTTCTACCTGCTCGGCGCGATCCCGCTGGCGGGGCGATTCTTCCGTCGGATCTGGGGCAACGGCGTCTTCCGTGCCCACGCGAAGGCCATGTGCACGGATATGGCCTATCTGCGCCTTTCCGGAAAGGCCACGGCGGCGGCCACGGCCGTGGACTGGCATCGTGCCGGACGGGTCGGCGAGCGCCATGCACGGCTGATCGCGGATCATGTCGGCCTCTACTGGCTGGAACGGTTAACTGTGGGACTGCTGCCGTTGGTCTTCATGCACCGCTGGCTGACCGAGCCGTTGTCGGTTGTGCGGCAGATGCGCGAGGGCTGGGGGTATGTCCGGCGGTTCCTGAAGGATGCCGCCTTCCGCGAGCAGTGGCTGCGCGACCAGGTGGAGGATGGACGGCACGAGGGGATGCTGCGCGACGACGAGGCGGACGCCATCCTGAAACAGGTCGGTGATCCCTTTATCGCCAAATACCTGAAAAGCATCGGCGTGCATCTGTTATTTCTACCGGCCACGGAGATAGTGGCGGTGACGGTCGGGGCGATTGTCGCCGCACGGGAATATGCGATGTCACATGACGCGGCGGCAGCCAGCGTCAAGTTTTTCGCCACGCTGGGGATCTTCCAGGTCTTTCCGGTCTCGCCGGGATCTCTCGGACGGGGATTCTATGTCTTGTACCTGATGATCCGCGAGCGCAACTTCCGGGATTACATGGTCGCGGCCCCGCTGTCGTTTGTGCGGTATATCGGGTATGTGGGTTTCCCGATCCAGATGGCGACCGCCTATCCGGCACTGTCGCAGTTCATGGCCGGTCGCTGGGCGACCGGTGTCGTGCATATCATCCCGGTCTTCGGCGAGAAGGGCGCACTGCTGGAGCATTACGTGTTCGACTGGTGTTTCAACCGGACGCGCGTGGCCGGGCAGCGCCTGGCCCGGCACATCCGGGGCTTGCTGACCGGGTGGATGCTGGCGGGACTGGCGTTCGGTGGCTACATGCTGGGTGTGCGCGGCGTGGACTGGAGCGATCCGCACGGCTTGAAGACAGGTATCAACATCATCATCGCTGTCATCTGCGTCTTTATTCTGCCGCGCCTGCTGTTCTACCCGCTGTTGCGCCGGCGGCCGTGATGACAGCGGATTCATGCGGCTCGTGATACTGGCTGGAAGACGAGATTGCTACGCGCCCACTGGCGGGAGCATCTTGCGGTGGAGGCGCTCGGCGCGCAGGAGGAAGGTTTCCAGCTTGGTGGCGATGAGCTGCGGAAAGGGGGCACCGTCACTTTCAATGGCCAGGAACGGCAGACTGTCAATGTCGGACAGGATCGCCCGCAGGGTCGGGTTGTCCGGATCGGCGGCCAGCTTGTCGTCGCTGTTCATGACTTCATTGAGGATCGATTCGGCCAGGCGGTTGGGCATGCAGCCGAAGGGGCCGATGGCGATGACGCCGCAGACGTGCGTGGCGATGTCGGCAATGGCGCCGCCGACGGTGAGCACCGCCTCGCCGGTAAGCTGATCCGAAAGGTACGGCGCGGCATTGGCAACGAGCTTGGGCACATTGATGGCATGGGCCGTCGTCAGTCCGGTGGCGGCAAGGGACTTCTTGATTCCGCGTTCCGTGGTGGTCATGAAGAGTCGCTTGGCAAGGTATCCAAGACGCCCCGTGATCGAGAGGAGGTGATCACTCATGCCCCGGCTCAGGAGGTAGTCGGTATAATGCATCCATTCGGTAACGGGGGTGCAGACGACGGCAAAACCGTGGTCGGCGAGCCGCTCCGTGAGCGACTGGCGCGAAAGCCCGTCGCGCCGGACATAGATCTCGCCGGTGAGGGAGATGAGGGGGACCTCGCTACAGGGGCGTTTGAGCGGTATGGCCGCCAGTTCGCCTGAAACCGACGCTAGTTCCTGCTTGAGATGCTTGCTCTTGCCGGTCTCAAGGGCGTCGACGAGACGACGGTAGCCAGCGTGGAACGTTTCCATGGCCGTTGGCCGGTCGGCGGCGTTGGCTAGCAGCATGGAGCGCACGTCCTCCATGACATCCGAAATCACGATGCCGCGCCAGGCACCGGCGTGGAAGCCGCCGCTCATGCCCGCATAGCTGTTCTCGGAAGTGAGCGAGAGCATGGCGACATCCGGGATGCACAGGCGTTCTACCAGATGCTCCATGAACTGGTGGTATTGCCCGAACCGGCAGGGGCCCGCGCCGGATGGCATGAAGTACACGACAATCTCACCGGAGGCGCGCTCGTTGCGGATGTAGTTGAGCAGCATGCCACTGGTGAGGATCAGCGGCAGGCACTCCTTGCAGGAGGTGTTGGCACGGCCGAGCTTGAGGATCGCCTCATCGGCGGGAGGATGGGCGATGGCCTTGAGCCCCTGCGACCGGAACGCGGCCGCCAACATATCCGTACCCAGCTCACCCATCGAGGGGATCAGGATGGTGATGCGCGGATCGGTGAGCGGGACCATCGCCCCATCCGAGGTCTGCACGACAGGCCTGCCGGCAGCGTCGTTGATCAGCTTGGCAGGCCGGAAGTCCGCGGCGGCGGCGGCCACGGGCAGGCCCTCGCTCAGGCGGCGGTAAGCGGTGGCAATGTCGAGGAAGGCCTCGATCCGGATTTCAAGGCCGGCATCGGCCGTATGGCTGTCGAGTTCGAGCGTCAACGATGGCTTGCGTCCCATGATCTCGCGGAAGTAGGTGATCAGGAAAGAGTCCGGTCCGCAGGAAAAATTGGTGATGTAGACACCGAAAAGCTGCGGATGGCGCTCGACGACGTGGGCGGCCTTGAGCAGGTACTGGCCCATGCCCCAGTACATGTGATCGCGCGAGGGCTCGTCCTCGAGCGGCAGGAAATCCATCGGGATGACCATGATGCCGCGACTGGCGAATTTGTGGGGAATTCCCATGTTGGCCTCGTCGGCCAGTCCGCTGTAGGGGCGTGAGAAGATGACGACACCTAGCTGTTCGGGGTGGGCTTCGAGTTCGGCCAGCGCCTTGCGCCCCGCCTCGCGCATGGCATGCTGGCTGGAGTGATGCTCGGCAGCGGCAGCACGGAACGCACGCTGCGCCTGCGCACGCGGGATTCCCAGCTCGGCGGCGCAGGCAACCAGCTCGGCTTCGGCAACATCCACGCCTTTGTGCAGATTCAGAACCGGCGTGAGCAGCTTGGCACCGCGATTCTGCAGGACGGACAGATCGTCGCGAAAGGCCGTGCGCAGGTAGAAAGTCTCACCCTGCACGAGCGGACACACCTCCGATTCCACCCCATCCTCGAGGGTTGGCGTGGATTTGAAGTGCGGCAGGAAGATCGCATCGGGCGGCTCGGGGGCGTCGATCAGGCTGTGAAAGAAGCCGTGCGCGAGCTCGGCCGGGAAACAGAAAGACGCTTTCTTGTGGTCAATACCCGCGCGGGAAGGTTTTTCAGGCATAACCGGATCGTAGCCCAGCCGGGAGAAGAAGCCTGCGTAGAGCGGGTAATAGGTGTTGACCAGGAAACTGCGGTTGAAGCCGATCCGCCGCCGCGGGGCGGAAGCCGCCTTGGACAGTCCGTCCTTTTCCTCATAAGGCGTGGAGAAGACGATGCGCTGGCGGATTTTTACCAGATCGAGGTGGGCGGTGTCGCGCTTGATATGGTGACGGATATTGTAGTACAGGTTGCAGGCCCCGCCAAACGGGTATTTGACGCCGTTGACAACCACACGGGCTATTTCGCAGCGCCGGTCGCAACCGTCACCGGCACCCTTGCAGATAAAGGGCTCATCAAAGGCGACCTCGCGCGCGGCCAGATCCGCCAGAACGAAGTTACCCGGCTGCATCAGGCCGGCAGCAAGGCGCTTCTTGACCTCGAGGGCAACACCAAAGGCCCCCATCAGCCCCGGCTCCGGCGGGACGACGATCGGCTTGCCGACCAGGGCGGCCATCGCCAGCGGTACGGCGTGGTTGTAGCAGACGCCCCCCTGCATGAAGATCTTCTCCCCGACCGGCCTGTTCCCCTTCACCCGGTTGGCGTAGTTCATGCATATCGAGTAGACCAGCCCCGCCACGATGTCGGCACGGCCGACGCCTTCGTGAATCGCGTTCTTGATGTCGGAACTGATGAAGGCCGCACACTGGTCGCTGAAATTGGGAGGCATATCGCCCTCGATGGCGATATTCCCGATGTCTTCCATGCGGATACCGAGAGACTCGAGCGCGGATTCCTCAAGGAAGGACCCGGTTCCAGCCGAACAAGCCTCGTTCATGGCATAGTCTGACGGGACACCGTTGGTGATATAGGTGTATTTGGCATCCTGACCGCCGATCTCGAAGATGGTGTCGACGCCAGGGTCGAAGTGGACCGCTGCCGTGGCGTGGGCGATGATCTCGTTGATGACACCGTCCGTGAGGGCATGCAGGCCGGCAATCTGACGCCCAGAACCGCAGACGCCAAGCCCGGTGATGGCAAGCGTGCCCGGATCGGTCGTTTTTGCGACGGCATCGGCGATGGCGCGGTAGCAGGAGCGGGCGGCACCGACCGGATCGCCATTGGTGCGCAGGTAGATCGAGGCGAGCAGGGCGTTGTCGGCATGGCGCAAAAGCACGGCCTTGGTCGTGGTCGATCCGACATCGAGACCGAGCATGCAGGTGTCGCCGGTCTTGGCCACGTCGCGGGTCATGGTCTTTAAGGCAACCTGATCGCGGAAATTACGCAGTGGCGGCAGGGTGTCGAAGCGGCCGATATCCGCCTGGAAGATCTCATCGACGGTGTCAAAGGTTTCGGTAGGCTGCGCGAGCGCCCGGAGCGCGGCACCGAGCGCCTCGAAGACCGGCGCCTCGGGCGGAACGGCCAGCGCGGGCATGGCCTCGCGCAAGTAGTCGATCATCATGCGGTTCTGCGACGCACCGCCGACCACCATCACATTGTCGGCATCGACACCCTTGAGCAGTTCGACGATCTTGCCGGCCATCATACGGCAGAGGCCAGCCGTGACCCGCTGCTTCGGTACCCCCTTGTTAGTGGCGTGGGTGCAGTCGGATTTGCAGAAAACCGAGCAGCGGCCGGAAACGTTGTAGGGTGTCTCGACCCCGGCCCAGAGCGCGGCCTCGTCGAGCGAGACATCCATGCGGCGCAGTTGCTGCAGGAAGAACTCGCCGGTACCGGACGCGCATTTGTTGCCGGTAAGCACATTGGCGATCTGGCCGCGGCGGTCCAGGATATAGGCCATGAACGTCTCGCCCCCCGCCGAGACCACGGCAGAGGTGCTGCCCTCCGGCTTATCAATATAGCCGTAGGCCAGTTCGACGGCTTCGGGTTCCGGAATCGAGGTAAAGCGGGTGGCCTTACGCAGGCTGCGCCCGGTGGCGACGATGCGTTTGAAGGAGGCCATGTCCAAGTCATCGAACATCAAGCGCAGGGTCTCACGCGGATCGCCGTCGTGGGGAAACCGGGCCGAATGGGTGATCCGCGGCTTGCCGCCAGCGGCCGCGGCCTCGACGACTACAGCGGAAATGGTCGACGCCCCCAGGCAAAGCCCCAGAGCACGTTCAGAGGCTTCCGGCGCAAGGCTATCGTGTTCCGCTTCATTTTTCCGGGATACTTCTGATCGCATATTCACTTGGCTTTCGGTTCTCACAAGGCACCTTGCCTTGCGTAAATGACCCGCCAGTATGGTAAAACATAAGATCGGTGTCGATACGTTTATGCATACGTTTTATACACATGTTGCCGATGCAATCCGCACCGTGCCGGTCTGGCCGTTCATGGTGACGACTTGGCCGTCGGTAAGTGTCGCCAGCAGGCCATGGATACCGACGATCGCGGGAATACCCATCTCCCGGGCCACAATCGCGGAGTGCGAGAGGATGCTGCCGCGTTCGATCAGGATGCCCTTGACGGCCGGATACAACGGTACCCAGCCCGGATCGGTTCGGCCGGCGACCAGAATGCAGCCATTGAGATCAAGGTTGTCGCGGGGACTGTTGACAATCCGCACCGGGGCCGTGACAACCCCGGGACAGCAGCCCGTCCCGTTCAGGTCACCCGTCACCGGGGCTGCCTTCTGGATGATGCGGAAGGTGTTGCCGGTGTAGACCATCCCGTAGGTATCGAAGTGGTCATCCGCCGCCGGACTCGCATCAGACCGGTAACCGTCGAATTCGCGGCGGCGCAACGCGGCCAGCGCCCGCAGGTCGGTGGTGACAGCAGTGCCCTTGACATAGTCCCAGACTTCATCGATCGTCAGGTAGAAGATATCCCGGGGGGCATCCAGCGTGCCAGCCCCTGCCATATGCCGCCCCATGGCCTGGAGCAGTTCACGCAGCACCCCGTAGATGCGGGTGCGGGCAAAGCGCATGTTCTCGCGGTTCATGACCCCCTTGCGGGCATTGCGCAGGACAAGCCCGAAAACACGCTGGCGCAGCCAGGGGGCGGAGCTTTTCCCGAGCGCCTGACCAACGGCTTCCTCCGCACGGCGACGGATGTCGTGCTCGCGCGCAGCCATGGCGTCGGCATCCAGCAGGGCCTCGTCGACGCCGAGATAATTCTGCAGGATCTGGTACACGAACTCAGGGGTCTCGCGTAGCGAAGGCTCCTCGAGTTTGAGTTCGTTGATGCAGCGGAAGCCGTAGCGCTTGAGGTAGACGCCGATTTCGGCCGCGACCCAGCCGCAGGCCGGATCCGACGGGACCTGCCGGGCCAAGCGGTGATGATCATCCTGCTGGAACCGCGCCAGCATCTGCGGATCGCGCCGGATACGCAACGCCAGACGCATCAGCAGGCGGGTCGGCTCGGTGCTTTCGATATCGCCATTGCCGCAGATCAGGTCGTTCTGCAGCGACTGGCTCTCATCGCCGCACCAGTCTTTACAGAGCTTGCGGAGCAGGCCATAGTGGATCATCACATGGAAATCGTTGATGATCGGGGCCTGCCAGTTCCACAGGAGCCGAGCTTCCATCTCGCGGTAGACGGCCATCAGCTCATGCGGCGCCATGGCGTTGAAATCCAGGGCCTCCCACTTCTCGTAAAGTCCGCGAAAACGCGCCTGGAAGCGAGCCACACGGCCGTCGATCGTCGCGAACTGGAACAGCATGCGCACCACGAGTCGCAGCAGTCTCGGGAATTCAACCAGCCACTTGCGCCATTCGGACACCGCCTCCGCCTCCCCGTCCTCGGGATCAAAGCGCTCCCGCAAACCCATCATGGATTCCATGAACCGCTTGTTCATGCCATAGCCCGGAAACTGCTGGATCAGGCGATACCAGTTCACCAGGTTGTAGTAGACCTGGCCACGGATCAGCCCGAGCATGTTCTCGTAGACCGGGCGGTTGGCCTGCACGACGGCGAACGGGATACCCATCACCTGCGAGAAGCAGTGATAAACGACGGTGTAGGCATGACGGATGAAACTGAAGGTCATCGGACTGGTCACGCCGGAATAACTTTCGATGATATTCGAATTGTCCCAGACCTGCCGGTTGCCGGCGGCCGGGCCATGATCGGCAACCGTGGTGATATCCCGCGTCTGCAGGATGTAGAGCAGGCCCTGCGAATCGAAACAGAATTCGATATCCTGCGGCCGGCGCCGGGCGGTCTCGATGCGCAAGGCGGCCCGGATCACGGCATCGCGCTGCCGTTCATCGAGCGCCGGGACGTCGCGCAGCGCCTCCGGAACCGGCTCCTCGACCAGGCCTTCGCCGGCTTCCCGGTTGAAAACAAACCGCGTTTCCTTGCTGGCCAGCGTCTGTTCGATCGCGCGGGTTGGTTTGCGGTAGCAAACATGATCCGCCGCCAGCCCCGCCCCGACAAGGCCTTCGCCCAGCCCATAGAGCGCTGACACCACGAGCGTGAGCGGGTCCTGCGTGGCGGGATCCGCCGTGAACACCACCCCGCTGACCGCGGCATCGACCATGCGTTGGATAACAACCGCCATCGGCACGGGATGCAGGACCAGGCCATTGGTCCGACGGTAAAGCAGGGCACGTTCCTGATAGCCCGACGCCCACACCCGCTGCACATGGCGGGCAACCGAGGCCACCCCGCGTACGTACAGGAAACTTTCGTGTATCCCGGCAAACGAATGCGCCGCCCCGTCCTCATCGGCCGCGGAGGATCGGACCGAGACATACCCGGCGGCGGAACCGCCGATAAACGGCACCGTCGCCAGTTCATCCTCCAGCCAGCCAGGCAGCGGGGCCTCCAGGATCATCCGCTGCACCGTGGCAGCGATTTCCACGGCGTTATCCGCCGTCAGCCCGTTTAGGCAGCTTGCAATCCGCTCGCCGAGACCGCCTTCGGCCAATGCCGCCAGCATGCCGTCCACGGGTAACGCCACCCACTCGGGCACCCGGTGGGCCTGCTGCAACCGGGACAGGTTCAGGCCTTTGCCGCCAATCGCGGGGGCATCCACATATGCCACGCCCGGTTTGAATAGATGACTCATAATCCGCCTCCAAAGGTAACACCGTGAATCCGGAACAGTTCGGCCGCCAGCACCAGGTAGAAGAGTATGATATAACCGCCGCCGTAAGCCTCGAGATTCTTGGCTGTACGGCGGCTTGGCACCAGCCGGAAATGCAGGAATCCGCCCAGGCAAACCAGAAAGAGCACGATCAGTCCGGCGTAGTAGAAAAGTCCGAGCCCGAGGTAGACTCCCACCAGCCAGGCCAGCGCCGTATTGAGAACCCTCAGCATCATGGCCACGTAGCCCGCCGTGAAGAGGCCGAGATGACCGGAATAGCTGTCAACCCCTTCGATCTCATCCTCGGGCATGCGGATCTTGCGCGAGATCTCCCAGTTTGAAAACGCCAGGAAATCCGCTACCGCATAGGCCCAGAAAAGCCAGGGGGCCTCCCAGAATGGCCGCTTCATGGTGAAGCTGAAGATGGTGGCCGTAATCAGCGGCATGATCAGCATATGCGCGATGGCATAGAGGATGAAATGCGCCCGCAACCAGCGCGGGACAAAGAACTCATGCAGCATGATCCAGGAGAAAAGGACGGCAATCCCGACGGCCACCACGGCATCAAAGCCGCTGAACAGGGCGCAGCACAGCTCAACCGCAATCGTCACCCCGCCCAGGATCTTCAGGTGCGTCAGGGTGATCAGGCCGCGCGAAAGGATGCGATCCGGATAATGCACAATATCCAGGGCATAGTCCTTGTGCTCATCGAATACCCGCAGATGGAAGAAGATGCAGAACAGGAACAGCATACCGACCGGCGTGAACCAGCCAATCTGCAAAGCCTCGCCCGGACGTCCCAGCACTTGTGCCAGGAACTGGTTGGCCAGGAAATAGATCACCACCATACTGATGTGACTGAACAAGGGGAACCGTTCGTCCAGATAGGCTTTAAGCCGCCTGCCGAACGGGCTTTCCAGTGTCAGCTCGCTGTTGTCTGCGCGCATGTGCTTTTACCTTTCTTTGAATGCTTGCCGAGCCACTGGCGCAGCGCCTCATAATCGATCTTGGACTGATGCCGCGGGTCCAGCGGCAGGCGTTTGCGGGTAAAGACCACCTCGTCAACCGGCACACCAGCGGCCCGCACCTGCTGCTCCAGCCATGCCACCGGTTCGCCCTGCACCACGATCACCAGCCGCCCGGCATGCTCCAGCGCCGCCACCCGAATGGCTCCGGGAGCGAGCGCGGCCACCTGCGCCTCGACAAGCTGCGCGTGCAGGATCCGGCCGTTGCATTCCATCGTGGAATGAACCCGCCCGGTCAGCCAGAAACGCCCTTCCTTGTCGAAATAGCCGGTATCCCCCATGCGGTGCCAGCAGACACCGTCGCCGTCGATAAGCTTGTTCCCGGCCACCGCCGCCGGATTGCGGAAATAGTCGCGGCAGACATGAGCACCGGAAACGATCAGCTCCCCGATAGCGCCCGCCGGGACCTCCAGTTCCGCCCAGGTACGGAAGACCAGCGGTTCGCGGGTAATACGCACCAGCCCGGCCGACAGCCCCTCGACAGGCTTGCCGGTGCAGTACCCCTGGCCGGCAACGGCCAGCCGCTCGGGCAGCGACATCGAGGCCACCGGCTCGGCTTCTGTTGACCCGTACACCACCGTGATATCCGTTCGGGGCAGAGCCGCCTGCCAGAGTCGCAGCATCGCATCCGAAACCGGGGCCCCGCCGGTCAGGACACGCCGCAGGCCGGGATCCCGACCAGTCGTGGTAACCGTCTGGACCAATCGGTCCACAAACGGCGGCGACGCCGTGCAGGTGCTCACGCCATGCCGCGCGATCTGCGCCAGCAGGCGTTCGCCGTTGACCTCGGAAACACAGCGGAAGTCCATATCGGGAATGACTGATGTGATCCCGCCAGCCAGGTTACGCAACGCGAACACGGGGAACATGGGCATGTCCACATCGGTCTCGGCATACTGGTATTCGCGGCACAGCGCGGCATACTGCGCCGCCAGGAACCCGTGCGTGCGGTTGGCCCCCTTCGGAACCCCGCTCGATCCGCTGGTAAAGGTGATCAGCGCCGGCGATTCCGGACTTTCCGGCTGCCAGATCGCCGGATCCGGGGCGTTCTGCAGCAGCTCTGCCATCGTCAGCCGCGCCGGGAACGAGACGAGACGACGGGAAGTGGTCACCGTCAGCGGTAACCGCCGCAGCGCCGGTGCCAGTAGACGCAGCAGATGACTGCGCCCGATTCCCGCGAACCCGGCGGGCTCGGCAAACGCGGCGAACTGCGCGATCTTGCGCATCGACATCCAGGGATCGACAAAAACCGCCACCGCCCCGGTCTTGATAATCGCGAGCAGCACGGTGTAGAGATCGATCGACATCGGGATCATCACCACCAGTCGGTCGCCCGCCCGCAGCCCCTCGCTCTGCAAGCCGGCCGACACGCGGCAGACGCGCTCCCAGAGTCCGGCAAAATCGACCGTGCTGCCATCCGGCATGATCAAGGCCGGACGCTCCGGCACCCGCCGCGCTGTTTCCTGCAGATACACGAGAATATTGTGGCACGCTTGGTTCATGATACCCCTGCTGCATTTTCAAGCCACTTCTCGAACAGTACGTATTGCCGGAACGGTTCGGACGTGCCACCGTCCAGCCGCCGCGAGTCGTTCACCTCGTGCATGAGACACATCAACGCCTCACCATAGCCGCTGGCCACCGTCTGTTCAAACGCCAGCCCCATCAGCGCGGGCCCGACGCCGGTACCGCGATAGGCTGGCAGACAACCGAGTGACTTGATGCAGACGCGCGTGGCGCGACGGCGCCCCCGCAGGAATCGCGCTTTCGCCAGCCAATCACGCCGCCCCCGCATGGCGCGTACGGCATCGGCATAATCGGGATAGCAGAACACGAACCCCGCAAGGTTGCCGTCCGGTGCACAGCAGAACTGGCAAAGCCCGGGCATCAGCAGCGGCCCGATCCCGTCGTACAGGTGCAGGAATGAATCAAGCGGAATCGGCGTGTAATGGCGGTTACCGGCAAAGATCTGCACCGACAGGCGATGCATCAACGTGAGTTCGGCTACCAGCCGGCCGGGATCAAGCGGACGGAAGGTATAGCCCTGCCGGCGGATCCGCCGCTGGTAAGGCACCAGGTTGGCCGCCGCCTTGGCCGGGTTGACAATGCGCGTGGACAGGTAACGGTCGGCAACGGTATAGCCGCAGGCCTCCCACAACGCGGGATAGTAGGCCGGGTTCCACGGCTCCTTCAGGAAGGGAGCGGCCTGCAACGGCTCGACGACAAACCGGTAGCGATGCCAGGTGTCACCATCCATCGGCCCGAGTACACGATTGACCCCGCGTGAGCGCAACCAGCCCTCCGCTGCCGCCAGCAGCAGCCGACAGGCCTCAACATCGTTGAGCGCTTCAAAAAAGCCGATCGTGCCCGTATCCGGCGCTTCAGCAAGACGCGCCACGCAACGCCCACGCACATCACCATCCTGCTCGACCATGAACGCCGCCTGCCGACCGGCATACGCCGGATCCGCCAAGGCCGTGGCCGCCGCGCCAGGGGTATCTGGGATGAAGAACGGATCGGTGGCATAAACGCGCGCCGTCAAAGCGGCAAAACGGCGTTGCGACGTCTTTCCTGTATCCAGTTCCAGAACCTGCATGTTCACCTTTCCGACGGTTGAACCCATTGTCGCACAGGCATCAGCACATCCGCCTCGCGCCCGTATACGTCCGCCCAGAGCAACGGCCGCCAGAGCCCCAGCACCTGATAATACTGGCCGATGGCCGTCAGCACAATCGCCATCACGACCGTTGCAAACGCAGCCCCACCCCCCGTTGCATGCGGACGCCGCGAAATGACACCGATGCCGATCCATACCGTCAGCAGCACACCGCCCGACAGCAGCAGCAGGCTGCCCGCATCGGCGGCACGCCGCATCAGCACTGGCTCAGCCAGCACGGCGACTAGCGCCACGAGCGCCACACCAAGCTGCCGGGCAGACCAGCGCCAGCCGGTATGCCCGTCGCCAAGCTGCACCACCA
>CAZZBA010000077.1:0-14277 GCA_964652765.1 uncultured Victivallales bacterium | reverse complement strand
TTTAGAGTTGTTTATCGACCGGATTTCGGGCAGATTGTCCGTTTCATCGATTAGGGAGGAAGAACGCGTGTTAAGACAACGGATCGTGAGTGGCGTGCTGCTGGCGGTTATGGTGGTTATGGTGGCCAATTACCTGCCCTCGCCGGCTTGCTGGCTTCTGATCGTCGGCCTCACGGCCCTGGCGCAGTACGAATTCTATAACATGATGGACGGGGCTGGCTTGCCGGTATTTCGCGTGATCGGCATGCTCGGCGGGGCGGCGGTGGTCTCCTCGACCTTCTGGACCATCGGGCCGGAGGACAATCAGCTGGCGGCTGGCTACCGCTGGGAGAATCTGGTTCTGATGCTGACCGCGCTGGTGGTCTTCGTGCGGCAGTTCCCGCAGAAGGACAACGCCCAGCCAGTCACCACGATCGCCTGCACGCTGCTGGGGGTCTGGTATGTCGCCTTCCTGATGAATTACTTCACGCGCCTGGCCTTCGCCTGGCATGACGGAGAACTGCTCCACGCTGTCGGCACCAGCGGGCGCATGATGGTGCTTTACCTGGTCGGGGTGGTGAAGATCTCTGATGTGGGTGCCTATTTCACCGGACGCCTGCTCGGGCGTCACAAGCTCTTTCCGCGGCTTTCGCCCAAGAAGACCTGGGAAGGCCTGGCCGGTGGTGTGCTGTCCTCGCTGGTCGTCAGCCTGCTGTTCTGGCATCTGACAGGTGGGACACTGGGAAGGTTGACGCTCGGCCTGGCCGACGCGGTGATTCTCGGACTGGTACTGCCGGTGGTCGGTGTCCTGGGGGACCTGTTCGAGTCGCTGCTGAAGCGCTCGTCCGGGATGAAGGATTCGGGGACGTTGATTCCGGGCATGGGCGGGGTGCTGGATGTGCTCGACAGCTTGCTGTTCGGTGCCCCGGTGTTGTATGCTTATGCGGTACTGTTTATGAAATAAGGTGATCCTGCCGCGTGATGGCAGGGTTTAGGGGGCGTTTATGTGGTCGATGTTGTTCAGCAAGATATATGTCGGGCTGGTGGTGGTCGCGTTCTTCGGGGTGACGATCTTCATTCATGAACTGGGCCATTACCTGGTGGCGCGCTGGTGCGGGTTGAAGGTCAAGGTATTCGCGATCGGCTTCGGACCGGCGATCTGGCAGAAGACGGTCAATGGCATCAAATACAAGATCGGCTGCATCCCGTTCGGCGGCTACGTGGCCCTGCCGCAACTCGATCCGACCGCGATGCAGACCGTCCAGGGCGGTGATGAGGAAGGGGCGGCCGATGACGGCGAGGAACCGCTGCCGCCAGCCGCGCCATGGAAGAAGATCCTGGTCTCGCTGGCCGGGGCGACCGGGAATATGGTGCTGGCCATTGTGATCGCCTGGATGGTCTACTGGATCGGCATGCCGACCACGACAGCCAACCAGGACACGGTACTGGGCTATGTGGCGCTGGAGTCCGCGCTTTACGAGCAGGGGGTGCGCATCGGCGACCGGGTGACGAGTGTCAACGGGACGCCGGTGGACCAGTGGAGCCACTTTATCCAGGAAGCGGCCATGTATGACGAGGAGGTCACGCTGGGGATCGCGCGTGGCGATGGCAGCACGTTCAGCGTGACAACCCCGACAACGGTCTGGCGCTACGGTATCCGGATGGTTGGCGGGGTGGATGCGCAGGCCCCGGTGCTGGTCGGGGCTGTGGATTCCGGCACGAGTGCCGCCGCTGCCGGTGTCGAGAGCGGGGACCGGATCATGGCGTTCGACGGGAAACCCGTATTCAGTGATGCACACCTGGTCCAGTTGGTTCACGCGAATCGTGACCGCACGGTGGGCATGACTGTGCAGCGCCGGATCGACGGGGACCTGCGCGAGATTGTCCTGCAGGTCACTCCGGCCTACGATGAAAAGCACAACCAGACCCGCATCGGGATCCGTTTCAAGATGCCCACGGAGACTCTGGATACGAGCGTCAAGGTCCATCCAAAGCCGATGACGCAGATCAAGCATCATTCATCGGCGATCCTGCGGTTCCTGCGCGACTTGGTCAACCCCAAGAAGGCCGCGCGCGCCGCCGGTATGGTGGGCGGTCCGGTGGCGATCATTTCCAGCTACTTCGGCATGATCCAGGCCAGCTTCATGCTGGCGGTTTGGTTTACCGGGTTCCTGAATATCAACCTGGCCATCATCAACCTGCTGCCGTTGCCCGTGCTCGACGGTGGCCACGTCGTCTTCTCGCTCTATGAATGGATCTTCCGCCGTCCGATCCATGCCCGGGTGGTCAATATACTGGTCAACGCCTTTGCCGCCCTGCTGATCGGGTTGTTCCTGCTGCTGAGCTTCCGCGACTTGGACCGCACCTCGCTGGGTGGCTTAGTCCGTGGCCTCTTCGACCGTGAGCCAGATGCGGTCGAGACGGTTGGCGGCGATAGCGCGAGCAACGCGGTCCCCGCCAACGCGGAGACCGAGTAAGGTATGTAGCCACGGCCGCGTAGGCCGTGGATGTGCTAGGTGTTGTAGCCGGTTCTGCGAACGGGGTTGAATTGAACGACTGGATCGACATCCGCAAGGACGGGAAACACGTGGCGGCGGAGCGCGGCAAGGCGCGTGAGCTGCGGCGCAGTCCCTGGTGGCGCGAGCAGCTCCGGAATGGCGTCTGCCACTACTGCGGCAAGTTGGTGGGGGCGGATGCGCTGACGATGGACCACGTCGTCCCGGTGGCTCGCGGGGGCCGCAGCACCAAGGGCAATGTGGTTCCCTGCTGCGAGGCCTGCAACAAGAGCAAGCGCTGCTACACGCCGGCGGAACTGGTCATGCAGGAACTCGGTCTGTGACCTGTCACGACTCGCTGAGGCGTTTCTGGTCCTCGGCGTTGAAGAGCGTGTGCGCCTCGCGGATGGCGTCGCAGAGCCGGTCGGCGAGCGGGTGGTGCGAGAGGCGTTGGCGCAGGGACTTCCAGTCGGTTTGTTCACCCGCCTTGGCACCGGCAAACCAATGCCCGCCGTTGCCCAGCAGGTTATAGCGCATCTTGCCGTATTCATGCATGTCGAACGCCTTGGCCATGCCGAACATGCGTGCAATATGGTAGACCGGGACTTTTCCCGGGGTGTCATCGATCTCAGGAATGCCGCGGTTCCAGTGTGCCGCCCAGTCGGTTCCCAATGCTTCCGAAAACACCGATTCGAGCCGTTTGATGATGGGGGCGATCCGGTGGCGGGCCTCGGGAATCAGCGGGAGAACGTCCAGGTGCGCGTCCAGGTCGCCAGGCCTGGCGATCCCCAGGCTGATGGTATGCACATCGCTGCCCGCCAGGCAGAAGAGGTCATTGAACCCCATCGGCGTCAACGGCTCGCAAAGCCGGACCAGCTTTGCGGGCGGGGCGTAGAGCTTGCCGCCCTTGTCGTTCGGGCTGATGATGAACACCCCCATGTCACGCGCGGTGGCGGCGTCGATCGCCGGGCGGTTCCACTGGTCGAAATAGTACCAGTGCAGGTTGGCATAGCTGAACTCGCCGGATTCGATCGTCTTGAGGATCGTCGGCAGCGGCCCGTGCGTCGAGAAGCCGACGTGGCGGACAAGTCCGCGAGCCTGAAGCTTGCGCGCGGCGCGCAGCGTTCCCCCGTGCAGCGTCTGCTCCAGCAGCTCGTCGTTGTTGATGCCGTGGATGCCGAGCAGGTCCACATAGTCGAGCTTGAGGTTGGATAGCGACTGGTCGAAGACCTTCAGGAACTCGTCCTCGCTCTCCTTCGGGCCGATCTTGGTCTGGACGATCAACTGCTCGCGCGGGAGGTCGGGCAGCACACGGCCGAGCTGTATCTCGCTGGTGCCATAGCCGCGGGCGGTTTCGATGTGGTTGATACCGCACGCGACCGCGCGGTGGATGCAGGCGGCAAGGTTCTCCTGGTTTGCCGCGTCGATATTCTCGAACACGTCGTCCTGCCAGCCCTGCTGGTAGCGCATGCCGCCGCAGGTGAATACCGGCATCTGCAGCTCCGTGGCACCAAACCGCCTGTAGATCATGTTTGTCGCGTTGTTTTTCATGCGGGACATTCTACCGCGTCATAACCGCGGGTCAACTCCAAAGCCGGCAGCAGGGCTTCGGCGATGGTGTCGGCGAGCCGGGCGCCACGAGGGGTGGTGCTCCAGGTGTTGCCTTCGCGCTTGAGCAGTCCGTCGCAGGCAAGGGTCTCGAGCTGTTTCAGCCAGTAGGGTCGCAGGCGTTGGGCGGCAGGGCCGAGGCGGTTGACCGCGTCGTCGAGCGAGACGGGGTCGGCGAGTCGGAAGCGGAAGATCAGGCGCTCGGCGGCGTCGGTCTCGGGCGTTAGCGTCTCGCGGTCTCGCGGTGGTGTGCCGGTCGCCGCGCCGTAGGCGTCGAGGTCGGCGGTATTGGTCCAGCGCTGGAGTCCGGTGCGCGAGGCGGCTGCCGGGCCGAAACCGATGTAGTCGGCTCCGGTCCAGATGTTGACGTTGTGCAGGCAGCGCTGTCCGGGCCGTGCGTGGTTGGAGGTTTCGTAGTGCTCGAACCCGGCTTGACCCAGCAGCGCGTCGGCGGTTTCAAGGGCGTCGGCCATCGCCGCCTCGTCGGCGGGGCGGTTGCCTCCGCCGGGTTGCAGGCGGTGGAGCCGGCTGCCCGGCTCGATGCTGCAGGCATAGACCGACACATGATCCGGGGCGAGGGCGAGGGTGCGCTGCAGGGTGGTTTTCCATTCGGCAGGCGATACACCCGGCAGTCCGGCGATCAGGTCCAGCCCGATCCGCGCAAAGCCGCTGGAGCGGAGCAGTCCGACAGTCTCGGCGGTCTGGGCGGCGTTGTGCCGCCGTCCCATGCGCTCGAGGGTGGCGTCGTGCATGGATTGCACGCCGAGGCTGACTCGGCTGACGCCGTTCTCGCGCCAGTGCGCCGCCAGTGCAGGCGATATTGTTCCCGGATTGGCTTCGATCGTCCATTCGCGGCACGCCGACAAGTCCGACTGCCGGTGCAGCATCGCCGTCAGCCGCCGCCACTGCGGCAGCGAGAGCGTGGACGGGGTGCCGCCGCCGATATAGAGGGTCTCCACGGCGGCTGGCAGGTGCTCGCTGCCGCGCATTTCCCGTTCGAGGGCATCCAGATAGGAGTTGGCGCGCTCCGGTCTATACCGCTCCGAGTAAAATGCACAGTAGAGGCATTTACCCGAGCAGAACGGAATATGCAGGTAGAGGTTCACGGGGCTCCTAATCAGACTGAAGACCGGGGAACACCCAGTGCGCAAGAACCAAGAACAAGGAACCAAGAACGAAGAACCCGCGCAGCGGTTTACCCGATCGCCTCATGCAGCCGGGGGATGATCTCGCTGACCGCGATCCGTTCCTGTTTCATCGAGTCGCGCTCGCGCAAGGTGACTGTGTTGTCGTTGAGCGAATCGAAATCGACCGTGATGCAGAAGGGTGTGCCGATCTCATCCTGGCGGCGGTAGCGGCGGCCGATGGCCCCGGTCTGGTCATACTGGCAGGGCCAGCAGCGCTGGAGCGAAGCGTAGATCTCGCGCGCCTTGCCGACCAGCTCGGGCTTGTTCTTGAGCAGCGGGAAGACCGCAGCCTTGACGGGGGCCACGCGCGGGGCGAAGCGCAGCACGGTGCGGTTCTCGTAGCCTTCCGGTACCGGCTGGCCGGGTTCCGCCAGGCGCAGCTCGCCCTCGCCGGTCGGCACCCACTCCTCGCGATAGGCGTTGCACAGGATCGCCAGCGCGATGCGGTCGACACCGGCGGAGGGCTCGATGACGTGCGGGATGAAGCGCTGGTTGGTCTCCTGGTCGAAGTACTCGAGCTTCTTGCCGCTGAACTGGGAATGCCGGCTGAGGTCGAAGTTGCCGCGGGCGGCGATGCCCTCGAGTTCCTGAACGCCGAACGGGAACTCGTAGGCGATATCCACGCAGGCCGAGGCGTAGTGCGCCAGTTTCTCCTTCGGATGCACGTCCTTGTGCAGGCGTTCCGCCGGTAGCCCGACGGTTTTGTACCAGGCCAGCCGCTGCTCGATCCAGTAGTTGTGCCAGTGCTCGTCGGTGCCGGGCTCGATGAAGAACTCCAGTTCCATCTGCTCGAACTCGCGCGAGCGGAAGGTGTAGTTGCGCGGGTTGATCTCGTTGCGGAACGCCTTGCCGATCTGCGCGATGCCGAAGGGTATCTTCTGGCGCGAGGTGTCCATGACATTACCAAACTGCGCGAAGATGCCCTGGGCGGTCTCGGGCCGCAGGTACGCCTTGGCCGAGTCATCCTCGACCGGTCCGACAAAGGTCTTGAACATCAGGTCGAACGCGCGCGGCTCGGTCAGGTCCTTCGCTCCGCAGTTCGTGCACTTGATCCCCTCGGGCAGTTTGAAGGTGCCGTTATCGACACGGATCAGCTCGGTTCCCTGCTCCTCGCAGAGGTTGTCGGCCTTGTAGCGTTTCTTGCAGATCTTGCAGTCGACCATGGGATCGGAGAACCCGCCGATATGGCCGGAGGCCTCCCAGACGCGCGGGTGCATGATGATGGCCGAGTCGAGGCCGACGATGTTCTCGTTGAGCTGGACGACATCCGTCCACCAGGCGGTCTTGATGTTGCGCTTGAGTTCCACGCCCAGCGGGCCGTAGTCCCAGAAGCCGTTGAGGCCGCCGTAGATCTCGGAAGTCTGGAAGATAAAGCCGCGCCGCTTGCAGAGCGACGAGAGCGCCTCGAGTGTGTTCTGTCCCTTTTCCTTCGCCATGATCGATCATCCTTGTTTAAGACGTTGAATGGATACGCTTGAAGCTACCACGCCGGACACGGGAGTCAATGCTTTTCAGTTCATCGCAGGGCGTGCATCGATGGGAACGGGGTCAGACCCCGTCCACAATAACCGGTCTTGTAGCCGCGATCGGTGATCGCGGATGACGTCAGGGGCGGCGGATGCCATTCTCGGTGATGATCGCGGTGATCAGGGCGGCTGGTGTGACGTCGAACGCCGGGGAATAGACCTTGACGCCGTCGGGCGCGGTCTGCCGCCCGAAGCCGCAGGTGATCTCTTCGGCGGCGCGCTCCTCGATCGGTATGCCGTCCCCGTCCGGCGTCGCGGGATCGACTGTCGAGCTCGGGGCCAGCACATAGAAGGGGATCCCGTGGGCCTTGGCGGCCAGCGCCACGCCGTAGGTGCCGATCTTGTTGGCGGCGTCCCCGTTGGCGGCGATGCGGTCGGCACCGACGAGCACGGCATCGATGCGGCCTTCCTTCATGACCTGGGCCGCCATGTTGTCGCAGATCAGGGTGACGTCGATACCGGCCTGCATCAGTTCCCAGGCCGTCAGTCGGGCACCCTGCAGCAGCGGGCGGGTCTCGTCGGCATAAACGCGCACCGGGCGTTTCTGTTCGGCCATGGTGTAGACGGGGGCCAGGGCGGTACCGAATTCCGCGGTGGCCAGTCCGCCGGCGTTGCAGTGCGTCAGCACGGTGCAGCCGTCCTTGAGCAGGGTCGCGCCGTGCCGGCCGATCGCCCGGCACATGGCGGCGTCCTCGTCGCGGATGCGCATGCCTTCCTCGATCAGCCGCCGCTTGAAGGCTGCCGGGGCCAGGCTTGCGGATGCCGTGGCGACGGCCTGCATGCGGCGGAGCGCCCAGAAGAGGTTGACCGCGGTCGGGCGCGAGGTGGCCAGGTGCGCGGCGGCGGCGTCCAAGGCGGCAAGCAGTTGCGCGGTGTCGCCCTGGACATGCTGCACAGCCGCGGCCACACCCATGGCGGCGGCGATGCCGATGGCCGGAGCGCCGCGGACCTGCAACGTCTTGATCGCCTTCCAGACGACGTCCAGGTCGTCGGTCTCGACAAAAACCAGCTCCAGCGGCAGCCGGGTCTGGTCGATCATCCGGATACGGCCGGGGAGGGGGCAGCCGCTGTCCTGTGAGATCCATTCAATCGTGCGGGGTACGGTCATGGTGCTCCTTGTTAACGCCTCTACCTTAACGAACGCGCGAAAAATGACAATCCGATTATCATTCATTTTACGGTTTCCTTTACATGAGGAAACGGGGTAGGATGCAAGCGAGGTAAGACAAAAGTAGGGCAGGCACCCTTGCCTGTCCATCCGAGCAAAAGTCGGCTGTCACGGTGCTTATGCTCGGAGGTCGGGCAAGGGTGCCACGACCTACTTACGTTGGCCTCGCGCAAGGCCGGTGGGCGGCAAGTGACAAGGGAGCAGTCAGATGCGGACGATTATTACCAGCGATATTCATCTGGGCGCGCGGCAGAGCCGGGCGGCGGATTTCCTGGCGTTCCTGGAAACGCTGCCGGCGGGGGACCGCCTGGTGCTCAATGGCGATGTGGTGACTCATTTCGCCCGGGAAAGTGCTTTGCCCGCCGGGCATGCGGCGGTCCTGGACAAGCTGCGGGCGATGTCACGTGAGCGCGAGGTGATCTGGCTGCGCGGCAACCACGACCGGCATTTCATGCTGCGCGATCCGGCCGGGATCCGGTTCGCGCCTGATTATCTCGTGGACGGGATGCTTTATGTCGCGCATGGCGACCGGTTCGACCACCTGATGCCGATGCTGCGCTTTGCGCTGATCCCGCTGCGGGCGGTGTACGAGTTCTGCACCAGGGTGGTGGGTAAATCGACGCATGTGGCATCCTTTGCCAAGCAGTTGCCTATCATCTACAACATCCTCAACGGCCATGTCGCCTGCAATGCGATCGCCTATGCCCGGACGCAGGGGCTGCAGGCGGCGGCCTGCGGTCACACGCACCATCCCGAGAAGCGCGAGGCTGGCGGCATCCGCTACTTCAACACCGGTTGCTGGACGGAAGATGCGGCGCGCGTGCTGGTGGTGGACGGGCAGCAGATGCACCTGCGCGCGGCCCTGCCGCCCGGTGCCGCGTTTCAGTCGGCCAGCTCGTAGCGGCGCTTGTGGGCGCTGATGCCCGCCATCCGGAAGGGGCCGGTTCGGTACTGGCTGAAGGTGTAGTCCCAGCCGTCGCGCGGGATGGTCAGGTTGAATATATCCTCGTACTGCTGAACCTCGAGCAGCGTGCGGTCGGTTAGCTGCTCGCGGTGCCTCCGGGTGTACAACACGTCGCGATACCCCTCCGTGATGCGCCCGCTGAAAAACTCGCCCATGCAGCCGGACCCGTAGCTGAAGAGACTGACGGGCTTGCCGTCGAGCGGTTCGGTCGAATGATCAAGCAGGCTGGCGAGACAGATGTATAGCGAGGCGGTATAGGTGTTGCCGACAATCCGGTTGTAGCGTAGCGACTCGTCGACCTGCCGCTGGATATGCCCGGCCTCGTCGCCTTCGACCGCGTCCGCCTTCAGCAGCGTCTTGTGAGCCTTGACCGCCATGTTGGTGAAGGGCGAATGATAGCAGCAGCGGGCGAAATCGGCCAGTGCGCGTCCGGTCTGTTCCTGGTAGTGTTGCCAGGCGTGCTGCAGTGTGTGGAGGTAGACTCGTGTCGAGGCCTTGCCCTCGACGACCGCCTCGTCGCGGTAGTTAGGCCGCCAGAAGTCCATGACATCCTCGGCATGGATACCGCTGGCATCGTCGAGCGCGAGGATCGCGGGGTTGGTGGAGACCAGCATGGCGACGGCCCCGCAGCCCTGTGTGGGTTCGGCGGCGCTGCCAATCTCGTAGCGGGCGACGTCCGCGGCCAGCACCAGCGCCTTTGTGCCGGGATTGGCGCTGACGGAGAGGGCCGCCATGCGCAGGGCGAGGGTGGCGCTGTAGCAGGCCTGCTTGAGCTCGACCACGCGGCAGCGCGCGGGCAGCCCGAGCAGCCCGTGCACGAAAAGCCCCGCCGACTTGGACTGGTCGATGCTGCTTTCGGTGGCGAAGAGCACGAGGTTGATACCGCGGGTGCCGCACTCGTCAAGGATCGGCTTGGCGGCCGAGGCTGCCATGGTGACAATATCCTCGTCGGGCGGCGGCACGGACATGATCTCCTGCCCGATGCCGACGCGGTATTTGTCCCATTCCACCCCGCGCGCCTCAGCCAATGTCTTCAGGTCAAGCGCATAGCGCGAGGTGTAGAAACTGATCCGTTCAATGCCTGCGTTCATAGTATCCGTTCCTGGATGAGATCGGTGCGGCCGACCAGGTCGGCGGCGCGGGAGACGCCGAGGAGGAAAAGGGCAGTCTGGAACTCGCGTTTGAGGCGGCGGATGTGGGCGGTCACGGCTTCGGCGGATTCGGCGGCGGGCTCAAGGAACGGGCGGGCGATGCCGCAGAGCGAGGCCCCGAGGATCAGTGCCTTGGCCATGTCGAGGCCGGTACGGATACCGCCGGAGGCGATCAGCGTCAGGCGGTCGCGCAGGGGGGCAAGCCGGCGGATGGCGTCCGGGGTGGGAATGCCCCAGTCCTGGAAACAGAGGCCGGGATTGTCGCCGTCGGGCGCGCGCCCGTGCTCGATGCGGCTCCAGGATGTGCCGCCAGCTCCGGCGATGTCGATAAAACGGACGCCGTTGTCCAGCAGGATCAAGGCATCCTCGATGCTGATCCCGCAGCCGACTTCCTTGACGATGACCGGTACCTCCAGTCTGGCGACCAGCGCGCGGATCTTTTCGGTGATACCGCGGAAGCAGGTGTCGCCCTCCGGCTGCACAGCCTCCTGCAACGGGTTGAGATGCAGGCAGAGCGCGTCCACGCCGGTGTCGCGCACCAGCCAGCTGCAGTCGTCGGGGGTGATGCCGTAGTTGAGCTGCACGGCGCCGAGATTGCCCAGCAGCAGCGTGTTCGGTGCATGGCTGCGGAGCATGAAGCTCTCGCGGGCGGTGGCGTCCGCGAGCATGACGCGCTGCGAGCCGGTGCCCATCGCCACGCCGGTGGCTTCGGCGGCTTGCGCCAGGTTACGGTTGATCTGCAGCAATTCCTCGCCGCTGCCGCCGGTCATGCAGGAGATCAGCAGCGGGAAGGCGAGCGTCTTGCCCATGAAGTCGATGCGGGTGTCGACCTCGTCGAGATCGATCTCCGGCAGGGCCCGGTGAGTCAGCCGGATGTCGTCGAAATAGTATTTGCGCCGATCGGTATCCTTGTCGTGCCGCAGGATACGGATGTGGTCGAACTTGCGGTCATTGACGGGACTACTCACGGCTGGCACGCTCCAGTTTGCGGTGGGCGTTCATCAGCTCGCCCGGATTGGTCAGCGCTGCCATCAGCGAAAGCTCGCCGCAGAGCACGGCGGCGGCGGTGATCGCCGCCAGGCGGCGGGCATTTTCGCCGGTCGCGCGCGGCTGGCGGCAGCCGAGGGCGTCGAGGTTCGACTCGACGAAGTGCAGCGTCTTGCCGTTGCCGACGGTGCCGACGATCAGGTTGGGGAGCGTGACGGAAAAGCGCAGGTCGCCGGTGGCCTCGTCGGTCTCGGCCAGGGTGAAGGCCTGCGAGCCCTCGATGATGTTGGCGGCGTCCTGGCCTGTGGCCAGATAGACCGCCAGCAGCATGTTGGCGGCGTGGGCATTGGCCGAGCGCGTACCGCCGGCGAGCGCCGTCCCCAGCAGGTTCTTGCGGGTGTTGAGCGTGGCGAGGGCCTGCGGGGTGGTGCGCAGCAGCTTGCGGCAGAGCGCCTCGGGAACTCGGAGCTCGGCGATCGCGTACTTGCCGCGCCCGAGGATGCCGTTGACGGCGGAGGTTTTCTTATCGGTGCAGTAGTTGGCCGAGAGCGAGCTGTAGCGCAGGTTCGGATGCCACGCGAGGATCGCGTTCATCGCCGCCTCGGCTCCGGCGGTGACCATGTTGTGGCCCGAGGCGTCGCCGGTCTGCATCTCGATGCGCAGGTAGACCAGGTTGCCGACGATCTGCCAGTGCAGGTCGCTGAAGGTGCCGAAACGGCTCGTTGCGTTCACCGCCTCGGCGATGCGCGGCTTATCGCGGCAGAGGCTGGCGACCGCGGCGACCGCCTCGGCCGCGCTGGGGGCCTCCAGCAGGATCGAGCGTGCCATGACGTCGGCGGCGATGGAGACCGCGATCCCGGCGGTCTGCATCGACACGCGGGCCCCGCGCGCGGTGGATGGCCAGAGCGGCGATTCAAACGTCGCCATGGGTACGCAGAGCGTCTCCTCGGCCCCGTCATAGACGAGCCGCAGGGGGCCTACCTGCCGCATGGGGATGGCGGCGATCAGGTTTTCTTCAGCTTTCATGACGGCAAAGTAGCGGATTGGCGGGCGGAATGCAATCCCCGAGGCGTCAGTGCAGGTTGAGCAAGGCGACAAGGGCGGGGGAGAGGCCGGAAAGCTCGCAGGCCAGCGGCAGCAGGATGATACCGAGCGCGTTCCGGCGGCGGACGTCATGCAGCAGGGGCAGTGCCCCGATGCCGGCGGCCGGTACCAGGCCCAGCAAGGCAAGGCCGGGGGTGAACGTCGCGGCGTTGAACAGGATGAATCCGAGCAGCCCGGCCAGCGTGAAAACCAGTGCGGCCATGCCGGTCGGGCGGTTGGCGGCAAGGCACCGTCGCCACCCGGCCTTGCCGGCGGATACCGGCTGCAATGGCTCCGCCAGCAGCATGAATGTGATGCCGCCCCACAGCATCCAGTGGAGATGCGGTTTGAGAACCGTGTAGATGCGGGAAATGGGGTTGAGCAGGTGACCCGTGCGGTTTGTGCCGGAATTGCCGGGTTCTGCAGTCGCGGCTCGCCGAGGACGGCTCGCCCTACCCATTTCGTCCGAGTTCATAAGGTAGGGCGAACCGTCCTCGGTGAGCCGCTGTGGGAAAGCCATCGCATTCGAGTTCACAAGGTAGGGCGAACCGTCCTCGGTGAGCTGCTGGGAATGCGCATTGGACGTACTCCTGTAATCGTCGCCGCTCATGCCGGTTGCCACCACCCAGGTCAGCAGCAGGCCGCCGGACGCCAGCACCCACGCGCCGATCCGCAGCAGGCGCAACCATAGCGGCACGGGGATGTCCACGTCGCAGTAGGGGCAGACCGTCGTCCGGCCGATATAACGCCCGCAGGCCGGACAGTCGGCGGCGGCCGCCGCCATCGGCAGTCTCACAGTTTCCCCACGATGATGCGCAGGATGTCCTCGGTGGTGACCAGTCCGATCACCTCGTCATCCGCGCCGCGCACCAGGCACATCGGCTGCCGGGCGCGCCGCATCTGCGGCAGGAGGCGGTCCGCTGGCATGGTGATCGGGACGAACAGGGCCGGTCGCGCGAAGGCGGCAACGGTCTTCCCGAGTGCCTTCTCGCCGGCTGAAAGCACGTAGAAGACATTCACGATGCAGGTGAAACGGCCGCTGGCACGGTTGATGACCGGCAGGCGTGTCAGGCCGGCCTGGCGGGCGAAGGCGAAGAGTTCCGGGACGGGCATGTCGTCGTGGACGGAGACGATCTTCTCCCTTGGCACCATGATGTCTACCGGTTTGCGGCTGGAAAGCTCGATCACGCGATGGATCATGTAGCGCTCCTTGGCGGAGAGCACGCCGTCCTTTTCCCCCTCGTGTGCCAGGACCTTGAGATCGTCGCGTGTAACGAACGGCGCCGGGCGGGCGAATGTCTTGCTGCGCTCGCCGGGCGAGAGCAGCCGGGCGAGGGCGATGATGATGTAGGCAAACGGGCGCAGCAGCCATTCGGCCGCCTGCAGCACCCCCGAGAAGCGCAGGCAGCGCTCGATCGGACGCGCCTGGAACCAGGCTTTCGGGATGTACTCGCCGAACACGATGATCAGGACCGCCAGCACCGGGGTGGACAGCGCCTGGGCCCCGGGAATGCCGCTATTCAGCGCCAGGCTGGCGGCAGCGACCGACATGACCACCAGGCAGATGTTGTTGCCCACCAGCGTGGTGCCCAGCAAGCGATCGCCGTGCTCGACGAAATACTCCAGGATGCGGGCATTGCGCGAACCCTGGCGCACGAAATGCCTCAGGCGGAAGCGGTGGATCGAGATGATCCCCGTCTCGATGCCCGAGAAGAACGCACTGGCCGCCATGCAGGCCAGGAGCAACAGCACGTGGGAGGTGATCATGCGTCAACCTCCTCTTCCGTTTCCGCCGGTGGCAGCTTCTCGAGCATGACCAGCAGGATGCGCTGGCGGCGGACACGCTGGACGGTCACGCGGCATCCCTGTGCCTCGGTCGTCTCGCCGATACGCGGGATCCGCTCCATCTGCGCGGTCACCCAGCCGGCGATCCGGTCGGCCCCCTCTGCCTCGAGTCCCAGGTCCAGCTCATAGTTGACATCCTCGATGCTGACGCTGCCGGCGATCATCCACTGGTTCTCGCCGATCTGCTGGATATCCTCATGCGGGTCGCCGAACTCGTTGTCCACGTCATCGGCGATCTCCCCGATGATGTCGCCGCGGGTAATCAGCCCGGCGGTGCCGCCGAA
>CAZZBA010000076.1:0-14280 GCA_964652765.1 uncultured Victivallales bacterium | reverse complement strand
GAGAACCTTCAGGTCGAAGACAAGGCCCCAGACATCGTCACGCCGCGTGGCGATGTCCATGGAACTGAATGTGTGCATGCAGGAACTACCGTTATTGTCGCGCGGCTTCGTGCCGATCACCGGGTGCCAAGCGTAGGCCTCGACCGCGAGATCGACCGCTTTGCGTCCGGCCGAGGGCGTCAGGAGCATCTCGGTGTGGCCAAACGGATAGAGGTTCCGATTGTCACTGGAAGCCGTCAGGATGGCCCGCGGTTCGTTGTCAACCCAGACCAGCGACTCATGGCCACCGGTGTTGGCACGAAGGAAGAGAGGCTCCCCGGCCAGTTTGGCAGAGGGTGTGTAACGGCTCCGGAACCAGGCGGTCATCCAGTGCCCGCCCCAGGTCATTCCGCGTTGCGCTGTTTTCCACTTGGCGCTCGTCGGCGAGTGCCGCCAATGCTCGCGTGTCTCCATATATTCAACGGACAATTCCGCGACCGGCACAAACGCCAGCGCGTAGTAGTCGTTAACCATCTCTTTTACTTTTTTCAGTATTTTCGGACTGGTGTGCATTTCTATAAGCCCTTTTATTTACGCTGATCTCGATCAACATCTCATTCCAGCATGTGATAAAGGTTATCAGCATACGACCTGTCCAACAATTACTATTAGTACATTATTGCTAAACAGGAGTACCGGATGAGGGGTGGCACCGCTTCCGCATACTGTGCGAAATTGACAGGGACTCACGGGGAAGGTAGCCTTGCGGCCATGTTACTCGACAATTCACACATGCAAATCGAAGAACATCGGCGGCCCAATATCGTTTTTATCCTGGCCGACGATGTAAACCGCAATACTTGGGGCGCGTACGGCAGCAAGGACTGCCAGACGCCCCATATCGACCGGCTTGCCAGCGGTGGAGTGCGTTTTGATCGCGCGTACGGCACCGTCGCCATGTGCGCACCCTTCCGCCAGGAGCTCTATACTGGCCGTTCCCCGTGGCGCACCGGAACGCTGCCGAATCATGCCACCTCGAAGCCGGACACAACCAGCATAGCCCACTACCTCAAACCGCTCGGCTACCGGGTGTCCCTCATCGGAAAGAGCCATATCGGCCCCCGGAGCTGCTACCCATTCGAGTATTTCGGGGATGGCGGCGGAAAGACGGATCAGAATCCGCTCTATATCCAAACCGCTCAAAACCTGATGGACGAATGCACAAAACAGAACCAGCCGTTCTGCATGTTCATTGCCTCCCATGACGGACATGACCCCTACACAACCGGGGATGTCTCGGCGTACGACGCGGACAAACTGACCATTCCCCCCTACTGGCTCGACACCCCCGAGCTGCGCAAGGAATTGGTGAAGTACTATGCGGAAATCACTAACTTTGACAAGCTTGTCGGCCAGGTTCGCGCCGAACTCGAACAACGGGGTTTGTGGGAGAACACGATTTTCATGGTCTGCAGCGAACAGGGAACCTCCTTTCCGTTTGCCAAGTGGACCTGCTACGACAACGGCCTGCACACGGGACTGATCGCCCATTGGGCCGGCGTAACCAGGGCCGGTCATACGGCAAAGGACCTCGTTTCGATCGCCGACGTGACCCCTACCCTGGTGGAAGCCGCAGGTGGCACTCTGGCACCCGGCGACTGCGACGGCCGCAGCTTCCTTAAATTGCTCAAGGGCGAAAGCGATCCGATTCATGATTATGTCTTCGGTGCCTTTTCCAACTGCAACATCATGGGTAATCACGACCGGATTTATCCCATCCGGGTAATCCGCGACCATTCGTATACGCTGATTTATAATCCGAACCACCGTCAGCTCACATCCAACATCTGCATCGATGGAGCCCTGGCGATGCTCTCCGATCCGGCAAATACGGGAACCGGTGTGGCGGAGTCATGGGTCCGGCTCGCTCGCCAGGATCCGTCTGCAGCCCCGATGGTCCACAAGCTCCATCACCGCCCCGAATACGAGCTCTACAAACTTGATGACGATCCGTATGAGCTCAACAACCTGATCGACAGTCCGGCCCATGCCGACATCGCCGGGAAACTCAAGACCCGGTTGCATGCCAGGCTGGCCGAGCTGGGCGACAGCGATCCGATCCAGACGGAAACCGGCCTAGTCGCCAGATGAAATGCCAGCTTTGGACATCCGCACGCCAGCCGCGTTTGGAAAACCGCTGACTTTGCCACGGGCGGCTCGCCCGGAGGTCTTCGCCCTACCTGACTTTTCCACGGAACTTCGGATAAAGAGATTCGGGTGTATGAGTACGCAATCGGAATGGCAAGACTAATGCTCGCAGCTGGGCAGGCTACTTTATAATAAGGACAGTGCCGGCGGGTGGAGGGGCGGGAAGAGCGTAGCCATTACTATCGATAACGACCTTCCATCCGTTGTAGGCAATGCTGTCCAGCTGCGCTTCGCTCAACCCGTTGGTGCTGCTCGTTCCGAACCGCAGAGTCGTCGCTTCCAGGGTGCCCGCCAGCGTCAGGGCGCCGGACCAGGTACCGGCCCCGCCCGAGAAGCTCAGGGAGCCCGAACCTAGAGCGATCGAGGAATTTCCCGAGAGAGTCAGCTTGCCCAGGGAATTGTTGCCATTGCCTGCGGACAATGTTCCGCCCGCCAGCACCACGTTATTAGCGGTCTTCAGCACACCGGACGCCCCGAGAGCCAGCGTGCCTGCATTGATCGTGGTTGTATTGGTGTAGGTGTTGGCACCGGCGAGGATAACCGTGCCCGCACCTGCTTTGGTGAGACTGCCGGCACCACTCACCACCCCATTGACGGTCAGGGTGTTGGCGGAATTTTGGGTCCAGGTCTGGGCCGACCCCAGCGCGATGCCCGCAGCGATGGTGCTGGCCTGCACGCCGCTGGCGATGGTGATGCCGTCGCTGCTGCTGGCAGGGGTGATGGTCAGCTTGTAGCCGTCGTTATCCAAGTCAAACGCGGTAGCCGTGTTGTTGATCGTCAAGGTCCGCACCGTCATGTCCGAGCCCAGAGTCATGGCCGCCATGGTGCCGGGCGACGAGGCGACGGAGAATATCAGATCGCACGGCGCGCCTGGCACAAGCGGCTGGTTCACACCGTCGGCGACCTGCCAGTTGCTCTGGGCGGAATTGTCGGATACGGCCCAGACTCCGGTGTTGCCCGCAAGACCGCCCTTCCAGTAAACGTTGCCGCTCAGCGCGCCGACCTTGATCACCTCGATAAACAAACCGGTGGTTGACTTGGTGATCGCGCCGACGGTGAAGTCCGTGTTGTTAATGACGGTTCCCAAGGTGTAGTTGCCATCGTTCAGCGTGGTTGCGCCGCCGCCGAGGCCACTGATCAAGGTGTAGACGTTGGTGCCAGTAGGACGACTAACTCCGGAGACACCATAGATATTCACCCTCACGTCGGGCGTGGGAACGAGAACCCGGTCCATGACATTGATTCGCGCACTGGTGGCGCTGCTGCCGATCGAACCGCCGATGGTAGTACCGACGCCGCCGTTGATGATGAGTCCGTTGGTGGAGACTGTATCGAGGGTCAAATTTACGTCTGTGGCAGCCATATAATTCATGGCCGCGCCAACGGCGAGGTTGACGGCAAAGTTGCTGATATCTGCTGGTGAGGTTCCCAAGGACTGAGCACTGCGGGCTATCAACGTGCCCTGGCTGATTTGTGTTCCTGTACTAGGGCTACTACCCCTAGCGGTCAAATTGCCGTTCAGTATGACGGTGCCGGTGCCGGTCTTGGTGAAAAGGCCTCCGGTGTTACCCAGGTAAATGCTGCCATTCACGATGGTGGTGCCGGTGCCTTGGATGGTAAGGCTTTGGTTACTTCCACCGCGGTCGTAGCTAGCGAGGGTGAGCGTTTTTCCAGCGGAGATGTTGTTGATTATAGTTCTAGCGCTTGAGTTGCCATTCATCTGGCCTAGGCTAGTGATGCTGTAATCGCCCGAAAATGTCGGGGTACCAGATAATCCGATCCCTTGGGTGAAGATGCGGTCGGCATTAAGGGCTTGTATGGTGGCAGTGCCAAAGGTCAAAGCTCCGCTGGCCAGGCCGCCATTGCTGTTGCTGTTGAGTTGCAAGGTGCCAGCGCTGACCGTCGTGGCGCCGGCGGAGCTGTTGCTACCGGAAAGAATCAGCGTGCCGGTCACATTGGTTGTGGCGCCGGAATAGTTGTTCGCGCCGCTGAGGGTCAGCGTGCCGGTGCCGTTCTTGGTGAGCCCCCCGCTGTTGCTGCTGGCAATGCCCGAGAGCGTCACACTCTGGCCACCGGTATTCAGGGAAATGGCCGAGGTGCTGTTTTTAATCCGGCTGCCGAAGTCGGTCGCCACGCTGTTGGTAGTGTATTGCAGGGTGCCGCCTATGAAGGTGATGTTGCCGCTTCCGAGGGCAGTGGCGCTGTCGGCGATCAAGGTGCCTGCCTGAAGGAAGGTGCCGCCGCTATAGGTGTTGTTGCCCGAGAGCGTGAGCGAGCTGGCGCCTGTTTTGACCAGCGCGAGAGACGTGCCGACATTGCCGATGTTGCCAGCATAGGTGACATTGGCAACCACGTCGAGGTTCAGGCGGACGTCGCCGCTGTAGGCGACGCTGCTGCCCGTTCCGCCGACTCCAGCGAGCAGACCGCCGAGGGTGCCGACGCCGCTGGCTCCGGTGCTCCATACATCGACCGCAGTGCCTAGGTTCACACCAAGCACAGCTCCATTACTGACCGTCACGGTACCCGTGGCTGGCATGGCGACTTTGGTCGTAAAGCGCAGGGTGCCCTCGTTGATGGTGGTGCCACCATTGTAGGTGTTGCCTGTTGGATTGGAAAGAAGCAGGGTGCCGGGACCGGTCTTGATAAGACCGGCAGTGCCGCTGCTGGTGCCGATGACACCGGACAAAGTGACCACACCCACGTTGGCATTGGCGCCGCCGACATGGACGGCGAGGGTGCCGGTGAGCGACTGGCTGGTGCTGATGCCCAGGGTGGCGCTGACCGCGTCATCTCTATTGAATATGACGGTTCCAGAGCCAGGCAGGGTGACATTGCTGAGGGTTATGGCGATGCGCGCGCCGATACCTCCACCGCTTGCGACCGTGATCGGGCTAGCATTGGCAGCGGCGGCTTGAAAAACGAGAGTACCAGCGTTGACGGCGACCGTCGCGGCGGCTGGAAGCGCACCCACGTTGGTGAGGATGAAGACCCGGCCGCTGGAGGCGCTGGAGGTCAATGTCAGGCTGCCGAATGTGTTTCCCGAGTTAGAAAGGATCAAGTCGTTGCTACCATTCAATACCACACTGCCGCTGGCACCGGTGATGGCACCAGACAGGGTCTGCGACCCTGGCGAGTCTATTTGAAGCGTCGCGCCAGCACTGATCGGGATGGCCCCAGCGTAGGTGCCGTTGCCCAACTTGCCGGACCCACTGAGTATCAGCTTGCCGCCACTTATGGTCGTTGTGCCGCTGTAGGTGTTGGAGCCGGAGAGAGTGAGGGTGCCGACTCCGCTCTTCACGAGTCCTAAGGTTCCTTGAATAATCGCGGAGATGGTGGCGGTCTTGTCGGTTCCGAGTGCATTGACCGTTATCCCAGGCGTGGTGCCGGCAAGGATGAGATTGTTGGTGGCAGTTGCGTTGTTGTCGAGAAGCCAGCTCCCGGCCGTCGCAGTATCGCTATCGCCGAAAACGACACTGGTCAGCGTGCGATCGCTGTCCAAACTGACAGTGCGATCCGCCGTGATGTCGTTGTTGAAGTTCGCCGTGAAGCCGGAGCCGTCTGCAATGTCGGTCGTCCAGTTGCCAGCGCCACTCCAGAGACCGTTGGCATCAACATTCCAGGTGCCGTCTGCGGCGTGTGCGGAGGGGATCATGGCGGCGGCCGCGAAGAGGCCTATCAGGGCACGATGGATTCGGATTGTCATCTTGGATGCTAGTTTGTCACGTCCTGTTTCCATCTTCATCCCTCCTGATTTCGGTGGTCAGATAGCAAGGCTGATCTTAAAGATCCGGTCAAACTGATCGCGCATGGCACCGCCGTCCCACAACCTTTACTGCATTAATCTACCACAGATGCGTCTTCGCGTAAATTACGTAAAGTACATTAATGATAACTATGAGTACCGGCCGGGGCGGGGGTAAACCGAAAATAGGAAATCGAAATTGACTACGGCGACGGGACAATGTCCTGCCTGCCTTTACCTTTCTTCTTTGGACATCCGCACGCCGGCCGCGTCGAGCAAGCCGCTTCCTTTGCCGCGGGCGGCTCGCCCGGAGGTCTTCGCCCTATCTGACTTATCCACGGAACTTCTGATAAAGAGATTCGAGTGCCCGAGTAGGTTTTACGAGTACGCAAACGGAACAGAATTCCCCTACTCGTAGGTGCGAATCCGATCTGGAGAGTCAAGAAAAAGGGAAGGCGCGTGAAGTTCCGGGCGCATATGTTCACCCGGAATTAACTTGAAGTAGAATTGCGAATCGTACATAGTTAATAAATATTGGTACCACGCCGAACACGGAAGGGCCACGACGGTAATGCAACAAAAGACAATCAAGAATGACCGGAAGTCTCGTCCAAAGCGGATTCTATTTGCCTCCCAATGGTGGTACGAGGAGTTGATGTGCCGGGTGGCACACCACGCTACCCAGCGCGGCTGGCATCTGGACCTCAGGATGTGCCTGACGAACGAAGTCCCTGCCACTTGGTCGGGAGATGGCATCATCACCACCCAAAGTGGCGATAATGAGAAGGTCCGTACCCTTCTTACGGGCTCCGGCTGTCCCGTGGTTTCATTAAACATGAACAGTCATCCGCATGGGATTCCCTGCGTGGCCTTCGACTTGCCTGCGGCCAGCCGACTGGCGGTGGACCACTTTATGGAACGAGGCTTCCGACGCTTTGCCTTCTACTGCCGCCCCAATCACGATAAAATACTATACAGCACGCAGATCGCCCTATCGGCTTTCCGCCAGCAGATCGAAGCCTCTGATCATACATGCGAAACTTTTAACTGGATGACGGAGCGGGGCGCCACCCCCGACACATGGGAGAACCGCCAGAAATGGCTGCAAATGAAGTTGCAGGAAGCACCGAAGCCGCTGGCCCTGTTCGCGCATGAGCCTGAGTGCGCACTGGAGGTCATCGAAGCTTGTCTCCGCAAGAATCTGCACATCCCCGATCAGGTGGCGGTGCTCTGTATGCATGGCATTGAGTTCTTCAATCAGTGCTCCCCTGTCCCGCTGTCATCCATTGATGTCGATAATGAAGCCAAGGCACGTACAGCCTGCGATCTCCTGGAGGCGATGATGAACGGGGCCCCGGTGCCTGCTGCGCTCATCCTGATCCCCCCTAAAGGCATCACGGTAAGGGCCAGCACGGACACCCTTGCGGCCTCGGACCCGGCCGTCATGAAGGCGATCCGCTACATGTTCGATCATTGCGCAAGCAACTTCAGCACCGTGGCTCTGCTGGGAAGCTGCGGCCTGTCCAGAACGGGGCTCTTCAGGGCCTTCAGGGCGGACCTCGGGCAGACCCCGCGTGCCGTGCTGACGCGGATCCGCCTCGATAAAGCGAAGGATATGCTGCATGAGACGGACGCCAAGCTCAGTGACGTCGCGTCAGCCTGCGGCTTTGGCCATCAGGTAAGCCTCCACGTACACTTCAAGAAAGCCATGAACATGAGTCCGGGGGCGTACAGGCGACATTCCCGGCAAGCATCAGAGCAGGTCCGTTGACCCGTAATCAGCTCCACTCGATGAAATGCGCCGTTTAAGGGTATCCGGGTAAACATGCGGGCGTCACCCGTCACTTGGTGGTACTGATTACTATAATTTATGTACTACTTGTAATTGTATGTTCTATCCAGGCTCGGCTAATATCCGCTCATTCAGTTTCATTCTAACAACGAAACTCAAGGAGTGGTTAATGATGAACATCCGTTTATTCACGCTGGTACTAGCGCCTGTCACGTTCTGTTTGGCCGTACACCCCAGGGTCGCTGCGGGGCAGGAAGCCGACGGGAAATGGGTTGGTCGTTATGCGGGACTGATGAATCAGCTCCGTACGGAATTGACCGCGAAGCTTCCCGCCCCCGGGAACGAGCAGCAGGTGCAAGCGTTGCTGGCGAGCGACGCTCTGGACGCAAAGCTCGTCACGTTTGTGGTCCTGCATGAAGGCACACCGGAAGGCTTGGCGGCGTTCGCCCAGCAGGGCAAGGAGCAGGAACGGCTGATCGAGCAACTGCTGGCGGACCCGGAATTGATGAAGCAGATGCTGGTGGCGGATGGTGCAAGCCGCACCCCCGTGGGCAAGGACAGGAATGCGGGGCCTGCGCAATACGGCCCGGCGATGAAGATCTATACCGATATTCAGAAAGCGAGCGAGAAAGCCAAGGACGGCATCCTGCAGCGTTTGGCGCTGGCCATCGCCTTGGAATATGCGGCGCCGGAGTTTGATCACGACCCGCTAAAACGTTACCAGCACTTTGAAAAGGCGCACCTGGACGGCGAGTTGGATGCCGAATTCCCGAATCTCGATACGTGGAGTCTGCGTTTTGTCGTGGGCGGAAGCGAACCGGAGTGGCTGATGGCCTGGGGGCGCGAGACGCTCCGGAACTACCGGCCCGACCACGTCACTACCGGGAAACACGGCTGGCGCTATTCGGCCATCGTCAAGAGCAACATCCTTTACGGATCGAACCGGGTCGGGCAAGACCGGCCCGAACTGCATCACTATCAGAATATCCTCATGAACGGCGGCATCTGCGGCCGGCGCGCATTTTTCGGACAGTACATCACGCGTTGCTTCGGCATCCCATCCATCAAGCGTCCCAGTCACGCCCATGGGGCCATGGCGCGCTGGACACCCGGCGGATGGGTGGTCAACCTCGGCCCGGGCTGGGGCTCCGGTGGGACTGATACAATCTATGGTAAGGACCGCGCCTTTCTGGCCAGCACCCAAGCCCGCAACATCCCGGAGGCTTACCTGCAAGTCAAGCGGGCCATGTGGATCGGCGATCTGCTGGGCGAAGCTCGTCAGTACGGAGGCGAGGCGAAACCCGGTACTTGGAGCGGAGTGTCGCTGCTGGCACAGCAGAGGATTATCAAGGAGTCCAAGGCTGTCACGCTTGCCCCGCTGGGTGCAGAACTGGGTGAGGCTGATGAACCGACTATGGCCGAGCAACTAATCGCCTCGCCGGCTACAGAAGAGGACAAGAAGATCATCAACCATAGCGATGGCTCGATCGAAATCCCAGCCGCCGCCTTGAGCACGTCGCCGAAAGGAGTCAAGGGCGTGGCGGTGATGAAGAGTTTCGCCGGCGGCATGCAGATGTACCTTCCGAATTTCGAACGCGGGGGCCGGGACGTGTTTCGCGGCGGCTCATGGAAAGGCGACGCTGTCGGTTGTTCTTCCGAAGTACGCCTCCGTGAAGCCGGCCTCGGGGGCTACCCCAACTGGGGTTTCCGAGTGGCAATGACCCCGGCGAGCGGCGAAACCGCGCCTGAGGTCACGCTCGACCTTGGCAACGGAGTGGCCATTGAGTTCGTCTACATCAAGCCCGGCAGGTTCATCATGGGTGGTGAAATCACGGAGGCGAAGGGCAATTACGATTGCGTCAATACGCCGAAGCATGAGGTGACGCTTACCAAGGGCTATTACCTCGGAAAATACGAGGTGACGCTGGCGCAATATGCCGCCGGTTCCGGGTCGGGAGGGAGCAAGCAGGTAAAGAACGGCAACCATCCCAAGGGTGGCATGCGCGCCAACGACGCGATCCGGTTCTGCAAGATGGTTTCCCAAAAGACCTCGCGGACGGTGCGGCTTCCGACCGAGGCGGAGTGGGAATATGCGGCTCGCGCCGGCAGTGACGCGCGCTGGTTCTTCGGCAATGATCCGGCAAAGCTCGGCGACTACGCATGGTTCAAGGACAATTCCCGCGGCGCGTCGAATCCGGTTGGTCAGAAGAAACCGAATCCGTGGGGGCTGTACGACATCTATGGCAACGTCGGTGAGATAGTCCCCGATGGCTATGACAAGGATTACTTCGCGAACAGCCCGAAAGAGGATCCGACCGGTCGTGGGCGTAATCCGCAATCCGTTGTCAATTACGCGATCAACGTCCCGCGGGCGGGCCAGTATGCCTTGACGGCCCGGGTGGTGACCGTGAACTACGACCAGATGCTGCAGGTGGCGGCGAACGACGATACTGTCGGCACCCGGATAGGACTACCTTGCACGCTTGGAATGTGGCAGGACTCCGAGCCGGTCATGCTCAGTTTGAAGCAGGGCGAGAACATGCTGAAGTTCTGGCGCACGGATGGACCGCAATATGGGATCGCGGTGAAGTCGTTCACGTTGAAGCCAACTAAATAGCGTATTCCCAGGCTGCACGAAACAAAGACAAGGAAACCTGATATGAGAACAACCCGCAGATCGATCACATTCTGTTGCGCACTCCTCATGTTAATCTGCACGGTTCGCGCCGAGGACCCCGCTCCTGCCCCGGCCTTGACCCTCACCGCGCCTCTTGAACTGCAGGTTAGCCAGCGAACGGACAAGAACCAGGCCGACGTTGTCGTTGAGGGCGTGATGAAAGAAGGCGCCGACGTCATTGAGGTGAAGGCCGACCTGGCCACCGGCATCGAGAGCGGCGCGGCCATGGGCTGGACAACCATTGCCCAGCGCACGGATATCGTTGCCGGGAAGTTCTCCGGTCGGATATCCCTGAAGGCAGGCGGGTGGTATACAATTACCGTCCGGGCGCGACTCGGCGAAAAGGTCATAGCTGAGACGGTGATCACGAAGGTTGGTGTCGGAGAGGTGTTTATCACTGCCGGACAATCCAATTCCGCCAACTTCAGCAAGCCGAAACAGGTGGCAAAGGACGATCGCGTAGTCTACTTCAATGGGGAAAGTTTTGTTCCGGCCAAGGATCCCATCCCCGGGGGTTGCGGCCGCGATGGCAGTGTCTGGCCGATTCTTGGTGACCTGATCGCCAAGTCGCAGCAAGTCCCGGTGTGCTTCCGGTCCGCGTCCCCCACCTGGACCGAGGTCAAGAACTGGATGCCGGGCGTGCAGCACAAGAGTTTCAAACTTTACGAGAATCTTCTCGGGCGTGTTCGCCAATTTCCAAAAGACGGGATTCGAGCCGTTCTCTGGCACCAGGGCGAGTCCGACTCGCTTGCCAAGACCCCTGCCGAGACCTACCGCGACCGGATGAAGACCATCATCGAGTCATTGAACAAAGATGCCGGCTATGATCTTCCCTGGTTTGTGGCTCAGGCCTCATTTCATACGAAATCAGCAGCGGCGGAACAGGCGGAAGTCGCCAGGGGGCAAAAACTCCTGTGGGAAAATGGCATTGCCAATCGAGGACCAAACACGGACGAGCTTGGACCGGAGTACCGGAGTGACAAAGTTCACTTCAATCAAAAAGGCCTGACTGCTCACGCCGAGCGATGGTTCGAGGCGTTGGCTGAGGAGTATAAGTGGAAACATTAAGAGCGTCTTCGTCAAGCATGGGAAAAGAAAAAACAAGGAAAAAACAGATGAACATCAGGAACTATTATGTGCTGGCGGGTGTGTTGTTGGCGGGGACTTTATTCGCGAGCGAATCCGACCAGGAGCCAGCCAAGGTCGTGAGCTCGTTTTATAAGGGACCGGCTCTTTTCAGCACCCGTGCCAATGAGAACAAAGAGAAACAGCCGATCGAGCACTTTGGCCCGGTGGGCATCGGGATCGACCTGCTGCTGCCGCCATTCCAGATGCAGTTGAGCCGCATTGACAAGGGCTCGCCGGCGGCTTCTGCCGGCAAGCTCAAGGTCGGGCAGATGATCGCAAGCATCAACGGGCAAACGCTCAAGGATATTGATCCGCGCATCCAGCTCGGCGCCATCATCACGCAAGCCGAGGCCACCGACGGCGTCATCAAGTTCTTGGTCAAGGACACCCCGGATGCCAAGGCGGAGGAAGTCATCATCAACATCCCGGTTCTCGGCGCGTACAGCAAGACCTGGCCGCTGAACTGTCCGAAGTCGGATAAAATCGTGCGCAACCAGGCGGATTTCCTGGCGAGGAGCGGCAATCACGCCGGGCCCGGTCTCAGCGTTGGCTTGCTCTACATGCTTTCGACCGGCGAGGAGCAGGATCTTGAAGTCGCCCGCCGTTGGGTCAGGGAGCGGGTGCCAAAGACACCGAACAACGACCCGATCAATGTCTACCCGTGGTATCTCGGTTATGGCGGGCCTGGGTTGTGCGAATATTACCTGCGCACCGGCGACGAGACGGTCATACCGGTTATCGAGAAGATTGCGGACTGTCTCAAGCGCACCATGTCCAAGGGCGGATGGAACCAGAAGGGCGGGTTAAGCTTCGGCTATGGCCACATGAACGCGGCCGGCGTGCATTGCGCCACTTTCCTGCTGCTGGCGCGGGAGTGCGGCGCAAAGGTGGATGAGTACACGCTGCAGGAGGCGCTGAGGCAGTACTACCGGTTTGCCGGTCATGGCAACGTCGCGTATGGCGATGCCATGCCGGAAGATGGTTTCGTGGACAACGGCAAGACCGGGGGGCTCGCGTTTACCATGGCGGCGGCGGCGGCGTTGACGCCCGAGGGCGAGAACTCGGTCTATGCCAGGGCACGGGATATCAGTGCGGTCAAGAGCTTCTATTCCACCTCGTGGATGCTGCACGGGCATACGGGCGGCGGCATCGGCGAGATCTGGCGCAGTACCGCGATGGGGCTGATGGCCGACAAGGCGCCGCTGAAATACCGGGAGTTCATGGACAACCGGCAATGGTTCTACGAAATGTCGCGTCACCATGACGGCTCGATGGGCATTGTCAGCGCCAACTTCGGAATGGGAGGCCGCTACGACTCCCCCACTAGCTGGGGCATCGGCGTGGCGATGACCTACACGATCCCGCGCAAGACCTTGCGCATCACCGGCGCACCGCCGACGAAGTTCTCCAAGCCGTACCAATTGCCGAAGCGCCCCTGGGGCACGGCTGCGGACGAGGCGTTTTACTCGCTCACCTCGTCTGCGGACAAGGACGGCAACGTCCCCGACTGGAGCGCCGAAAAGCTGGCCACGGATGCATCCTGGCCCATTAGTGGGCGGATAAGATCGGCCACCGATGCGGTGCTGCTCCAATATGCACGGCACCCTGATCAGGGCGTGCGGGAGATGGCGGCGAGAGCCATCGGCGGGAAGGAGAGCGACATGCTGACCCTGGAACTGCTCAAGGACAAGGATCCGCGCGTCCGCCAGGCGGGCTGCATGGCCGTCTCGACCCGAACCGCGCCGACAGCCAAGTATGAACCGCCGCGGGCCGAGCGTTTGACCGATGAGATGGTCCGGCTCCTGCTCGTCATGGTCAATGACCCGGATGAATCCTGGTGGGTGGTCCAAAGTGCCTTGCATTGCCTGGGCAATGCGCGGACGGAGCTGCTCGTGCCGCATGTGGACCGGCTCGCCTACTGGCTGGAGCATGAGGACTGGTGGTTGCAGAATGGCGCTTTATCGGCGGTGCAAGGGCTGGTCACGGAAAAACAATGCTATCAGAAGCTGTTGCCACGGCTCGGCAAGCTGCTAGCCACCAACCAGAACAAGAATCTGATGGGGATGCTAAATGGCGTTGTCAGTAAAGTGCGTGAGGCCGATCCGGAAGTGCAGGCATTGGCTTTGCAGGTACTCGCGCAAGCGTATGCCGATATTCCGCAGAAACTGGTTGCTCCGGGCGGATTGGAACTGAACAGCGTATTAGGCAATATGATCGGGAATATGGCCTCCACGCTGGCCAGTCATCCGGGGGGCGTGGAAAAACTCCTCGATCTAAGTCGCCAGCGCTTTCCCGACGAGACCCTGCCCCATAAGGACTTGTTCCTGAAAGCCGATATCACCAAACTGGGGCCGGATGTGAAAGCGATGGTGAACTCGGTCGTCCGTGACCAGTTCATCCCGGAGTATGTGGCCAACAATATCGGGCCGCTGATGGCCGAGACCCAGCCGGAGCCGGTGATGGTCAATTACCAGAATCAAGCCAAGGTGGAAGGATTGGTTGATCTTTACAAGAAGATGGGGGTGAGTGATTACGACTGGCGTGATTTCGGTCCGGCCAGGAACGAGATGCAGTGGGACTATTTCAATTTCGATCCGCCCGAGACGATGCCGTATAGGCCTGGGCAGACGCGTTACCGGAAGGTGACCTATCCGGCCGGTATGGAGAACTGGTTCGCGGTGGACTTTGACGCAAAAAAGGCGGGCTGGCAGACCGGGTTGCAGCCGTTCGGGCAGGATGACGGGAAAATGCGCA
>CAZZBA010000075.1:0-14668 GCA_964652765.1 uncultured Victivallales bacterium | reverse complement strand
GTGAGCACTTCCCCCGGCTCGCCCACGAAGCCCCAGTCCAGTATCGCCCCGGTCTCGGGATCGGTTTCCGTCATCCGGTGCACCCGGAAGATATCCTCCCCGTTGAGGCCGCGCGCCGGTGCCCCCTTCTGGGTGAGCATCTTGACGATACGCGGGTTGACATCCATCTTGAGGACGCGCTCGACCACCTCGATCGAGCGAGCGCAGGTCACGCGCAAACCACGCACGAAGGTCGACTCGATACCGGCGTCCTTCATCCCGCGCGAGATCTCCTTGCCTCCACCATGCACGACCACGACTTTCATGCCCACGCATTCCATGAAGGCGATATCGTCGAGCACGCTTTCGACATGGGCGCTATCCTCCATCGCGCTGCCACCGAACTTGACCACCACGATCGCATTGCGAAACCGCTGGATATAGGGCAAGGCCTCGATCAGGACCGCTGCTTTCCGACTGATATCTTCCATTTTCTATCCACCTCCAGAACGTGTTCCCGATTCCGCCCGGCAAAATCAGGTCATGTACTCCGCATTGATCCGCACGTATTCATAGCTGCAGTCACAGGTATAGACCGTGTCCACCGCCTCACCCAGGTTCAGGTTGACCGTGATCTCGAAGGTCTTGCGGGCAAAGACCTCCTCCAGATCCTTGAACGCGACGCCCGCCGCCATCTGGCCGTCGCGCACGGCCGCCAGCTCGTCAAAGGTGATGTCGACCCGGTCGGGATCCACCTGCGCGCCGCTGTAGCCGACGGCGCAGATCACCCGTCCCCAGTTCGGGTCGCCGCCGAACCAGGCGGTCTTGCAAAGCATCGAATTGGCAATCGCCTTGGCGGCGCGGGTGGCGTCCGCAGGCGTCATCGCCCCGGCCACGGTCACGGTCACAAACTTGGTGGCCCCCTCGCCATCGCGCACGATACGGTAGGACAGCTCGCGCGCCACGGCCTCGACCGCCTGGCCGAACGCGTCCCAGGCCGGATGCGACTCGTCAAGCGCCGGCATTCCCGCCATGGCCGCGCCGTTGGCCAGTATCAGCAGCGTGTCGTTGGTGCTCGTGTCGCCATCCACGCTGATCCGGTTGAAGGTGCGGTCGGCAACCGCCGCGAGGCAACGCTGCAGCGCGGCAGGGGCAACCGCCGCGTCGGTGGTGATGAAGGCCAGCATGGTCGCCATGTTCGGCGCGATCATCCCCGAGCCCTTGCACATGCCGCCCACGGTGACGCGACGCCCCTCGATCTCCAGGCTCACGGCGTACTGCTTGTCGACCGTGTCGGTCGTCATGATCGCGCGGGCGGCGTCCGGACCGCCCGAGGCGGACAGTGCCGCGACGGCAAGCCCCATCCCCTGCTGGATCTTCTCGACCGGAAGGCGCTTGCCGATCGTACCGGTCGAGCAGACCAGCACATGCCGGGTGTCAATACCCAGGGCTTCCGCTGTCGCCGCCGCCACGGCGCGCGCCCGCGCCATGCCGTCGGCCCCGGTGCAGGCATTGGCACAGCCGCTGTTGATCACGACCGCCTGCGCCATGCCGCCGGCGACCACGTCGCGGCAAAGGCGCACGGGGGCAGCCTGCATCGTGTTGGTCGTGAAAACGCCAGCCACGGCCGCGGGCGCGCCCGAGACCAGCAATGCCAGATCGGGTGCCGACGCCTTGAGCCCGGCGCACACGCCGGAGGCTCGGAAACCTCTGGCGGCGGTCACGCCGCCGTCTATCCCTGTGAATTCGACATTATTCAAGAATGCTGCTCCTGACTGGTTACAAAAAACGCGTTTTAGACTATCGGGGATTCCGTTGCAAATGTCGAACAGAAAAGGGGCTCTACAGTTAAAATCGTCAAGAGAAGCTCTTGCAAAAACTCCGCCCGGCTCGCGAGGACGCTCGCTCCCCATTAAGAAACCTGGGTGGCTGATCGACTCAACTGGCCCCAATGGGTGAATGACACTTACTTAAGGGGCCATTTACCCGCAAACCCACCCCTGACCCCTCCCAGGAGGGGATCAAGATAAGAGATTGCGCCCGAACACGTTCCCCTCCTCGGAGGGGTTAGGGGTGGGTTCTTTTAAGCAAGCGAGACAGGCGACGCCAATCAGGAAGAGTGCCCACGTTGACGGTTCTGGCACGACCCCGAAGGTGATCCCAACTCCGGGCTGCGTTTCGTATGCCCAACTGTGGATGGTCATCGTATATGGGGCGCTGGCATCCAGGCTCATTTCGATCCAACCGTAAAGCAGGTCTTCCTCCGCTAGGAATCGAACCCCCATGTAGGCATGGTCGGCACCAACCCAGTAACCCTGCCCGTATGCCATCATGATCTGCCCATATCCTTCATTGTCGCCGCTCCAGACATATGGAGCTTCCGGGGAATCGTCCGCAAGAACCCCCGTTGACTCGGGACGCGCTGCAGGCAGGTATCTGGGATCCTCATTGATCGTGCAGAAGAATTCGTTGCCTTCAGAAAGCGAGAAGACGAAAACGTCATCGCCGTAGCGTCTTATACTGAAGTCATCCGTACCGTTACTATCCAGATCCATATATGTGAATCCGGTATCGAACATTGTTGTTTCAATATCTTGCTCTCCTGACCAGACAATCGAGGGAGACGACTCAGCGTGCTGAACGCACCCAAGACAGAAGCAGCCAGCAATTGCCAATATGCAATGCCGAAATGCTTTCCTGTGCATTACCGGCTCCTGTTGAGCCGGAAGAACTGCATCGTCTCGTTTATTGTGTTCGTCCAGACCAGATTCGTGCTGTTTGCAATCACGCCGGGACCTACGGTCGACCAGCCTGCGGGATGTTCGAGCAGGTTGGTTGAAGACAGCACATCGTACCGACCGCCAACAACCCCCGGCCAGTGCAATTCAACGACTTCCCCGCTGCTGTCAACAAGGCCGACATCCGTGATCCTGAATTCTGGAGCATCGCCAAGAATAAAGTCGGTGAGGATCACACTTAAATCCTGCATGCCGTCCACTAGGCTTCCTTTATGGGATATGCAAACGCGGTTAGTGCCGGGAGATAGCTGCAAATCCACCTGCTCGTAGTTGTTGCGGAAGTCGTCTCCTGTTGTAAAGCTGTTCGTCGGATTCTGGGGATCCAGTATCATGGGGAAATTCGTGACGCCATTGGGACCGATGACACGAAGGTCAAGGTCGTTGACAAGCACAAGGTTGGTTCCGTCAAGCGTCCAGTCCTCTGCAATCGATTCGCCTGCTGGATCTGTCCACGCCATGGAAACCCGGTGCCATCCCCCCGTGCCAAACACCACATCAAACTCGATCAACTCGCCATCGAGCAGCCTGAGTTCCTTGATGTTTGGCAAACTGGCATACGACATGTTGTTGCTTACCACCTTGGCCGCTTCAAAGGCGTTGATCCGGCCCCAGCCAGTGCGGTAATCCGGCCCGGCGATATCGCCGCCATCGGCAGTATGCATCAGCAGTGCGCGCCATGTGGAGGCGAGCATCGGTTGATTGGTGCCATACCCGCGTTCATGAAGCTCCTGCAACATGGCCAGAGTTCCGGCGGCGGTGGCGGACGAAAAACTGCTGCCTTCAAGTGTTGTGTACTGGTTGGTTCCGTTGTCGGACGTGGTGTACACAGGACCGCCGGGGGCGGTAACATCCGGCTTGATGCGCCCATCGTCAGTGGGGCCGCAACTGCTGTAGCTGGCGGGCGAGTAAAGGCCTCGTGGCGTAGCGCCGACCACCAATGCGTTTTTGGTGCAGGCCAAGGGGTTAAGTGTGTCGTACCCGTTATTAGCGGCCCCGTCGGCAGGGTGGTAATCATTGGTGTAAGCACCATGATACCAGCACATGTGCCACTGTCCGGCATAGGACTCTCCATTGTCGTTACCCACAGAAACAACGGGAAGGACATAGGCTGCCGCATAGGCAAGGGTATCAAGGTCTTTGGGTTCGAACTCGTACCGTCCAAAGGAACCGCTCTCGTTTGTTGATTGTGGATTAGAGGCATAATCCGCCCACAAGTATGTAGCACCAGATAGCTGCCACCCAGCCGCACGGCCATAAGTGTATGCGATAATGTGAACGGACGGGGAAAGCGGCATTGATTCAGCAACTGTGTAGGAATCGACTTGTGAACTATTGGCCATCCCTTGCGCATTGGTGTCGACGCCGGCCGCGCAGATTGTCCCGCAGACCGCCGTGGCGTGCTCGCTTTCCGATCCCGTGACTTTCTGCGCTACCCTCTGCCCGGCGAATTCCTGATGATTGGTGGTTGCAAGATGGATGTCACGCAAGGCAACCTTAACGCCGGAGCCGGATAGGTAGAAGTCCATGTAACCGAACGAACCCCATATGACGTCAGCCGCGATATCTTCCGCTGTTTGGCGGTTGTGCGAAACGGCGTATAGCGGAAACCCATTGGCACTGCAACCCGTGATTGCCAAGTTTTCCAGTTTCTCGTCGTCTCCGCCCGGCATCCCGAGCCGTTTGGCCGCTTCAATACCAACTTGACGCTGCGTCTCGTCCTGCCGCCGCTGCTCGTGCTCCAGGCGGATCAGATCAACCAGGATGTGCTTTTTACGAATGTCGTAGCGAATACGTTTGGTCTTGTCCGGTTCATACACCGGCGCAAGATCCTCAAATGCCTGCATTTCCCCTGGTGTAAGATCCCCCAGTTTACCCTCGCCCAGAATCTGCACCAACTCTGCCGCCGATATGACACCTTTCGCCTGAAGTTCACTCCATGTCACCTGTTCCTCCACCGGGATAACAGCATTTTGAAGTGCGCCATTGCCTGGCAGGCTTCCGTGCTCAAGAGCATATTGGTATGAAGCGTAATCAATCATCATCGCCTCAAACATGAGGCGAAAAAGCTCCTGGACTGAGTCGCTCACGACAGGATACACAGCCTCAGTTAGCACATCAGGAGCGTCTTGAGCCACGATGGTTGACGGGCATGCATAAAGTCCGGCTAGGACCGTCATCGCCAGGATGGACTGCTGTACAACACGGATGAAGACTTGAAACCCGTTACGTCTTTTCACCAAAACCTCCTGTTGTTAACTCCTGATCTACCGGACGTATATCATTTGCTACCAACAGCAAGCAAGCACATTACACATTCTTCGATTTAAACGTTCACATCCTGAGTCTCGACAACGTTTTGATATTCATGAAGATTTCCGAGTCAACCAAAGGCCTGTCCCTTAGCCTAGTCAACCAAAGGCCTGTCCCTTAGCCTGTGTAAACGATGTTCGCAAGCTGTTTGATTTGGTCTCGCTGGTGCTCGGGAATCCGATCCGGATCAGAGATTGCCCATAGAAACGTGTGCGTATCCAGAAGCAGTTTCATCGTCCATTCCCATAAAACATTTCCTCGATTTCCCTATCCATCTTGAATGCATCATCGGCTATCTTGAACCGCCCCGAGAGCAGCCCCAATTTTCGGCTACGCGAAGGTTGGTGGCGCACAAGATCGACAAGCGGTGTGCCATTTTTGGCAATGACCACCGTTTCGCCATGATAGGCACGATCAACCATACGCGACAAATGCGCTTTTACTTCTGATATATTTGCAATCATTACACTAACCTCCGATTCATGGTGCTATTTGACCAGAATAGGTCAGATAGGTCAACTCTGTTTGTTTTGGCATGCTGGCGAGCAGGGCTACGACGGTGTTTGGTGTGGTGACTTGGCACCGCATTAACGGAATAGAGATTCACTGGTGTTTCCATGCCAGGTCGCGGCTACGGCGAAGGAGCCAACTTAACGCTTAATCGCAGGAAACCAGCACCTATGCAGTTGTTAGTTTCATGCATGATAGATCCAGTGCCCCAAAGATTGGTCATGCCCGGCAAGTCGAGCCATGTTCCTGACGTCAGATCCGTCCTGTATTGCAGGTCGTATATTCGGCCCAGGTGGCTCTGCCACGAAACGGTAATCGAATTCGTGCTCGGCGTCGGACTGGCCCCCGAGATATGGAAGATATCTGAAGAATCAGCCCCACTTGTCCCAGCAATAGCCTCATCGGCATCCGTCGCACCATCTCCATCGGTATCAGCAATTGGGTGGACGTACTCGTAAGCGCCAATATCCCACTTTCCTGTGCCGTTGTTGTCTCCATCAAGTGGTCGACCGACCCCATCCACATCATTGCCAACAGGCGCAAGATCAGTACCTTTGTCTACGCAAGGCGACCCATTCTGCAAATGATAGTCATAGATCCTGTATGCCTTGCCACTCAATACACTCGTGGAGAAATCGCCTCCTACAGCTAGAGACTGGGCCCCGTTCGATACAATCTGGTACTGAAGAACACTGTTTGTGTCGGGCTGTACGAATTTGCCCTTCAAGCTATTCATCGTCCACGCAGCACCACTATTGGTCATGGTACTGTGAAAAACAACGGGATTGAAAACAGCATTGCCCGTCCACGTTCCGTTTGTACCGCTGGCGAACACGGGATCGCTGCTGATGTTTCCACCTCCGTTCACTAGGTAGCGAAAGTCCACGCCTAGCCCGTTGTATCCACCCTTGATATCACAATAGGACATTGTAGTCGAAGAAACGTAAGGATAACAGCGGCCCATCAATTCGCTTCCCCTAGGGCTCTGGTTCTCCCAGAATAAACAATTACGGATCGAGTTCACTAGCGGATCGGACGTCTGCAGGTATAGGCCACCGCCACCGTCATTGGATGAACTCTTAATGACCTTGTTGCCAAAGAATGTGCAATTCTCCGCCGAAAGACCGCCTGGCGCTATTGCCATGCCTCCGCCATTCCCTGTAGCATAATTACCAACAAACAGGCAGTTTCGGATGATATGTATGAGCTCGGTACTGCTGTCGTATATAAACAGACCGCCACCAGCAGAGGAGGCAGTGTTTCCCGAAAAAATGCTGTTGTAAACCGAGAGTCCAGCATTATCAAAGCCAGCTATACCCCCTCCGCCGTTGTTACTAGAATTGCCCGAGAACACACAGTTCGTTACCACGAGAGAAGACTTCCAACTGTATAGCCCGCCGCCATGTTCACCATCGATTCTATTGGCCACGAATAACGAACGGGACATGTGTACGGAAGATTCACCAATCGCAAGACCAGCACCCGCATAGCGGGAGACATTGCCTATAAAAGAGCAGTTTTGAATGGTTGCGTTGACTTGGGTCATGGCCACTCCACCATTAGAATTCGCGATAAAATTGCAATCATCAATAGAGCAATCTGACCGTAACACTTTAATGCCTCCACCACGCAAGGCGTCAGAAGCGCGTCTGTCGTTCCCGGAAAAGACACAGTTCTTGATCGAAAGAAAACCTACGTCTGTTGCATAAATACCACCACCATCCCCGCCGGCTATGTTGTTTTTGAACTCGCAGTTCTCGACCGTCACGGTGGCAACAGAGGCGAAGGCGATATTAATCCCCCCACCAAGCGCGACGGCGTAGTTGTTTGAAAAAACACAATTCAAGATTCTGGCCGTCCCGCCAATGCTTAATCCACCTCCCGAAGGCTCATTTCCAGCATCACTGGCATGTCCTGATTGAATGATGAAACCATCGATCACGTTGTTGTTTGTGGCGGACAGGACTGTAGAAACATTCTCCGTGTTGTTGGAGAAACCCACATCGTCTCCCAGAATATCACCACTAAGGATCGCAGGATAATCAACCCAATTGCGATCCACTCGATTGGTTTCCGTTCCTTTGAAACCACCATAAAGCATCGTATTTGACTTCATCGAGAATGGGCTGATCTGGTTCGAAGGAACATAGGTTCCGGCAGCAACCCAAATTTCATCTTCCGCTGCGGAGCAATCAATGGCACTTTGCAGGTCGTTAAATGCATTAGACCACGACGAACCATCGTTCAACCCAACTGCATCCCTCTTGACGTGAATTATCTCGCAATAGCATGGACGAACAAAGGTCAACGCGAATATAAGTACAGGAAATAGCATTCGCGCTTTCATGATTATTCACAGCTGCAACAGCGGCGAACAATCCTTAGCCTGCAAACGGTAATTGCGATTCCTCATCGAGCATTCCTTTATATGGAATTATCACTACCTACCGCCTCGGGCGCCCGCCACTGCTGCGACTGCCACTACCCCGGCTACCGCCACTGCGGCCACCGGAGGAGGGACTGCGGGGCGGGCGTACATACTCGGGGGCCGTCGTTCTCGGTAACGCCCGGAGCAACACGTCCTCGGGATACTGGCAGGACATCGTCTCGCCCATGTATTTCTCGATTTCCGGGATGCCGAACGATTCGTCCTCGCAGGCAAACGAGACCGCCGTGCCCTCCGCCCCCGCACGGCCGGTACGGCCGATGCGATGCACGTAGTCCTCGGCCTCGTAGGGGAGATCAAAATTCACCACATGGTCGATGTTGTCGACATGCAGCCCGCGGCCCGCCACGTCTGTGGCGACCACGATCCGGAGCTTGCCGGAACGGAAATCATCCAGCACGCGCATGCGCTTCTTCTGATCGACCGCACCCGAGAGGATCTCGCAGACAACCCCGTGGCGCTGCAGCTCGAACGCGATGCGATCGGTCTGGTCACGCCGGTTCGCGAAAACCAGTACCCGCCCCATGTTGGGGCGTTTGAGCAGATTGTAAAGTACAGTGAATTTCTGATTCGCCCGGACCATGTAGACGAGCTGCTTGACGGTATCCACCGCCACATGATCCGGCTCGATCTCGACCACGTGCGGATCGGGCATCCACTGGGCCGCCAGGCGCATGACTTCGTCCGAAAGCGTGGCGCTGAAAAGCAGCGTCCGGCGGCGTTCCTTGGGCGGGGTGCTGCGGATGATGGTGCGCACATCGGGGATAAAGCCCATGTCCAGCATCCGGTCCGCCTCGTCGATCACCAGCACTTCGACCGCGCTCAGGTCGAGTGTGCCCTTGCGGCGGAAATCCAGCAGCCGTCCCGGCGTGGCCGCGACCACATCGACCGGAGCCCTGAGCAGCTCGCGCTCCTGCCGGTCGTAATCCGCGCCGCCGTACACGGCAATACTGCTGATACCGCAGTACTTGCCGATTTCCTCGGCATCCCGCACGATCTGGATCACCAATTCCCTCGTGGGCGCCAGGATCAGGGCCCGCGGCTTGCCGCAGGGGCGATCAGCGGGCATCGGGTTCTGCAGAAACTGCTTGAAGGTCAACAGCAGGAATGCAGCCGTCTTGCCGGTGCCGGTCTGGGCCTTGCCGGCCACATTGTGCCCCTCGGCAACTTCCTGGAGCACGCGGGCCTGGATCGGGGTACAGTACTGGAACCCCATGTCCGCCAGCGCATGCAGGATGCTGTCCGGCAGATCGACATCCTGGAAACGCAGCTTGCCTTCGGCAGGTTCGACCACGTAATCCGCAGGTGTCCAGACCTTTCCGGCGGCAACGGCGGGAGCTTGAGGAACAGACGGAGGTTGGTAAGCCGCAACCATCGGGGTGTCTTCCGCTGCCACCAGGGAATCTGCTGGAGACGGCATGGCCGGGGACTCCGCCACAGGAGACTCCTCGACCGGAGACGACGCCTCGGCGGCATCACCGGGTTTACGCGTGCGGCGACGACCACCGCGCGAACGCCGCCGGCGCGGTGCCTCGCCCGAAGCGTCGGGAGAACCCTCGCCCGCTGTCTTCCGGGGCTCGTCCTTTGCGACAACCGATGCGACCTCGCCCGCCGCCTTTGAAACCACTGGCGGGCGGGAACGCTCCACACGACGCGGCCTGGATTCATTGGAGATTGGGTCCGCCGGTCTACGCGACGTGCCGGGGCGCCTGTCGACGGCGGGTCTGCCGGCTCCAGTCCTGGCTGCCGGCACCGGATCTCCCGGTCTCCATGTCTCAGCCGACGTTCCCCTGGAAACCGCTGCGCTTCCCGGAACCGGGGGCAGCGCGGGACGCACGGCATGCGGCTCGCGAGCCGGGGCTACCGGTTTGGCGTCACCGCCTTTTCCACTTAGTTTCTTCGCAATCTTCCTGATCAGTCCGATGGGCATATACCGACGCCTCTCCCACGCCGGCATCCCACATCACACCTGTCAAGCTGCTGAAAGATACGGCGTGAACAATCCGTTTAACGTTTGGAGAACTGGAAGCGCTTGCGTGCACCGGGCTGTCCCGGCTTCTTGCGCTCCTTCATCCGAGCATCACGCGTCAGGCAGCCGCTGTTCTTGAGAACTTCGCGCAGCGAGGCGTCCACCAAGGTCAACGCGCGGGAAAGCGCGTGGCGGAGGGCACCGGCCTGACCGGCCATGCCACCACCCTTGATCATGGCCGTGATGTCGTACTTGTCCTGCATATGGGTCAGGTGCAACGGCTGCACGATATACTGCAGCAGCGCCTCGCTCGGGAAGTATTCCTTCGCCTCACGCTTGTTAATCTTGCACAAGCCGGTACCTTCCGTCAGGTTGACCCTGGCCACCGCCGTCTTGCGCCGTCCCGTTGCACTGATCGTCTCAACTTTTTCTACCACAGCAAGCTCCCTTGAAATTACGGGTTCGATTCCCGTGAAAAACCGTCTACACCGCCACCTGACCCGGCTGCTGCGCCGCGTGAGGATGCGTCGCCCCCGAATACACCTTCAACCGCGAGAACATCTTGCGGCACAACGTGTTGTCTGGAAGCATACCTTTAACCGCCGACTCGATTAACCGCTCGGGATGCTTCTCCCGCACCACGCCCGCCAACGTCTCGCGGTAACCACCCCGCCACCCTGAATACCGGGCATAAACCTTCTTGTCGTCCTTGCCGCCGGTCAACTTGACCTTCTCGGCATTCACGACCACGACAAACGCCCCGGTGTCCACATGGTGCGAGAAAACAGGCTTATCCTTGCCGCGGAGCAGGTCGGCAACCTTGACGCCAAGACGCCCCAAGGACACATTTTCCGCGTCGATTACATACCATTCCCGGGCCTCTCCCGGATCCTTCGGCACAAATGTCTTCATTGCTTGTATCCCTTCCAAAAGTAAAACAGCCCCGGAGACTAGCGTATGAACGCACTTGCTGTCAATCCCTTTTACGCATCACGCGTGATTTTATTTCCGGCGCCCGGCTCCAGCGTGAGGTTGTCGATCAGCCGCGTCCGGCCGACGCGGGCGGCCAGGGCCAGCAGCGTGCCGCCCGTCACTGCCGCCTGCGGGACGAGCGTCGCGCCATCCACGATGGCGATGTAGTCGACCTCGACACCGGGGTAACTGCCCGCCAGGAAGGCCGCCATCGCCGCACGCAGCCGACCGGCATCGTGCAGGCCATCCCGCACCTGCCCCGCCGCAAACACCAGCACCCGGTTCAACCCCAATGCCTGCGCGCGCTCCGCCTGGGACAGGTAGACGTTGCGTGAGCTCATGGCCAGCCCGTCGGCCTCCCGCACGATTGGCGCCCCGATGATCTCCACCTGGAAATCCAGGTCGCGCACCATCCGGCGGATGACAGCCAGCTGCTGGGCATCCTTCTGGCCGAACACCGCCAAGTCCGGCCGCACAATGTTGAAGAGTTTGGCGACTACCGTGCAGACGCCGGCGAAATGCCCTGGCCGCGAAGCCCCGCAAAGCCCGTTCGCAAGCGCCCGCTCCTCCACCAGCACCGAACGGTCCGAGGCATACATCGCCTCGGGAGGAGGGCTGAACACCGCCGCCACGCCTGCATCCCGGCACAACCGGCAATCCCGTTCGAAATCACGCGGGTAGGTCGAGAAATCCTCGTTCGCGCCGAACTGAACCGGATTGACGAAAATGCTCACTACGGTGACAGCGCCACGGGCGGAACTCTCGCGCACCAGCGACAGATGCCCATCATGCAGATACCCCATGGTCGGGACCAGCCCGATCCGCGAACCGTCCCGGCGGAATGAATCTGACAGCGCCACCATCTCGCCGACCGACTCCACGACCTTCATCAGGATTTCGACTCCAGCCGGGTCTGCACGGCCTTGACCAGGATCTCGCTGCGCACCGGTTTATTCAGCAGCGTGTGCCGCGCGCCCTCCGAGATCGCTTTCTTTACCGCATCCCTCGGGGCGTAGCCAGTGCAGAAGACCACGCTGGGCATGCGCCAGCCCTGCTTGGCGCAGATGGCCTCGATCTCCAGGAACGCGGTCTGGCCGTCCATGATCGGCATGTGCAGATCCATCACAATCACATCGTAGCGCCGGGCGTTGAACATCTCCAGGGCCTCAGCCCCGTTGGAGGCCTTGTCAACCGGTACCCCTTGTATGTAGTTCTCGAGAATCAGCTTGAACAGGTTGACAATCGAAGGCTCATCGTCCACGACAAGGATCCGCGGCGTCACGCCAGCCTGGATGCGAAGCGCATCGTTCACGGCTTCAGCAGTCGCGGAGGCCGCCGTGTCCACACTCACCCGATCCGGAATCAGCACAGCCGCCATGGTGCCCCGTCCTTCCTCGCTTTCCAGCGCAAGGTAGGCCCCGTTCTCGCGCAACGCGCAATGCGCAATGCTCAGTCCCAAGCCCCCCCCGCAACGCTTGCCGCCACCGAATCCCGAACAGAAGGGCTCTAGCGCGGTCCTGAGAATGTCATTCGGCATGCCGGCGCCGTCGTCCTCGATCTCGACGACCGTATACGTTCCCGCCGGGGCCGTCCCGCCAGCCAGCTCGAAAGCCGTGTGGTATTCCTGGCGTTCCACGCGCACCATCAGGGTGCCGTTGCCCTGCAGGGCCTGCAACGCATTATGGCAGAGCTCCTCGACCGCCAGCGACAGCGCATCCTGGCTCATATGCACCTCGAGACCGCTTTGCAGCGACTTCTCGACCTGCACCCCCCCAGCCAGCGGCAACCCCTTCACGCCGGCAAGGACCGAATCCACCGTCGCCGCCACATCGAACGTGCGCCGAGCCGTCCGCATCACACCGGAAAGATCGGCCAGCCGTCGCGTCATCTTGACCGCCGATTCCGCCGCCGTCTCCAGCGAACGCAGCAACGTCAACCCCCGGCTGCCCGGCGGCAGATCCATGGCAATCATCTCGGGATAGGCCAGAAGCGGCGTCAGCAGATTGTTCAAATCATGCGCCAGACGCCCGCTAACGACTTGAACCGCTCGGCGGATGTCGTCGCTGACTATACTGCTATCCGTTTGCATATCGCTACCGTCAATACTCCCGTGCCCGAATGCGCGAAGGCCCGACCTGCCGCATCAGGAAAACATTATCATAGCTCAAGCCATTAAACCCTAATATTCCGACCCTGTCAATCCCTGGGGGTTATTTCACGCACCAGGACAACCGGTTGACGGCTGCCGAAAACCCAGTATTTCAACCCCTGCAGCCGCACGCTGCTCCCCATTGGCGGCAATGGGTCCGGGCTGGTCACATAACATAACGTACGGGCGGGACCGCCCTCGCCTGACGCGACCAGACGGTAAGGGGCAGGCTGGAACAGGGCGACGCCAACCGGACGAATCACCCCCGAGATAACCACCGGCTCGCCCTGCGGGGCCGACTTCAGCAACCGCACACCCACCGGGGACAGCGACACGGTCGATGCCCGCCGATTCGAAACCGTCCGCCTGACAGGTACCGCAGGCGGCTCGGGTGCCTGAACCACGACGGGCGCGGGTGACCTGAACGGCTTTTGCGCGGGCTTGTAAACGACAGGCGGCGGTGCAGGCTTGTAAACGACAGGTGGCGGCACAGGCTTGACGGGCTCCTTGGGAGGTGGTGGTGGCACGGCCACAAGCTGCGTCTTGACGGGAACCGGCAGCGGCGGCATAGGCAGGACCGGGTCCGGGGCAGGCGGCTCAGGGGGAACCACCACCGGAGGCACAACCACCTGCGCAACCGGTTCCTGCACAACAGGCGCTTTTTGCGCCACGGACAAATCAACCGCCGCGCCCTCCGCGACCATGGCACGCTCGATCCAGACCAGCAAGGACGGTTGACCGCCCATCTCGACCCAGTCCCCGCGGCGCCCGCGTACCACGACCGCATCCCCGCGGGTCAGTGTGCCGAGCGCCTCATAACCGATTCCCGGCCCCGAACGGACCTTGACACTGGAGGCGGCAATCGCCCCTTCGCGGACCAGTTCACCGTAGACCCAGCCCGAGATAAACTCTGGAGCCTGGATTTCGAGCCAGTCACCGGACGTCCGTCCGCTGGCCGTAAGCCGTGTTCCTCGCGGTGCCCGCCCAAGTTCCTGCGCCTCCGCCGAGGCGGCATCCATGATCGGGGCGGAACCGGCAGTAACCGAAACCATACGGGGTACAGCCGAGGCCTCCCCGCTCGAAAGAACGGCGAGCAACGCTGCCAGAACTGCGACCCGAAGGGCGCGCGGGCGAATTCGACACACTCGGAAGGCAGCATATTTGATTCGACGAATCATCGTCTCGCCCTCCTGCCTGTTATTTAGGGAAAGCGGCGGCTTTAAAGCGATTTGGTCTTCGGCAAACCCTGGCCGCGATCGCCCACTTTCCACTTCCCCTGCTCACGCAGCACATCGATACGCTCGAAGCGCTTGAGCACATTGCGTTTGATGGCGATCTTGCTTGCCGATTTAAAACTTGCATGCTGTGACATGATAACCGCTCCCTGGTCGTTTGACCCGTTTAATTGAACATGTGGCTCATCATCCTGCTCGATTCCGGCACAGAAGTCAAACCCTATCTGCCCAACAGAAATTTCCTGGCACGGTCTTTTCATGTTCATGCGTTTGAGTCAATGTTGACGGATTGAACATTAA
>CAZZBA010000074.1:0-14691 GCA_964652765.1 uncultured Victivallales bacterium | reverse complement strand
CAGGCGCTAAAACCGTATCCCTCAACGGCACCGACCGCACCATCGGCAACATCACGTTCACCGATCTGACGACAAGTTCCCACAACCTGTCGATCAACAACAACATCCTCACACTCGACCGCACGGACTCCACCGCACCGCAGATCAATGTCACCCAGTCGGGCCGCACGCTCACCATCATCAGTCAGATTTCAGGCAGCGATGGCCTGACCAAGATCGGCGCGGGCACGCTCTTATTGAACAACGCTCTCAACAACTACACCGGCGGCACGGTCATCAGCGCGGGATCGATCAGCATCTCCGCAGATGCGCATCTGGGCAATTCGGCGGGCGCAATCACCTTTAACGGCGGCAACTTGTCTACGGGTAACAGCACCATCACCAGCTCACGAAATATAACCGTAAATGACAGCATCGTCGGGACTATGGGTAGTTTCTCTGGTGGTAACGGCGGCGCGTTCACACACAACGGCAACCTCCTGGGGGGCACCACAAGCACCTTCGTTTACAGGGCGGCAAATGACAACCGATTAACGCTCAACGGCGCAGGCGGCTTCTCCGGGACCTTGGTCGTCCAAGGCTATCAGGGCGCACGGGACGGCATCGTGTTGAACAACGCAGCCGCCATCTCGGACTCGAACGCGGCCATCAGGGTTGGTGTCGTAGGAGCAACATCGGGCTTAGGGTTTAACGGCGGTTTCCGTATGGGTAGCGGTGTCGGCTCGTCGCTGACCTTCAACAACCGCTGGATCCAGATCGCGAACAACATGTCTCTCATCAACGATAACCCGACTTCGGGCAGAACCCTCACGTTCACGAAAGCCTTCGAAGTCACCGCCACCACTGCCAGCACCCTGAACCTTGCCGGCCTCGCCGCTAACGGCGTCAACGTGCTCTCCGGCGGCGGGATTAGCAATGGTGTCGGCAGCGTGGTGATCAGCCTGACCGTGAATGCCGACGCCTATCTTAACCGGACATCCCACTGGGCCATCGGTGGCACCAATACCTACTCCGGCAATACCACAATATTAGCCACCGGCGGCACCGCGACCGGCACCCTCAGATTGGATAGCTCCTTGGCTATGCAAAACAGTGCTCTGGACACGACGAGCAGTGTTGCGGGAGGAGCCAGTGCCGGTCTTCGCTTTAACACCGGCGTCACCACGGTCATTCTCGGTGGCCTGATCGGTAACAAAAACTTCGCCAGCGGTGGGGTCATCAGCACCGCTTCCAGCAACTACGGCAGCGTCACCGCCCTGACCCTGAATCCAGGCACAGGAGCAAGTTACAGCTACTCTGGAGTCATCGTCAATGGAGCCGCGGGCATGTCTCTCACCAAGACAGGCGCGGGCACCCAGACCCTCTCCGGTGCGAATACATACACCGGCGCGACCATCGTCAACTCCGGCACGCTGAAACTGGGCGCGAACAACGTCATTCCGAACGCCTCAAACGTCTCCATCGGCACTGCAACTCTCGACGCGGACACGCGCACGGACACCGCGGGAACCTTGGCTGTCACCGGCACCGCCGTCATCAACCTCGGCAGCGGTGCCACCCTCGCCTTCGCGGATAGCAAACTGGTGGATTGGACCGGTGGCACGCTCAACATCACCGGCACTCTGGAGACCACTTCGCTGCGTTTCGGCAACAGCTCCGACGACCTCACTCCCAGCCAACTCGCCAAAATCAGCGTCAATGGCAGCGGACTCGGCTCCTACGCCCTTGATGGCAACGGCTACCTCGTCATCCCCTCCGGGACAATTCTTATAATACGGTAGCTGGGGGGAGGATCGGTGAACGAGAACGGTAAGCACTTTTAGTCTGGGTAAGCTCTTGAAGCTTGGGTCGGTGACCCCGGCGGTGCATGAATTAGCAAACCGGAGAGGGAATCGTCATCCGTTCTCGTCGCCGTAGTCGTAATCCGAAACTGTGACAACATGTTGAAGTTATAAAAAAGGATTATAGTGAGATCACACCTATGGTTAATATAAATATGTCCAAGAGACTCCTTGCATGTGGCCTGGCCTCGGGCAGTGCCGTGTACGCACAAGAAATCGAAACCGTCAAACCCCAGGACACCGGATCCGCGTTGGTCAATCCGGCCATGGGCTGGACTATGCACTTTTACAGTAATGTGCCAGGCAACTACGGTTCGAAGTTAGAGCCCTCAGACACGCTTGATGACTTTCCCGGAGTCTCGACTGTGTACCTGCGTCTGCCCTGGGCTTATCTGGAGACGGAAGAAGGAAAGTACAACTGGGCCATTCTCGATACCCCGGCCCAGCGCTGGATCGCCAAGGGCAAGCGCATCGCCCTGCGGCTGACCACTTCGGAAAACTGGATGAGTTATGCCACCCCGGAGTGGGGCAAGAACGCCGGTGCGAAGGGTACTTTCTATGAATTCAACAAGGGCCGTGTGGCCAAGTCTAACAACTGGGATCCGATTTTCGACGACCCGGTGTACCTGAAGAAACTCGATGCGTTTCTCGCGGCGGCCGCCAAGCGCTACGACGGGAATCCGAACGTCGAATTCATCGACGTCGGCACCTACGGCATGTGGGGGGAAGGCCACACCTTCATGAGCAGCAGACAGGATACGCTCGACATACAGAAGCTCCACATCGACCTTCACCTCAAGCACTTCAAGAAGACCCTGCTCTGCATCAGCGATGATTTCGCCGGCCACGACAAGCCGGGGACGCATTTCCCCATCACCGATTACGCCTTGTCCAAAGGTGTGAGCCTGCGCGACGACAGCATTCTTGTCCAACCACCGCCCAGATCGTGGTATCACGCAGAGATGGCCCAGGCCTTTTGGCCAAAGTTGCCCGTTATTCTTGAGCACGAACATTACGCGGGTTCAAAGGGGCGCAAGGCCTGGAGCGGCGACTTGCTGCTCAAGGCGGTCGAGGATTATCACGCCAGCTTCATGTCGATTCACGGGTGGCCGCGCGATGTGCTCACCGAAAACCGCGAGATGATCGACAAGATCAACCAACGTATGGGCTATCGCCTGATGCCTGTCAGCGTCACCTGGCCGAAGAGCGTTCCGATTGCGACGGCGCAGGAGGCTTACACGACAGGTGTGAGTGATGTCTCCGGGCACAGCGATACGAACAAGAGTTTCAAGGTGCAGTGGTCATGGATCAACAAAGGTGTGGCACCCTGCTATCCCGGCGGTTTTCCGTGTCTGACGCTCAAGGATCCAAAAGGAGGCATCGTCTCCGTGCTGACCGACGAATCCCTCGACATGCGCAGTCTCAAGGTCGGCCCGCCCGGGGAAGCTCCCGTCACGACGCATGAAAGCAGCTTCACCATCGGCCTCTTCGCCCCAACCACCAAGCCGGGCAGCTACGACCTGTTCATCTCGGTCGGCACGCGCGATGGCACGCCGCAAATCGCGCTCCCTTTGGCCGCCGATGATGGGCAACACCGCTACCGCCTGGGCACGGTCACCCTGGAAGACTATTGACCAGGTAAACGCTGAAGAAAGACAAACCCATGAAACTGAGTACTTGTCTCGGAATGATGCTGTCATTCTCTCCTTGTTTGAGCGCGGAACCGCTTTCCGCGGCGGCGGAGGCAACAGGAAATTCGGTCCCTCTTGAACAAGGTTTCCAGAATCCTCCGGTTTCCGCGCGCCCTCACACCTGGTGGCATTGGATGAATGGCAACATTTCCCGCGAGGGGATCACGGCAGACCTCGAGGCGATGGCCGGCATCGGCCTTGGCGGTGCCAATATCTTCAATGTTTCCTGCGACATCCCCGCAGGCCGGATCGATTATCTCAGCCCGGAATGGCTCGGGCTCGTCCACCATGCCGCCAGCGAGGCCAAGCGGCTGGGACTTGAGTTGGGCATCCAGAACTGTGCGGGTTGGTCCACGTCAGGCGGGCCGTGGATCACGCCGGAGCAAAGCATGCAGACCCTCTACTGGAGTGAGGTCAAAGTAACCGGCGGCCAGCAATTGACCCAGAAAATCCCAGTGCCGAGAATCGTCACCCACGAACCCGGTGACGACCTCGCCGACCTGCAATCGAGTTACCGGGACATCGCGGTACTCGCGTTCCCGGCAGGCGTGGACTGGCAGATCAACCGTTGGCAAACCAAGACCATCCGCAGCACGGCACGTGCCGGCCTACAGCCCGCTTTATCTCAAAAAGACGCTGAGGAGAAATCCAAGGGCCCCGCTGTCGATCCGGACAAGGTCATCGACCTCACCGCACAAATGGCCGCCGACGGCACCCTGAGCTGGGATGCGCCGCAAGGCGAGTGGATCATCCTGCGGCTCGGGCATGGCTCAACCGGCGTGGTCAACACTCCCGCCCCCAAGTCCGGTACCGGACTGGAGGCGGACAAGATGAGCCGACGGGCCATCGACTCCCATTGGAAGCACGGCATCCAGCCCATCCTCGACCACCTCGGCCCGCTCGCCGGAGAAACGCTCTCAAACATCATTATCGACAGCTACGAGGCTAAACACCATGCCTGGACGCCGGACATGCGTGCCGAGTTCAAGCAACGCCGCAGCTATGACATGGGGCCGTATCTCGTCTCGCTCACCGGGCGCTGCGTGGGCGACATCCCCCGCACCGAGAGGTTTTTCGACGATTTCCGCCGCACCATCGGCGATCTGGTCACGGCAAACTACTACGGCTATATGGCTGAATTGTACCACAAGCACGGCCTCAAGATCGCCATCGAGCCCTACCGCGGCCCGTTCGAAAGCATGACCGTCGCGATGCAGGCGGACATCCCGACCGGTGAGTTCTTCTCCGATCTGGGCTACGGTGTTCCGTTCCTGAAGCTCTGCTCCTCGGCCGCCAACCTGCGCGGCTTGCCAATCACCGCCGCCGAGGCCTACACCGGCATCGACGGGTGGCGCAACCACCCGGGCAACCTCAAATACGCCAGCGACCGGGCGTGGGCCGAAGGCATCAACCGCCTCGTGTTTCACCGCTACGCGCATCAGCCTTGGCTCGACATTGTCCCGGGCATGACCATGGGCCCCTACGGCATCCATTTCGAGCGAAGCAATACCTGGTGGAAGCCGGGCAAGGCATGGATCGGCTCCATAACGCGTTCCCAATTCCTCCTCCAGCGTGGCACCACGGTAGCCGATCTCCTCTGCTTTGCCGGCGAGGCCGTTCCGAATACATCACCTCGCTTCGATGATCTGAAAATATCAGGCTACGACTTCGATCTTTGCGGTACCGATGTGTTTTACCAACTCACGGTGAAGGACGGCCAGATCATCATCCCATCGGGTCGCCGTTATCGCGTGCTCCTGATGGGGCCGACCTCGCGGCCATACCTCTCGTTGCGCGCCGCGAAGAAGTTGCGCGAGCTGCTCGCCGGAGGCGCCACCGTGATCGGACAGAAACCCACCAACACGCCCAGCTTGTCCGGCTTCCCGGAAGCCGAAACAGAATTGCTGCGGATCGCGGATGAGCTTTGGAGTTCGTCCGATGCTGCGACGTTGCCCGGAAAGGCAATCGATTTCAAAAAAGGCGAATATGTTTACGCCATCCGGAAACTCGATATCCAGCCTGACCTGATCCTGCCGGAACAGTCAGCGGGACTTCATTGGATCCATCGCCATAACGAAAAGGAAGACATCTACTTCGTGTCCAATCAGGCGAGGCACGCGCTGCAAGCCACGCTTGGATTCCGGGTGGCTGGCAGCGTGCCGGAGCTATGGGATGCCCTCGATGGCAGCACGCGCCCTGCCGCGGGCTGGCATGTCAAAGGCGATCACTCGTTCGTTCCGCTCACATTCCAAGCCGATGGCTCGGCCTTCGTGGTTTTCCGCAAAGAAGGCAAACCCGCAGCAGACCCAGCCATCGCGGTGATTCCATCGCCGCCGCCCGAGACACAGAAACTCATCATCCACCGGGCGACTCTGATCAATGCCGGAACGGTGAAAAGCAAAGAGGAAATCAGCGATAAACTCAAAAAGACACTAACCGCAGACTGCCTGTTAGGCAGCATGACCGAGATCACCGGTCGCTATAGTGACCCGTTCACCAGATACTCGCTCGACATCGACTATGAGTGGTCCGGCATCCGTACCCGCACCATCATTGAAGCCCACGAACTCATCAACATCCCGGCGCGCCACCTACTGGAAAAATCATGGCTTACCCAACTGGTGCATGACCCTAAGGATGGAACAGCCCTGTTCGCCTGGCACAATGGTGACTATACCGTGACCCGCGTTTCCGGGAAAACCCAAGTGGTCAGCGTTGCGGATGTCCGCGCACCCATTGCGCTCAACGGACCATGGGAAGCCCGATTCCAACCAGGCCGTGGTGCCCCGGAATCCGAAAAAATGGACAAGCTCATCGGCTGGTCGGACCACAATAACGTGGCTATCCGCAACTTCTCGGGCACTGCCACGCTGACAACTACATTTGATTTCAACCACCCGCTTCCGGGTGACGACGAAGAAATCTGGCTTGATCTCGGAGACGTGCATGTCATGGCCGAAGTCCAACTCAACAGCGAGCCGCTCGGTACACTCTGGGCCGCGCCTTACCGCGTGGAAGTTGGGAAAAAACTCCGCCCCGGCAAAAACACACTCACCGTATTCGTCACCAACCTCTGGGTCAACCGCCTGATCGCGGACGCGGGATACAAAGACGGCGTCAAATACTTGGACAGCGGAGCCCTCGCCGAATGGCCGGAATGGATCGCAAGTGGTAAACTACCTGAAAAATCGCAGATGCTCACCTTCACCACCTGGAAACACTGGAAACCGGAAAACCTCCCACCCCCCTCAGGCCTGCGCGGCCCTGTCACGCTTCGCTTCGCCAAACGGGTCGGGCTGACAGACTATTAACCAGATAAACGCTGAAGAAAGATAAACCTATGAAACTGAGTACTTGTCTCGGAATGATGCTGTCATTCTCTCCTTGTGTGACCTTCGCAGGGGAGATGAAGTATCCCGACGGCCGCCCCGTCGCAGTCCTGCGCATGGAGGCGAAGGATCAGGGGGTTGTGGTCAAACACGGTGATGGCCCTGATAAATGCGACTACCTTGGCGCGCGTGAAGCACTGATCTTCGAGGAGAACGGCGTCTATCATCTTTTCTATGATGGTGCAGGCCCCAAGGGATGGCTGGCGTGTCTGGCCACCAGCAAGGATCTCAAGACGTGGGAGAAAAAAGGTCCGATTCTTGAATTTGGAAAGCCGGGCGAAGAGGACTCTGCCGCTGCCTGCTCCCCCTGGGTTCATCACGACGGGAAGGAGTGGCACATGTTCTACCTGGGGACGCCGAACGCTACGCGGGCACCGGACTTTGTTCCCTCGCTTCCGTATCTCACGATGAAGGCACGGAGCAAATCCCTGGCCGGTCCATGGATCAAACAGCCGGACGTGGTTCCCTTTCGCTGTAAGCCGAACTCCTACTACTCCCATACAGCGAGTCCCGGCCATATCGTCAAGCAGGGTGATGAGTATCTGATGTTCTTCAGCGCGTCGATGAAACGCACACTGGGTATCGCCCGCACCAAAGACCTCAACGGCCCGTGGACGCTTGATCCGCAACCGATCGTTCCGCCGGAGGAACAGATTGAGAATTCCTCGCTCTATTTCGAACCGTCCAACCAGACATGGTTTTTGTTCACCAATCACATCGGCCTGGATCGCGACGAATACACCGACGCGGTCTGGGTCTATTGGACCAAGGATCTGAACCAATGGGACCCGGCAGACAAGGCTGTGGTGTTGGATGGAAAAAACTGCACCTGGTCAAAGAAATGCATCGGCATGCCCTCGGTGATCAAAGTAGGCAACCGGCTGGCGGTCTTCTATGACGCCTCCGGCGGCACCAGCACCAGCCACATGAATCGCGATCTCGGGCTGGCCTGGCTGGAGTTGCCGCTCTCACCGCCTAAACCATGATCTACAATATGAAAAAACGAGACCATCTTACAAAACCGCTTTTCAAAGTTTTCGCCATCCATCTCACAGCCCTTGCCATTGGCACCGTGGCGAAGGGTGCTGGATTGAACCAAACGGGCGATCACAGCGGAAGGTTGAAATCCATCTTGCCCGTGGGTGATCCGGTCGCTGACCGTCTCCGCTGCGAATACCTCACCAATCCGCTCGGCATCGACGCGACCAGGCCGCGGCTGAGTTGGGATCCTTAAGTTGATGTGTTCTGTTTTTGGTATGGAACGGTCGTTAGAAGCGCATATGCCGAGGCTGGCATTGCGGAAGACCTGTCAGCATAGACCATATTGCGGACTTGCCGTGGCGAAGCCACGTCCGTACGATCGCCCTGTTATCAGACAGAAAACAAGGAATACCATGTTTGGATAATTATCATTGACCAAATATGGTCAGAAATATATCCTAAAAAATCATGAAAGACGAATTCCTGATTCACAACCTTTTCAGGGAGTCACCCGAACGGTTCTTGCGCGAGGATCCGCATTTACGACGTGCGGCCTTGCAGCCCTTTTCGTATGTCTCCCCTTTGATCAACACCTTGGAGTTCATGCAGCCCGGCATTCTCATGATTACAGGCGGGAGGCAGGTCGGCAAAACGACGTGCCTGAAGCAGTTCATTGCGAAGGTGTTGAGCGCAGGAAGGGTGCGGCCTGATCATGTTTCGTTCATGACCGGGGAACTGATCCGGGACGATACCGAATTGCGGCGGGAGATTGTTTCAGAGCAGGAGGGAAAGAGCGGCTGGCAGATTATCGTCGTTGATGAAATCAGCTATGTGAAGGATTGGGATAAGGCGGTTAAGTTTCTGGCCGATGCCGGGAGCTTGGAGTCGACCACACTCATTTTATCCGGATCTGACAGTGCGATCCTGCGGGAAGCCATGAAGCGCTTTGCCGGTCGGCGAGGCAGGTCTGCACAAGTGGATTTCGTGTTCCACCCGCTCGGTTTTGCCGAGACGGTGACGCTCAAGGCCCCCGAGTTGAGCGGCTTTGTTGCCGCCTGCCTGGATAAAGACTATTCGATTGATTTACCCGACTATCAGGAACGGTTGCCGCAACTTGAAGCCTTTTTTGATGAGTATCTCCTGCATGGCGGCTACCTGACAGCGATCGCGGACATGCTTAGAGGAGGACGCATAGAGCCTGCGACGTTCAGGACGTATGCGGAGTGGCTGCGTGGCGATATCCTGAAACACAATAAGCAGGAGAAGTATCTTCTTGAAGTGCTAAGGGGAATGATGAAGACCTATGCTTCGCAGGTTTCCTGGGTTTCGCTGGCCAAGGAACTTTCGATTGAGCACCACAAGACGGTGAGTGACTATGTGGCGATTCTTGAGGACATGCATGCGGTGATCGTTCAGGAGGCCTTGGCGGAACATACCTTGTCAGCGGCGCCGAAAAAGGCGAAGAAACTGTATTTCGAGGATCCGTTTATTTTTCATGCCGTAGAAACCATGTTGGGGAAAATGAATACGGAAAGCACTCCGGCCCTGGTCGAGACGGTTGCCGTGGCGTTCTTTATCCGGAAATTCGGGAAGACCTATTATATCAAGGGTGCCAAAGGCGAGGTGGATATCGCCTATTTGAAGAATGAGACGTTTAATCCTGTCGAAATCAAATGGGCCAGGCAGATCCGACCGGAGGAACTAAAACAAGTCATGCTCTATAAAAACAGTCTGATTTTGGGCCGGCAGAGCACGCCAGGGCGCATCGCTCACGCCCAGTATATTCCCCTGATCAGATATTTGTTGGGATCTTAGAATCGCATAGGGGTGCAATTTCCACCTTACTCATTGCTTTCATGACGCCAACCAAATACCGGCTACGGCCCGATAGTTCACTTTATTTGGCCCGATTGTTCTATATACTATTTCATTGAAATATGCGATATTATAACAGGCTGGGATGGAAAGATGCAGCAAGGCGGAACTCCGAAAGCATTGATTGAAACAGGAGGCGAGAATGAATACGTCGAAAGCAAGTACGTTCACAGCAGCCGCGAAGGGGGTCGCCAAGAGGCTGGCAAGACGTGGAATGCACGGGTTCGCGTGCGCAGCCGTCGTAGGGCTGATGGTGGGTGTACAATCTGGATATGCTGCTGACCTGACCTGGGACAGGACTCCCGGTACGGTCGGCACTGGCGATAACGCCATCACTGGCGGCGACGGAACCTGGAATGCCAGCAACGGCAACTGGACGATTGATGCCGGCACCAACAACATCGCTTGGGACAACACCAGTCCCTCCCTTAACACTGCCACCTTTGCTGCGGTCGCCGGCGCCAGAACCGTTACGCTAGGCGAGGCGATCAACCTCAAGGCGATATCGATTACAAGTATCACTTCCGCCAATAGATATGTGATCACCGGCAATACGCTGAACTTCGCCACCGGCGGCACCATCACCCTCGCTGGCGATGTCGGGAGCGGAGGTGAGTTTCGCGATGCAGGCAGTATTTCTTCCGCCATCAGCGGGGCACCAAATGTGGTTAACAACGTTGGGGGGGTAAATGACGGAATTAGTTTCAGTCCGACATCGGGTAGCCAGGTGTTCGGAATAATGAGCGGAGCTGGAACTTTCAACCTAGCAGGTAGCACGACGGGCAACAGCTTGGCTGGGACTGGTGCTAATAATAACATGAAATTGTGGGTGACCAGCGGCACTTGGGAGCTGACCGGCACATTTGATGGTGACAGCCATTTTATCAAAGGTGGGGCCCTGATCATCAGCACCGGCACCTTGAAGAGCTCTAAGAACCAGCTCGCCTTGAGCGGCGGCACGGTGCTCCTCAACAACGACAATGCGATCTGGGACAACGTCACCACTGCTGGCACTACTAAAGATTTCTACATCACGGGTGGTACGATCGACAATACCAGCGGCTCGGCGCGCACCTTGAGCAGGAACCCCGGGATGACCTTCGGCGGCCCTGTGACCTTCGCTGGCAGCAATGGAGCCGCCAGCGACCTTAACATGGGCACCGGCGGTGTATTGTTGACCAGCAACCCGCAAGTCTCGGTCACACACGCGGCCACTACGTTGACCCTCGGCGGGGTGATCTCCGGAACCAGCTTCGGCCTGGGCAAAGCCGGTGCTGGCACGCTGCAACTGAGCGGTACCAACACGTACTCCGGGGCGACCACCATCACGAACGGCACACTGGTCGGCGTGGTCGGCGGTTCCTGCTCCAACAGCGCCGTGACGGTGGGGTCCACAGGTACGCTGGGCGTGAAGGTCACGGACACCAACAAGCAGTGGACGTGCAGCAGCGTGACAGTGAGCACCGGAACTGCGGCAAAGCTGAAATTCGTGTTCACGGGCGCGCCGAGCAAAACCAAGGCCCCGCTCAATATTACGGGTGCCGTGACGTTCACCGGCACGCCGACGGTCGAGATCGTTGCGCCGGAACTTACGGTAGGAACTTACCCGCTGCTGAAGAAAGGTGACGGCACCGCGCTGGCTGTGCCCCCGTTGAGCGGTTCCAGCGGTATCCTAGCCTGGAGCGGTGACAACACGACCCTCAACCTGATCATCCCTCCTGCCGGCACGATGATCCTGCTCTACTAATGCGGGCTTCGCCCGCTACCCTCACCCCGGCCCTCTCCCGGAGGGCGAGGGTGAAACAATTTGTTTTTCTTGCCGTTTTCACCTTGTAAGGCACTTAGTAAATCGCAAAAGAATCAGCGTAGCGGGTTTGTTTATTGTGGTGATAATGGCAAAAGTGAAGTGAAAAAGAGATGAAATGAAATCGAATTGTATTGCCCGTGTGACTCTTGCGGCCCTGCTCGTATGCGCCTCCGCGGCGTCCGCCGCCACCCTGACCTGGGACACCAGTCCCGGCACGGTCGGTACCGGCGATGGCTCGATCACCGGCGGCACTGGAACTTGGAACACCTCCAACGGTAACTGGACGAGTAACGGCGGCACCAACAACATCGCCTGGACCAACATCAGCGGTACCCCGAAAAACGATGCCATCTTCGGCGGCACCGCCGGCACCGTCACGCTGGCCGAGCCGATCGCGCTCAGGACCCTGACCATCAACACCAATCTCTACACCATCACCGGCAGCACGCTGAACTTTACGGGTGGGACGATCACCACACCCAACCCGCCCAACACTACCGCGCCCGGTGCGACCATTGAGTCCAATATCACCGGTGCTCCGGCGGTGAACGCAACTTTTGGCACGAACGAACGGTTTACGTTCAAGCCAGCAGCAGGCGGCAGCATGGTTTTGGGGGCGATTAGCGGTGCCGCAGGCGATGCTGCAGGCATCATTTCATTCCAGGGCGGGGCGGGGAGTAGTTCGGTCGTGGCCAGTGTGAACGGACCCAAGACCTATGTCGAGGGGGGCACCTGGACTCTGACAGGCTTGGCTACCTCCTACGGGAACACAATCTCTGGCGGTACCCTGATCATCAGTACCGGCACCTTGCAGAACAACAGCCGGTCCACCAGTCTCATCGGAGGCACCCTGCATTACAACAATCCCTCCGCTGTGAATGATGCAAGGACCACTACGGGTATCGATAACGACTTCTGTTTCAAGGGCGGCAGCCTGGACAACACCCGCGGAACCGCCATCACCACATCGACTTACAATCCCGATATGACGTGGGAAGTGAATTGGACTTTCATCGGCAGCAACGGCGCGAACAGCGATCTTTTCATCGGCACAGGGGATGTCCGTCTCTTTTCGGGCGTCCAGGTTACCGTGCAAAACGCGGCGGCGACCTTCACGGTGGGAGGTGAAGTGATGAATGACCTCTCTGCTGTCGGAAGCCTCACCAAGGCCGGCCCCGGAACGCTGGAACTGCGGGGAAACAACACCTACACCGGCACGACCACGGTGAACGAGGGTGCGCTTGCCATCCCCACAGGCACTTCCGTTTCGACGATCAACATCGGCACCAACGGCATCCTGAAACTCACCCCCGGCTCGATTCCCAGCACCACCGGCGGCATCAACTTTGCTCCTGGCTCGAAGGTGAGGCTTGCCAGCGCGCCCACGCTTCCCCAATACATCCTGTTCAAGAGCACCGGCCCCATGACAGGCACCCCGGCCATCGAAACCCCCGTGCCTGGCTACGACTTGTTCATCGACGGACGTTCCCTTAAGGTAGCCCAAACTGCCGATGCCGACTCCGACGGGCTGCCCGACTGGTGGGAGCTGCAGTACTCCACCGCCGTGCCGCCGAACAACACAAGCCTCCTCCCCGGCTCCGATCTCGATTCCGACGGGCTCACCAACCTCCAGGAATACCACGCCCTCACCATTCCCAACAACCCCGACACCGACGCCGACTCATCACTCGACGGACGGGAAACCGACACCGGCATCTGGGTCAGCCCCACCGACACCGGCACTGACCCGCTCAACCCCGATACCGACGGCGACACCATCCGTGACGGCTACGAAACCAACACCGGCACCTGGATCAGCGCCACCAACAGAGGTTCCAACCCCCACATCACCGACACCGACGGCGACAGTTATCCCGACAACGTGGAAACCATGACCGGCGTCTATGTCGACGCCTCCAATACCGGAACCAATCCGAACAAGGCCGATACCGACGGTGACGGGGCAGGGGACTGGTATGAAATCGCCGCCACATTCACCGACCCTTCCGCTGCCGGCAGCAACCCTGGTGTCCCTTATCCGCTACCTGATCCGGACGGTTCGACCGGTGTCACCAACAAACCGGTCAAGGTTTTCATCCTGTCCGGACAATCGAACATGGTCGGCTTCGGCACGGTCAATGGCATAGACTACACAGCCCTTTCATACATCACCCGCACGCTGAACAGGTTTCCCAACCTGATCGATTCCGTAGGCAATTTCATTGCCCGCCAGGACGTCAAGTATCGCGGGGTCGTTTCGGCCATCGGCAACGGCCCGCTTAAGCCCGGGTTCGGCTCGAGCTCCGCCTACATCGGGCCCGAACTGGGTTTCGGCCAAATCATGGGCTGGCTCCACGATGAACCTGTCCTGCTGATCAAATCGTCCATTGGCAACCGCGCCCTCGGCTGGGACATCCTGCCGAAAGGCACCCCGTCCTGGGTTTACAATGGCACCACCTATCCCGGCTACGGTTTCCCGACTCCGGCGGTTGTTGGCGACTGGTATGCGGGCTATGAATATGATCGCTTCTTCATGGATGATAGCGAGGCGGCCCATCCTCACGCAACCGCCGAATTCAATGTCGTCGACGTGCTGGATAATTTCGCCACGCAATACCCCAGTTGGGCCGCCCAGGGATTCGAGATTGCCGGCTTTGTCTGGTGGCAGGGCGACAGGGACCGCTATGACATGGGGCACGCCACCCGCTACGAAACCAACCTCGTCAACCTGATCACCGGGCTGCGCAGCTATTACTCCAACCGCTATCCCGGCAAGGTCGTGACCAACGCGCCCTTCGTCCTCGCCACGCTCGGCCAGACGGCTATTGGCGACACGACTCCGGAGGGCGATGTGGCGCTCCTCGGCGGCATGCTTGCCGTGGATGGAAGCACTGGCAAATACCCGCAGTTCGCCGGGAATGTGAAGACGGTCTATGCCCATCCGCTTAGCGAAGGCGGGGCCTCGAACAGCCACTACGACAAGCACGCCGGGACCTACATGATGGTTGGCGACGCCCTTGGCCGTGCCATGTTTGATCTGCTCATCGCTGATGATGTCACCCCGCCGACGATCTCCACTCTCAACCCGTCGGACAACGCCACTGGCG
>CAZZBA010000073.1:3885-14779 GCA_964652765.1 uncultured Victivallales bacterium | reverse complement strand
TTTCGACACGGGCATCCTCGCCACCGTTGACTGGTACCTGGCCAACGGCTGGTGGTGGCGGCCGATCCGCGAGCATAAATACGCAGGCGAACGCCTGGGAGGGAAAACCACATGAAACGCAAAGGCATCATCCTGGCTGGCGGGGCCGGTACCCGGCTACACCCGATCACACTGGTAATCAGCAAGCAGCTCCTGCCCATCTACGACAAGCCCATGATCTATTACCCGCTGACCACCCTGATGCTGGCGGGTATCCGCGACATACTGGTGATCAGCACCCCGCAGGACACACCGATGTTCGAGAGCCTTCTCGGCGACGGTTCGCAGTGGGGGATCTCCCTGAAATACGCGATACAACCGTCGCCGGACGGCCTGGCGCAGGCATTCATCATCGGCAAGGACTTTATCGGCAGCGACAACGTCACCCTGATCCTTGGCGACAACATCTTCTATGGCAATACCCTGACGGCCATGCTTGCTGATGCCGCCCGCCAGGAATCAGGGGCGACTGTATTCGCCTACCCCGTGACCGATCCGCAGCGCTACGGCGTCGTCGCCTTCGATGCCGATGGCCGTGCCACCAGCATCGAGGAGAAACCGCCGGTCCCGCGGTCGCGCTATGCCGTGACCGGACTTTACTTCTACGACAACCAGGTCGTGGAGATCGCGCATGGGGTCAAACCCTCGGCGCGTGGCGAACTCGAGATCACCACCGTCAACGAGCATTACCTGCAGGCTGGGCAGCTCGATGTCAAGGTCATGGGCCGCGGCATGGCATGGTTGGACACCGGTACCCACGAGTCCTTCCTGGAAGCCGGCACCTTTGTATCCACGATCGAAAAACGACAGGGGCTCAAGATCGCCTGTCCTGAGGAGATCGCCTGGGACCGGAAATGGATCAGCGACGCGGAACTGCTCAGCGTTGCCGAGCGCTACGGCAAGAGCCAGTACGGGCAGTACCTGCGTAACCAGCTTGAATACGAGACCCGGTCGCGTCCCAGGTCAGTAACACGCACGGACAAGGATTCGCATTGAACACGTTCCTGAACACGATTGCACGCCTGCTCAAGAATGCCGCCATGCGGCACCGCCAGCCTCTGGTCTGGCTCGTCAACGCCATGCTGGCGGCAGCCGCCTATTGGGTAGCGTTCGTCATCCGGTTCGATACCCTTTCCCTGCCGGTCGACATGCGCGAGGTCTTGCTGGCCTCGCTGCCACTGGCGGTGATATTGAAAATAGCACTGCTGATCCACTTCAAAGTATTCACCGGGCTATGGCGATATGTAAGTGCACATGACCTGTTGCGGCTGACGAAGGCGGTAGGGTTCTACACTCTGCTGTTCATCGCCATCACGATGCTGGCCTGGGGGCACCGGATTCCCCGCTCAGTCTATATTATCGATGCCATCCTCAGCCTGCTGCTGTTCAGCGGCATCCGCCTGTCGGTCCGCCTCTACCGGGAGTTCCGGATCGAGTCGGGACGGCGCCCCGGCGGACGACGGTTCATGATTATCGGCGCCGGCGATGCCGCCGAGATCGCCGCCCGAAGCATCGTGCAGGAACATCGCGGCAACAACACCGTTGTCGGCTTCATCGATGACGACCCGCACAAGGAGGGGCGCCTTATTCATGGCGTTCCGGTACTCGGCTCGCGCGGCAGGATCGCCGAGTGCATACGCCCACACCAGGTCAGCGATGGGCTTTTCGCCATTTCCGATCCGCCGAAGGAACTCACGGAATACGTGATCCAGGCGTGCGGGGGCATGAATGTCGAATTCCGGATACTCCCGTCGTTCTGCGATATCGCCACCGGGCAGATCGAGGTGCAGCGGATACGCAGCGTCGAGATCGAGGACCTGCTCGGGCGACGCCCGGTACGGCTGGATACAACCGCCGTACGAGCCGACCTGCAGGGGGAGACCGTCCTCATTACCGGTGCTGGCGGTTCGATCGGCAGCGAGCTCTCCCGCCAGATTGCCGGTTTCGGCCCCGCCCGCCTGCTTCTGCTCGACTCGGCGGAAACCCCGCTCTTCGAGATCGAGCAGGAAATCCTCAAGAAGCACCCGGACCTTCCCACCGAATCCCTGCTGTGCAATATCAAGAACGAAGAGGCGGTCAGGGATGTATTCAAGAGCAGCCGCCCGACGCGCGTGTACCACGCCGCCGCCTACAAGCATGTCCCCATGCTCGAAACCCACCCCGAACAGGCCGTGCTGAACAATATCATCGGCACGCGCCACCTGGCCGAGGCTGCCTGCGAAAGCGGGGTCAAGCGCTTTGTAATGATATCCACCGACAAGGCCGTGCGCCCATCGAGTATCATGGGTGCCTCCAAACGTATCTGCGAACTGGTCGTCTCCAGTATGCCGGAGTCCTGTCCGACTTGTTTCGCCGCCGTCCGTTTCGGCAACGTCCTCGGCAGCAACGGCAGCGTCATCCCCACCTTCCGCCGCCAGATCCACGAAGGGGGGCCTGTCACGGTCACCCACCCCGAGATGACACGCTACTTCATGACCATCCCCGAAGCCGCGCAACTGGTCCTTCATTGCGGCACCATGGCACGCAGGAACGATATCTTCGTGCTGGACATGGGGACCCCCGTCAACATCATGGACCTGGCCCGCAACATGATCCGGCTTTCCGGATTCGAGCCGGACCGCGATATCGAGATCCGCGTCATCGACCTCCGCCCCGGCGAGAAGATGCACGAGGAGCTGGTCACCTACGGGGAGGAGCTGCGCACGACGGAGATCACCAAGATCAACGTGCTCCGCCGGCAACCACGGCCCTGGCCTGCCGACGACATCCATAAGGAAATCAATACGCTCGAGATGCTTGCCAACGCCAGACGCGCCGCGGAACTCAAGACGGCGCTATGGACGCTGATCCGCAAGGATGCGGCGACGGCCCTGGCCAGACAGGATTGCGAAGCATCCCAGACAGACGATTCACCCTCTCTCAAAACAGAAACGAAGGATTGATAACCCATGATAAAACCGCACCTGAAGAAATCGAATCGATATGCCGCGATCCTGTCCATCGCCCTGCTCGCAGGCGCTCCGCTGGCCTGGACACAGGATACCGGGAATCCTGTCCTGAACGCCACGCTTGTGTTCCGCGACGGCACCAGCCACAGCGTCAGCCTCGAGGACAACCCGGTCTCTATCGACACGATTGCCGGCAGGCTCAAGCTGCACATCCGCGACTTTGCCACCGCTTCCGTCGCCGAGTCGGGAGGAAAAGCCGTCATCGCGCTGGGCAATGGCGAACGCTGGTCCGTCGACGCGGGCAAGCTGGCAACCGCTTTGCTGGGCGATCAGGCCACGATGGCGCTGGACGCTGAAAACCGGTTGATGCGCTCGATTTCCATCACCGGGGCCGGCACGCAGCCCCCCTCAGCCAATCATGGATACAAGATCCTTTTCAAAGACGAGAGCACGGCCATCATTGATCCGGCAACCGTCTCCTTGCCGGTTCATCTGGAATCGGGCAATGACGAGATTCCCCTCGGTACGGTGAGTGCTATAAAATTCGCCATACCCGATGGCCAGGAATTTCCCGATTCCATTTTCCTGCGCCTTAAATCCGGACACGTCTATCAACTTCCGTGGGCGATGAGAAAGCGGAGCTTCTCATGCGAGAACATATCGGGCAGCAAGCTCACGATCGGGTACACGGACATCCTCGGCATACTCCCCGTCGCCAGCGACATGTCCCGCGAAAGCGGCAACGCATCGAACCAACTGTTCAGGATGGAACAATCAGACGGCACGGTGACATCATCGCCCGCACCCCTGCAGATCCTGTCGTTCAACACCCCGTTCGGCCGGGTTTCACTGCCCTCCACTTTCGTTGCATCGTTCACCATCCCGCAAGGATGGCGCGGGCTAGGCACGATCAACACCATCTATGGCGAGTGCTACAAAGGCAGGCCGGATTTCAAGTCGCTGCTCCACGACCAAGACGGGAATTCCCAGTCCGTTGCCGTGAAATCCCTGCTGCAGGTGGCCCAGGTCCCGGCACGGGCGCAATTGCCATTGCCGTATGCCGCTACCGTCTTCCACCTGTCCGGCGACTGCACCCTCGCGGGGGTTCCATACGAGCCAGGGACCCTGATCGAGACCACGGAGGGCGAAGCCATTCTCCCGGAAACGAGCAGTTCCCTAACCAGGAGTAATAACGACCAGTGGCTGTATGCACCATCACATGGAGAACCGATACCCTGCAAGCCCATGTCAACGAAAGTCGAAATCGGACTGGTCGCCAGCGGGCAGAAACTGAAACTCGACTGGGAGCAGATCGACAAGATCGAATTCAACAGTCCCATCCGCACCAGCGGATCGGACCTGGAAAGCGGCATGAGAAGCAAGGATCTGGAAACGGCTTTGCCATCGGCAGCCTTGGATCAGCCCCCAGCAAAGCCGGCCCCCGCCCCCGTCACACAAGCTGATGACATCCAACCGGATTCACCAAGCCCCCTGCTCGACGGGCAGCTCGACCGGACACGCGAAAGCACCGATGAACCCTCGTCCACCACCTTGGAACTGGAGTTTCCATGGGGGAAGATCGACCTTCAAACCGATCAGGTCAGCACGATCCACCAGACGGAAGACGATGACACCTCCGTCATCACAACCACCAACGGGGACGTGTTCGTCACCGAGACGACGTCCTGGCGGGAAGCGGAACTGCCGGAGCCGATTGCCAACCGTGTCGTCACGAACGATACGGCAGCTATGCTTACCCTGCCCGCCTACGTTCGGCAAGCCGGTAACGCGGTTCGCATCCGCCTGGTGCGTGGCGACATCATCACCGGCACATTTGCCGATGACCACGTACCGTTCGCGCCAACAGACAAGCAAGACCCGCGCGACCGGGTAGCGGTGGACACGCTGCGGAAGATCATTCGAACCGGCAATGACACGTTCCTCTATGATACCGAACGCGGCAGCCTGACCGGCAAACCGACCCGCGATAAGATGGCGTTCAAACCGGCGTCAAGCCAGACGATCCTCGGGATCGCGATTCGCGACATCGAGACAATCATGGCAGGCGACGCCCCGCTTCCACCACCGGTCACGCCTTCCGCCAGCTTGCCTCCGGCGCTCTGCGGGCTGGTTCACCTGCCTGGCGGCACGTTCGTCCAGGGCGGTGACGACACCGCCATGACCGACGAGATACCAAAGATCACCGTGACCCTGTCCCCCTTCCTCCTGGATGCAACCGAGGTAACGCACGCCCAGTTCGCCGCCTTCGTGCGCGATAGCGGCTACGAGACCACGGCCGAAACGACCCATGACACCATCACATGGATGAATCCCGGATTCCTGCAGCAACCTGACGATCCTGTCGTCTGTGTTACCTGGAACGATGCGGCGGAATTCTGCAACTGGCGCAGCCGGCAGTCGTCCTTGCAGCCAGTCTACAAAATACACCGCGATGGCAGCATCACGACCGACCGGGCGGCAGACGGCTACCGCTTGCCGACGGAGTCGGAATGGGAATTCGCCGCCGGCGGCATGCGCAAGACGGCATACCCATGGGGCAATACGTTCGCCACCACATCGGTAACACTTGCCAACTTCATGCAGCGCGACGGGGAGAAGGACGACGGCTGGCGCTGGACCAACCCGGTCAACGCCTTCCCGCCCGATCCGAACGGGCTCTACGGCATGGCCGGAAATAGCTGGGAATGGTGCGAGGATTGGTATTTCAACCGGGCATACGACGCACTCAAGAACCGGGCACCACTCAATCCCTGCATCCAGCAGGCGGATGTCCCCGGTTTGACCCACCGGGTGATGCGCGGCGGTTCCTACCGCAACACGCCCGATCTGCTGCGGACCGCCAGTCGTGGCAACGGCCTGCCGCACGCCTATGCTCCGCATGTCGGCTTCCGCTGCGCCCGTAACGCGAATTGAACAACCCGGCTGACTATGAACCGATCCGCTTTGATTCGAGTCGTGCTGCCCTCTTTTGCCATTCTGCTGAGCAGCTGCATGACCTTGTCCACCAGCCAGCTTGATGTACCCTTCCACCCGCAACCCGGCCCCAGTCTTTGCGGAATGAACTGCCTGGCGATGGCATTCGAGTTTTTCGGGATCCCGTATGACATCGGGGAACTCGAGAGCCAGGCCTTCGTCCCCGCACTGAATGGCAGTCCACCCGAACTGCTGGCGGATGTGGCCGAGACATACGGACTACAGGCCGGGATCGAAAATCTGCCCCCCGCGGCAATCAAGACGGCAATCGAATCCGGTTGGCTGCCGATTGTTTTCATTCCCCCCGCCAATGGCGAAACCATCGGCCATTTCATCCTCATCACTGGTGCCGCCGAGAACCCCCGGCATATCCGGGCACATGATGGGCAACGCCGCCACCGCCGTCTACGACTGAGCGACAACCCCTATGTCAGCCTGCTGCTCAAAATCCCCGGAAAGGAACCCCGATGAAGCGCGATATCAACGCCCTTGAGAACAGCCTGTTCGATATACTGATCATCGGTGGCGGCATCTACGGCGCTGCCCTGGCACGCGAAGCAAGTAGCCGCGGTCTTTCCACCGCCCTGGTCGAACAGGCGGACTTCTGCAGCGGCACCTCCGCCAACAGCCTCAAGATCATCCATGGCGGCCTGCGCTACCTGCAGCAGGCCGATATCCCGCGCGTGCTCGAATCCATCCGTGAACGCCACCACCTGCTCAAGACCGCCCCGCACCTGGTCTCGCCCATGCCCTGCATCATGCCGACCCGTGGTCTGACGATGAAAAGCCGCCCCGTCATGGCCATCGGCATGCTGGCCAACGACATCATCAGCTTCAACCGCAATACCGGACTTGACCCGCAGCGCCGGATCCCGATGGGCACGACCCTCTCACGCGAGCGCTGTCTCCAGGTTCTGCCCTCCATGCACGGCGAGCCGGTTACCGGAGCGGCCATCTGGCACGATGCCCTCGCGCTCGACACCGAGCGACTGGTGATCGGCATGATCAAGGCCGCTGCCGATGCAGGGGCCGTGGTGGCGAACTACGTGCAGGCCAAAGGCTTCCTCATGGAGGGAAACCGCGTCACCGGCATCACAGCGCAGGATCTCGCCACCCCTGGCTCCGAGGCGTTCTCCATCCGCGCCAGCATGGTGATCAACGCCGCCGGTCCCTGGGAACCGGAACTGCTGGCCAGCCTGGGGCGACCGGTCGATTTCAAGACCACCCATCTGGCGCTGGCGATGAACATCATTATCAGGAACTGGCCCGTGACCACCCATGCCGCCGGACTACAGGCCAAGGGTAACGGCCGGCTGTATTTCTTCGTCCCTTGGCGCGGGGTCACCATGGCAGGAACCTACTACCGAGCCCACCAGGGATCAGCGGACAAGCTGGCCGTGACCGATGACGACATCAATGCCTACCTTGACGCGTTGAACACCTGCCTGCCGGATGTGCGCATCACACGCGACGATATCCTGGCCATCCATGCCGGCATCCTACCCTGCCGCCAGCCCCCATTGCCCGATCAGGAACCCAAGCTGCTGCGGCACTACCGTTTCATCGACCATGCCCGCACCGACGGCATCGAGGGGCTGGCCTCCGTGCTCGGCATCAAATACACCACCGCCCGTGGCGTGGCCGAGACCGTCATCGGCAAACTCGCCCCGCGGTTCGCCAAGCCGATGAGGCCATCGCGCACCGCCAAGACACCGCTTCCGGGCGGCGATATTGCCAACATTGAAACCTTCAAGCGAGCGGCCGCAGCAGCACATCCCGACATACCGGCAGACAGTCGCGAACGGCTGCTGGCCTTCTACGGCACGGAAGCGGAAGCCATTTTCAAGCTGGCACGGGCCGAGCAACGTCCCATTTATGATCGCGACGCCCTGCTCCGCGCGGAACTGCTGTTCGTCATCCGCAGCGAGATGCCGCTAACGCTCGGGGACCTGCTCTACCGCCGCACCGGCATGGCAACCGCCGGTCCGGCCGACATCCGGCAAGTAAAGCTCGCCGCCGAAGTCATGGCCACCGAACACGGCTGGACACCGGAACGCACGGAATCCGAAATCCAAGCGGCACTCACCCCCGCCCGGAAATTCTTCTCATTATGGCCATTGCCGCCTGAAGGCGGAACTACAAACCGGTAGGCAGAAAACGGTAGGGCGAATCCGTCCTCGGTGAGCCGCTGAGCACGAAAAGAAGACTGGCGGAGCCTTTTTCCAAGTCCTTGCGACCTTCCTCTATTCTCTTCTGGCAAGTCCTGCCACGGTCATGTTTTCCGAGATTACATCGTGCGGTATGAGCACATATTTCCAAGGCTTTCCACCGCAAGTGGCCGCATAGTCACTGGCATTCCTGCACCATGTGACGGCGACATCGCGCTTGGCACCGACAACGGCGTTATCCATCTCGTTGCGGGCCTTGGGTTCCAGCATGTAGATGCAGGATTCGGTTTCGGCCACAAAGTCGGGCTGGTATTCCGGATGATCGGCACCGCTTTTATAGTAAATCTGGAACTGCCCCTTGGCCGGCTTGAACCATTTGATCGCGTCCCGTTCGAGAATCACAGCCAGTTTGCGCTCGGCATCGGACTGGAATTTCTGAACATCGTAAAGGCAACGGCTGAACCCGCCGAAAAGATATTTCGCCATATTGCTCTTGTCGTCCGGCGCTTGCCGGAAATCATGCACCGGATTGGTCGCGGAGGCCGTGTAGGCACTCTGCTTGAGTTCGGTGAAGCCCTTGCTGATTTTCACCTCCACACCGGCGGATTCTTCCCAGTAGTGATCCTGCATCTGGGCGTGGATAAACTGGGCAATCTGTTTCTGGTGGCACCGGAACGTTTTTGAGATGTCTTCATCGGAGCGACCCATAGACCGGAAATGCCGGATGGCCTGGTCGGCAAGATTGTAAAGCAGGTCGGCGTTGTCGTCGTAGGAAACATCGTCGAAATCAACCAGCCCGCTGACGATGTAGTCTTCCAGCCGGGCCTCCCCGTCTTCGCTCTTTCCCAGTGTCAGCACATCAAGCTGCGATGTCCGCAGATGCCGTATCCACAGATCATCATCCGGTACCGGATAGTTCAGCGTATCCAGCTTGAGCGTGAAGGGCTTGAACCCGCACTTCACTTCGCCGACCGGCACAACCAGAATGCGGGGAATGTCGATGGTCTGTTTGGTTACCAGGGCGGAGGTCCTTGCCACAATGGACGCGATATCCGGTTTTTCAATGATTCCGCCCATCTCGATCTGTCTCGGACGGTAGCCTTCTTCCACCTCCCGGACAATCAGCCGCTGTATTTCCTGATCCTGAAGCATGGATGCGGAGGGCAGTCTTTGAGGCTGGTCTCCCAGCTTGTTGATCACCGTGTAGGCAATCCGGGCCACCCGTTGATCCTCGGCGTTTGCGAACAACGGGGTTTCGCTTGATTTGGGAATAAATGTGCTGGCCGTCGTCTGATCTGGAATAAAACCAAGCCGGGAGGCCAGCCGCGACTGAGACACGACGGACACGGTTTTCTGTGCGACCTGCCCGGGGTCGAGCACCACCTGCTGCAACCGAATGGTTGAATCCGGTTTGCTGGCCTCGTCGATAATCTCCTGGAACTTGTCGTGGGCGACAATGTTCAGGCGATCCACCGCCGTCACACCGGTCCTTTTCCCGTAAGGAAGACGCAGGCCGCGGCCGATGGATTGCTCGATCAGAATGCGCGCGTTGGCCGCCCGCAATGGAACGATGGTGTACAGATTGGTTACGTCCCAGCCTTCCTTGAGCATGTTGACATGGATCACGATCTCGGTCGGCGATTCATAATGCTCAACCCGCAGGAGCTTCTCGACCATCTCATCTTCATCCGCTCCGGTTTTGCTGGAATCAACCTGGATGACCTTCTCCTTGTAGCGACCGTCAAAAAAGTCATCCGATTTGATCAGCTTTTCCAGTTGGCTGGCATGCGTGGTATCACGGGCGATCACCAGCAGGAACGGCTTCACAATCAGATTGCCGGTTTCCCTCGCATACGTTTCCAGTTCGACTTTCACGCTTTCGTGCAGGCTGATACCGTCCCGCAGCTTCATATCCTCAACAGCCTCGACGGTCATTCCCGCCGGATTGAAGTTCTTCCGGGTGACAACCGCCGGTTCTTTCACGAAACCGTCCGTCATGGCCTGTCCCAGCGGATAGTCGATGATCACGTTCTTGAACGCTATGGCCCCCTTGCTTGTTTCCACAAACGGGGTGGCGGTCAATTCCAGCCCCAAGACCGGTTTCAGCTCATTGATCGCCCGGATGCCGGCCGATGCCCGGTAGCGATGGGATTCATCCATGATCAGCACCAGATCAGGCAGTTCGGCCAGGTATTCGAAATAGCTCTGGCCGATGTATTCCGACAGCCGCTTGATGCGCGGCGACTTGCCGCCCCGTACCTCGGAATTGATCTTGGAAATGTTGAAGATGTTGATCTTGCAGCGCAGGACCTTGTCGAACAGCGTTCCCGCCTTGGCCTCGTAGTCATCGCCGGTAATGATTTCCGGCGCATCGGTGGCGAACTCGGCAATCCCCTTGAAAACATATTTGGGCGTGTTCGGCGTGAAGTCGGCAATCAGCTTCTTGTAGATCGTCAGATTCGGAGCCATCACAAAGAAGTTATTGATGCCATGCGCCAGATGCAGGTAGCTGATAAACGCGCCCATTAAACGGGTTTTGCCCACGCCGGTCGCCAAGGCAAAGCAGAGCGACGGGAACTCGCGCTCGAAGTCGGTTACCGATGGGAACTCGGCGCAAATCGCCGCCATCTTCGCCTGTAGATCGGCGTTACGATCCGAAGGCAGGATGTCCATGACCCGGTCGAGGATTTCCAGCGACCGGCGCTGGGGCGGGCGCAGACTCAACCGGCCGGAAATGGCATTAAC
>CAZZBA010000073.1:0-3875 GCA_964652765.1 uncultured Victivallales bacterium | reverse complement strand
AGTGTCCTTGCCCTAACGCGCATTTTTGATTCGTAGTTTATAGCCCACATGTTGAAGCCCAATCTGAGCCATCTGCTTCTTCTGGGGGGACGAAAGGGTGAACGAAGTAGGTCCGCTTGACACCCAGACAATATCCCTTTCAAAGCACGCAAGAGCCTTGCCCGTTGTCCTTAACCAATTCAAAAGCCACTGGGCCTTTTTGATGACAACCTTTACCTCCGAATCACTTGCCGTATGCAGCTCCACCCAGTATATAACCTCCGTTTTTCGATTAGTGTGCATGTAGGCAATGGCAAAATCCCAGCGATTCCCATTGGGGTCAGACACGATATTCGCCTTGTCGATATCGACACTGCCTCGCAACTTCCGGGGCTCATCCACTTGCACATGCACCTTATCCTCTGCACGCAGTGCTTGTAGCCCCGTCTGCCAATAGTCCTGAAGGTGCGGAATCGCCTTAACCGTCTTCTTGAATGTCGTCATAGTAGCCATCTTAGAGGTTGGAATTCGCAACAGCACGGGCTACTGCCTCGGTGGCCCTGCCGCTAAACTCAGCAAGCCCGCCCCAGCCCGACTCCCCAGCCTCCTCGGCATAAGGATCAAGATCCGAAATATCCTTCGTCCGCCCACTCGTACGGTCGAAGTAGAACGTCTTCTGACTTTTCGTCATCATACATTTGGCCATACCTCGAAGCCCCTGCGTCTTCGGGGCACCAAAGACATCCAAGAGAGCATCCGGTTTCGCCTTGTTTTCGCGGAGGTGCTTGAGTGCCCACATGGCATCCAGCACTTGCGATGAATGGGTGGACAAAACAACCCGGTATCCACGGGTCACCAACTCGAATATCATCATCAGCACCACGGAGATTGCACGGGGGTGGAGTCCCATTTCCAATTCCTCCAGCACGACCCACTCAATTTTTCCTCTGCGTGGTACCTTAGCCGGGGGCATGAGCCAGTACAGCCCCAGAAGCAAAGGAACAAACTCGCGCTGGCCGGCGGACCATACCATGTAAGGCAGGCTTTCGCTTCTGTTTCCCTCGCCCAATACCAGTCGTTTCTGAGAATGAACCTTATCCACCTTCAAGGAGAATTTTGAGAAGACGTCCCGCTCAAGCATGTCGCGAAATTCTTTTTTAAGGCGTTTCTGCTGCGGGAAAAGGCTTTCGCCGGAAAATTCCTTTTCCACCAGTACCCTGAGTTTCTCGCTGAATTCACGCACCGCATATGGATCCCCCGGACTGTAGTCAGTGAACGGACGCGGCCAGCCATCCCGGAGAGCAAGTACGCGCTGGGCAGGGATGAAAAACAAACCTTCGCCCATATTCTTTCGCTTGCGCTTAGCCAACTGCTCCATATCCACCAATTTGCCACACCAAGATAATGAACTTTCTTCGGTTTCCCAGATGGCGTGCATGCCCTCACCGAGATAAGCATCGATAAAGTCGTTCACGTTCCCAGCCCAATCGATCCCATGGCGGCTCATCTCCTCCTGAACCTTCCCCACGTCAACCATCAGCTTAAGGAGCTGCACAGTAATGCTTTTCCCTGTTGCTTGCGGACCAACCAGAACGGTCAGATCGCCAAAGCTGATATTGGCTTCGGTTATCTGGCCGACATTTTTAATCTTCAGCGTTTTGTTTTCCATAGAATCGGCCTCCTGTTGATAATATTCATAGCAGCTCCATCTGCCCTGGTTTGGCCGGGGCTTTTGGGAGGTTCTCGACCTGGAGCGAATAGTCGTCGTGCGCCCACTCGCAGCGCGACAGCACCTGTTTCGGAATCTTCTTCACGGTCAGATTCGGCCACTGGTCGGCACGACCCCGGAAGGCGGAACAGAGCACCAGCAGGGACCGCTCCGGACCGACTTCATCGGAAAGCTGCGCCAGTTGATCGGCGGAAAGATTCTGTGTCGTCACATAGATGAAATCCCGCTCGGTCGAACGACCCTGCATCCAGTAGATCGAATCGCTCGGGGCGTAGGTGAACCCCTCCAGCTTGCAGGCCGCCTCGGCCAGCATCGCGGCATTGAACTCCGGATTGATCACCCAGCGATCCCACTGGTCCTTTTCCAGCAGCGACGGTGCCAGCCGGTAATAGCGGAACCCGCCGCCGCCCTTCCAGTCAACGGCCTTGGTGATTCCACCCGCATCCTCGCCATCAATGACCTTCTTCAGGCGCGGAATGATGTGCGTATGACAGTGCTCCCCCAGTTCCACCATGATCCACCGCCGCCCCATCTTGTGCGCCACCGCACCGGTGGTGCCGGATCCACCGAACGAGTCGAGAACCCAATCGCCGGGGCGCGTGGCAATCATTATTGCCTTTAAAATTAATCTTTCGGGTTTTGGCGTAGCAAAAAGCTCGGACGTGTCTACGTTTGGAAAAAGTTTCTTTAATTCGTACTTGGCTTGTCGATTGTGCCCTGTTTCATCAATGTTGTCCCACATAGTTGACGGGGCAAGACCTTTCTGATCTTTCAAGTATGTCTTTTTTATGACTCTTCGACCATCAACTGAGAAAATAACTTCTCCTGTTTCGATCATTTTTAGCATTGTACTATGTTGCCATCGCCAGCCATTAGATGGCGGATCAATTTCATGTCCCATAGGAGATGTAACTCTGTAACGAAGATTTGGTCGTGGTTTCGGAGAAGAGAGGTTTCCCATAAACCACGGTCCGTTTGGATCGTTGTCGGGATTCTTGTAATGTGTATTAGATTCTTCTGTTCGCGGAAGTGGAAAGGTAATCCATCCCGGTTGTTTGCTATAAACAAGAATATGATTGTGATCGATTGAAAATGTCTTTGCATCATTGTTGGCAGCATCAGAGGAACGCCAAGCGATATTTGCAACAGAACAAGGTCTTCCGAACACCTCGTCGCAAACTACCTTCAGATAATGGGCCTCGTTATCGTCGATCGTAATCCAGAGCGAGCCGTCATCGGAAAGCAGTTTGCGGATCAGTTCCAGTCGGTCTCGCATAAGCGACAGCCAGAGGGAATGTTCGATGCCGTCGTCATAATGCGTGAAGGCGCTGCCGGTGTTGTAGGGCGGGTCAATGAAGACGCATTTGATCTTGCCGGCGAACTCCTGTTCGAGGGCTTTGAGGGCGAGCAGGTTGTCGCCGAAAATCAGCCGGTTATCGAACAAGTCATTATCGCCGACACGGTTTTTCGCGTGATACGACTTCGCCGGATCTTCCAGCAGGATCCTCGGCTCCAGCTTCGGCCGCACATCCTTCCCGATCCACGTCAGCTCCAGTTTTGTCTTGGTTGCCATCTAAAATCCTTTTCAACCACGAACTATTGTCTGGCGATTTCTCTCAGTTTACCCCGAAAATAGCAGAAACTTGGTGATTGGTTGTCATCAATACGCATGTGAGGGGCAATTTCCTGAGCCCAGATAGACTTTTGGTGACCGATGATTGACCAGCCCGATGCCCGCAGTTTTGCTGCGCCGCCTGGATAAATCGCATCTGCCAGCTTTTCCCAAGTCCCGCAAACTGCATCGTTGGTATAACTTCGCAGGACGGGGTGTTGTGCCTGCGGATAGGCGGATTTGATGGCATGCAAGTCACCAAGCAACCAGGCTTCACCTTCTTCAATGGCAATACAAAACCGGGTTTCCGGAGCGGGGTTGCACCGTTTGAGCAGCCCCAGCAGTTCGGTTCGAAAAGCCTTCAGGCAGCGGTCATCCAAATCACAGACAACAATGACTATCGCCGGACAATTCCTTGGGTAACCCGCAAACGTTTTTCCAAACCCCTGAAGCACTCGTGGAAGCTGATCGAGCAGGATGCGCTTCTGCGGTTCGGAATTGGGAGACATCCCTTTAGGCAATCGGCCAATGCCCTTGTAGTACCGGACCTGAAAA
>CAZZBA010000072.1:0-14894 GCA_964652765.1 uncultured Victivallales bacterium | reverse complement strand
GTGCGGCATCTTGGCAATGCGACCGCAAATCCGCGCGGTCTGCGCGGAACCCAGGCAGACATCGCAGGCCACTTCGTAATCGCTCCAGTCCGGACTGCCAATGACCGTCACGGGATCGCCGTCGCCCACCCACGCAATACCACGATGCGTGATGAGCTGCTTGAGGCACTTGCCGCCATCGCTTTTTGTTGCGATTTCAAACGCGCCAAAGAAATCTGACAAGTATTTGGGTGTCGCACCGGAAGCATAGCCTTCAAAATCATCTTTGTAAGGTAATGGGAACGGCTGGGATGCCGGAATCGTCGCCGTGCCTTTGCATTGGCCATCGGTTGTCGTGAGCGAATAAATCGCCCCAGGCTCGACGTTGAGGGAGAATGTCCCGTCAGAAACCGTCACATCATCGAGCCGGATAAACTGCTCCTTCTCCGTACTGCGCCACAGGTGCAGTTTTGGGCACGACAGGCCGTCGGCAAGTTTGAATGAGAGATGCTGGAGAGCTTTCCCCCTGGCGCCAAAGGTTTCGACGACGAGACTGAGGTCTTTTCCGTCGGGCGAAATGGCGGCAACATGGCTGCCGCCGAGGGGCAGCAGGGCGCACGCGCCACCGCCAAGGTACTTCCAGCCCGGTTGAATGAACTGTGTCGTGTGCGCCGTCATCCAGATCGCCGGCTGGACATCGTAGTGGCCCGACCACGGCGTATTGGCCAACATCAACCCCGAACCCGGTACCGGCAGATTGTCGTAGTAGCTGGTGATCGGGCTCCAGATAATGGTTTTGGTCATCTTGCCGGTGATGTAGTTGCGGTTGTAAGCTTGGGCCACGCCGGGGCATTGCCCTCCCCGGGGAGCGCTCCAAACGCCGCTCCAAGGGCCATCCTCACTCGCCCAGAGCGGCTTGCCGAAACCTTGTGCAACCGGCGTGGACTGGAAACGCGGGTAGTGGGTACCGATCACCTGTATTGCGTCACGCAAGGCAGGATCCTCCGCCATCTTATCGGCAATCGTCCACCTCCTGATTTCATCGGCGGCAACGATCTGCACGCGGTTGAGGCCATTGGTGTTCAACGTCTGCCGTAATAGTTTGATCCACTCCGTGTTGTACGCCTTCTCGTTCCAGATGCCGCAATAACCGATATCAAGGTCGTGGTATTGCTTAGCGCCTTTGATGAACGCCACGATGAAATCGGCATTATCCTGCGAATAGAACTTGCCGTTGCCAATCCAGCCCGGTGCGCCCCATTGAAGGACGTCAAAGATGATCTGAGGATTGCGCTTTTTCGCCTCTTTCATCAGCCACCATTCGTAGCCGCGGTTGAAATACTCCGGCTTGGGATGGGTGAACTCCTCGCGTGTCCGCGCAAGGCTCGGTTCCGTACCGTCGGTCGAATCCACGTCGCCGCCGATCTCGACCTTCAAATGCTGGAGCGCCGCGCCAAACTTCGGCTTGAATAGAAAATCCAGAATTTCGCTCCGCTGCGGTTCCGGATAGTCGATCAACAGCCGCGAGGACGCCCCCGCACTCAGGGCGCCAATCCCTTCAAAGACCGATCCCGTGGAGCGTGCATCAAGGATGACCGGACTCTTGTTGGTCTGATTCGCCGGGGCAGGCGTCGTCGGCGTGCCTGCGCCTGCATCCTCTTGGCCAATCTTCGGATTGAACACTCTTACGTAGTCAATTTCGTATTTCTGAGGAAGCTCACTGTCGTCTATCTTTCCACCAAAACTGCCGCCAAGAGCAAGATTCAGCAGGAGGTAGTGTGGTTTGCGGAAAGGATTGTCCGGTCCCATCCCAGCCTCGTCAATGTTGAACGTTCCATACACCTCGTCGTCATAAAAGAACTTGATCTGCTTCTCGTCCCATTCGATCGCGTAGAGATGGAAGTTCTCGTAGGGTTCCTTGACAGCCTTGACGTGCTTTGAGGCTTTGTAAACGGCTTTGCCTTGTCGAGACTCGTCTGTGACAGTTGGGGCGGCGAAATGGGTGGCGCCATGAATTTTGCGCGGGGCGTTGCCGATGTATTCCACGATGTCTATCTCGCCACAGCGTGGCCAACCTACGGGCACGCGATTGGTGCCAAACATAAAGAATGCAGGCCACGTTCCTTTGCCTTTGGGCATCTTTGCCCGCACTTCCACGCGCCCGTATTTGAAACTGGCCTTGCCCAGGGTGATAATGCAGCCCGATGTGTAGTGAGCGGTCTCTTGTTTTTCTTGCCACTTGCTTGAATCTTCTTTGTACTTCGGGTTCTTGAAGTCTTCCTTCCGCCCCTCTATCACCAGTACTCCGTTTGTGACCCTGACGTTGTCCAGGCACTCCCGGGTATAGTACTGCTTTTCGTTGTTGCGAATAAACCCTTCCTCGTAATCCCATTTCGTCGTATCCGGCAGGCCCCCGTAATCAAACTCGTCGGACCAGAGAAGCTTCCATTCTCCGGCGTGAACAACACCCGCGAACGACATGCAAAGGCAAATCGCAGTTATCAAGCCCTTCATCTTCTCCTTGGCTAACGTTGTTTTGACACGTACGAAACTCGTTTGACTCGTGCGCATGGTCGTTATGTTCATGGTTGTATTCCTTGGGTTGTATGTATCCTGCCACAGACTCGCGGCGGAAGACATGCAACAGGTTGCATTTTAAAGGTAATATAATGCACAGCCAGCAACTTCAGAAGTTGCGTGTCCGCTCCTCCCCTAGCAGCCTGTTGAAAAACCCGGGATTGCCAAAAAAAGACGGCGGCAACGGCGTGCCGCCCTCCAAAATCATGAGGCTTATGACAGTTATGGAGGGCGCCGCGCTGTCGGCGCCGATTTTTAGAGGGATAACGCTTGACCAACTGCCCGAGTGGGACACCGTGCTGGGACTTCAATTCGAGAACCTTATTGTGAACAACGTAACGGCGTTGAGTGGACGAGGTTCGCGAAAAAGTGCTACGCATGCCATCAGACCGCCGCCTATCAATCCGAACGGCCTTGGTATTCGAAGGGTCGCTTGACCCGGCGATTGCGTCGGAAGGCTATTTCGACTTCCTTATCCCCTTCGACCAGTTGCTACACAATCAATAAGTCTGACTCGCTGTTCCCTTGGGATATGAGCTGCAGGAGGTCAGCAGATGCGAGATGCCGACAAGTTGCAGAAGTGGTTTTATTTGCATGAGAAGGCCTCGTATTTATATTCATTCCAGACCGGAGAGTTGGCGTTGATCCTGATCTGAATGCTACTTCGTTCTCTTGTGAATCTCGCCGGTATGAAGAACTGGGTTTCGCGCCAGAGCATCGGCTTCGCGTCGGTCTCGTTCTGCCAGTTCTTCCCGCCGTCATACCAGGCGCCCACTTTCTGGCCGTCCACCCACACCTCCGCCTCCTGGTTTGCGTCCGCATACCACATCAGCCGCCGGAGCATGACGCCGGTGTTATGGCGGTCAATCGCCAAGGTAAAGGCACTGTCGGTCCCGTTGGAGAACGTCATCCCGCTGGCGGTGCGGTTGGTTTGATCATAGTACCCGTTGCGATCCCAGTTGCCGGTTTTGGTGACAGGCGTTTTGCCCCGGGGGTCGTAGTGATGGGCGGCTTGCGACGCGGCATCCGCGACCTCGAGCGTATCACTCAACGCCATGGCCGCTTCCGGCTTGTGGTAGTAGAAGGCGAGATAGCGGCTCTCTTCCTGGTCGTGGTTGGGGGCGTCTTTTTCTTCGCCCGGCCAGCCGCGATAACCCATGTGCGAGCCATGTTCCATGTCGAACTTGATGCCGTTCCTGAAAGGGACGTAATCATTGATCATGAACCGGTACGCGGAACACCGGTAGGGATGAGTGGTTCCCTGGTCGGAGTTGAAGCCCCATTTCGAATTGTAGACGCAACCGCTGAACGGCAGCATGTACGGTCCGCCCCAGAAGTAATAGGAGCCGCCATGGAAATCCTCTTTCCCGCTCCCGCAGATCGCCGCCGTCTTGCTGCCATCAACATAGATCCGCTCATCGCCTTCCAGGAACGACGCATGGTTTATGCGGTTCATTTTGCTTTGCTCCATGTTGGAGGTGACGCCGACGAATTTGCCGCAGCCGGCGACCTCCAATATCGTCATGTTGGAGGTGTTGGTCTCCGATTTGTTGGCATAGTACTCATGGGCCTTGAAATAACCGGTGTTCCGGAAGGTGTCCTTGAAGTCTTTGTACTGGATCTCGTATTCAACGCCCACGCCCGCGGGAATATGGGCGGCGGCCAATTCAATCTTCCCCCGCTGCTGGAACGGCATCGGGAAGTAGCAATACAGGAAATCGTCCTCATCCAGGCCCACGGGGACGGTGCGCGCGATGACCGCGTGATTGGTAAAGTCCACACCGAAGCGCGATTGCGCAAAGAAGCCGGACAGACACGCATCCACAGCGGGCGTTGCCGCATCGTCCCAGACCATTTTCAAGCGGATGTCATTCAGGAGGCTGAGATAGGCATCGGCCTTGCGGGCGGGATACCGGCTTTCGGTCGTGCCGTTCCAATCCACCTTGGTGCAGGCATAGTGATGACCGCTTTCCGATTCCGGGTTACCGATCTCGAGGATATCCGACAAACGATAACCGCAGCCCTTGGTCAGCTTGTCGATGGCGTCCCAGTCCTTGTTGAGCAGTGCACAATCCACATGCATGGAGTAGACCAGGTACTTGTACTCATTCCATGATCCCTGTCCCCTGTCATTCTCGATTTTGACCGCAATGGACTCCTTGCCCCGTGTGAACTGACCCGGAATATAAAACTCCGATTCGCGCCAGAACGAGTCGTTCCCGGCGAGGCCTTTTTCCTGCCGGGTTGTCCACGGGCCCACCTCGACGCCATCCACAAACACGCGGGCCGCGCCACTGGCGCCCGGCTTCACCAGATGCAGGCGCTTGAGCTTGACCCCGTCATTACGGGGAAAGAGTGCGACGCTGAACGAACTGGAACCGGTGAAGGATTTGCCGGCATGACTCAACGGTTCCCCGTTCCACTGGGATAATCCGGCAATCCTGATTTTGATCGACTGGATTTGCTTCGGGCCTTTCATCTCGAACAGTGTCAAACCCCTGTCGGGGCCCAGTTGGCCGGCGCCGGTCCGGGTGATGTTGCCAACCTGCGATTTGGGATCGTGACCAGCCCGGTTGATCATCGTAAGGACGCTGGACAAATCCTGGCCCGGCGACCAGCTCTCGACGGGTGTTCCGGGCGCAAACAGGTGGTATTGGATGTTGGGATAGAGATTGGGACCGGGATCGTCGGTGGTGATCCGGATGGATCGCGCGAAGGGAATGGGCACCTCGTTATGCTGGGAGGTCGCGGGCGCGCCCGATCCGGCCTGATTCCGGATATGAACCAGGGGGGCGGGAAAGTCCGGGATCTTGCCCTCGCACAGATTGACGACTTTTTCGTTGATGGCCGGGGTGTCGCTACCATCGAAATAGATTTTCAGCCGGCAGGACGTCCGTCTTTGCATTTCCGACATGAACAAGCGGTAAACGCAGCCGGCGCCTTTCACATCCAGCAGGATCTTGTCGCCATGACGGTCAATGCCGAGATAAGTCGGATACGGGTTTCCCAAGCCGGGATCGGGGAGGTCCACATTCAGACCTCGGCGATCATAACTGGACTCGGAAAAAGCCATGGTCTCATTGTCCAGCTGGAACAGCCGTTCCATGTTGGCGCTCATGGCAGAAGCCCCGTACAACGGCTGCCGCTCGTCATCGCTCGCTTGCGCAGACAGCAGGGTGGCGGAAAAAACAAAGGATATGAATCTGTTCATAGAGTTGTCTCTACAAAGGCGACGGTCCATTTCACGTCCCGGCTCACGGGACTCGTGATGGTCGCGCGTAGCTGCGTTCCATCCTGCTTGATTTCGACTTTAACGCCGGCGGCTTGGTCCGCTGCGGCGACCCTGATGCCGGTGGCGCGACAGGATTTCCCGGCGGCGGGAACGACGATGCGCAGTTCGTAAGGATCGTCCGCCACCACCTTGCTGGTGGCCGAGAGCTCTGATTTTGCATTATCCCATTTTTCGCCGATGACATCGACAATCCCCTGCGTGACATGGCGCGAGGTGCTTAGCAGTTGAGGGAACGCGGAAACCGGCCGCACCGCCAGGATGCGGCTGGAATTTCCCGGCAACGAAGCGGTGAGCGGGCCGTGGAACGGGGCAACGAATGTGTTCGCCCAAAAATCAAAGGCGACATAGTCCTGCGCCGGGGGCAGGCCGATCCGCTCGGGGGTGGCCGAGATTTCGATCGGGTCGTTTTCCCAGTTGTAGAAGGCAACCACGTCGCGCCGCACCGCCTGCCGCGTGTCAGTGAGCAGCCAGATCCGGGCGACCGGGCTCTCGAAAACATCGACAGGCCGGGCCGGCAGGCCATGCGCGGGAATGCAGCGCTTGATAATGTCGAGGCGGTCCGCCGGGGTATCCGGCAACCAGTCGCTAATATAGAACAACTGCCCGGCCATGGCCGTCCAGCCTGCATTCAGCCGGGCCCGGTCAAGGGGCAAGCTGGCGCGGACATACACGCAATCTGGATCATTCCACCAGACGCGGCCGTTCAGGAACCACAACCGGGAAGCGTTCAACGCGCCGATGTCGCCGCCAGTGTCGGGGCCGACCCGCATGGCGTCAAGCAAACCGAAGGAACCGCCGAATGATCGCATGTTCTGGGGAATGCAGCAGCCCAGCAGGAAGACCTCCGGTCCCGCCGTTTTGCGGACCAGGCGGGTGCCGTCACGCATCGCCTCGATGTTGGTCTTGTCGGGATTGGAGAATTCGGCATCACCGATCCCATCTTCCTTGTAGCCGTCGTTGACGTACTGCTGCCGGGTGGCGCTGCCGGTCCAGAACCCATCCATCTTGAACAGCTTGTAACCCCAGTCGTGCGAAATGCGGTCGACAATCCTCCGCAGGTGCTCGCGGGCCGCCGGAAGCGTCATGTCCAGGCAGGTGCCGCCCCAGGCCGTCTCATAGGGTTCGCCCTTGGGATTCTTGACAAACCAATCCTGATGATCCTTGAAATAGGGATCCTTGTAGTCGCCGGCAAAGGGCATGAACCAGAGGCCCGGCACCAAGCCGAACGTCTTGATGTTATCCGCCGTCGCCTTCATGCCGCCGGGATAGGGTCCTTTGGCCGCATGCGTCGTGAAATTCTTCTTGGGGCCGTTGCCGCCGATACCCTCCTGCCAATTATCGTCGATCTGGATGAAGTCGAAACCAAACGGTTTAAGCTTCCTGGCCGCCACCGCCGTCAATTCGGGCAGATGGACCTCGTCACAGGCGGCGGCATACTTATCCATGTACCAGGTGCATAAACCGGCCTGCTGCCTTGGCAATTTGACCGCATAGATTTTGGCGATGGCGTCGGCATAGGCCTCCAGGCCAAACCGGGCGTCGTCGAAATAACCGATGGCGAACATTTCAGCGGTGGCATCCTCGCCCGGCTTGATGCGCAGGCGTCCGTAGTCAATCTGCGCCTGCATCCGAACCGTATCGCCCTGTACTGGCGAAAAAACCACGCCGCTGCCGCGGTCATGGGTCAGCCAGCCGCCCACGACACCGGACCGGGTCTGCGGATCGACGATGGTCAAAAAGGCGTAACTGCCGGGATTCTTGGCCGGTGCCAGCAGGCCGCCAGTGCCCAGGGTCTTGATCCCGGCCAGCGGTTTGCCCAGATCAATGCCGGAGGAAACCGTGGCGACATGGTTGAGCACCACCGCTTCCGCACCACCGTTATGCAGGGTGGAGCGGAAGGTGACGAACGGGAGCCCCGGGTACAGCGCAACCACTTCCCGGTTTCCATTGGCATAGGTGACCTCGATGCCTTTGCCTTTGCCGAGGGTCTTGTCGGATAGCTTGACGATTTTCGCCGTGCCGCCGGACCCGCTCAGTTTGCCGGCGGTCATTACGGTCTTGCCACCCGGCTTGGTGACAATGGTAAAAGTGCCATTGGTCGCCTCGATGTTCACTGAATACAGCTCGTTCTCGATGCTGGTTGATCCCGGTTGCATGGTAATCTGCTTGATGTTGACCGCCTTCCAATCCTTGGTGGCGATTGACGGTTCGCCCGCTCCAGCCATTGTCGAGCTGGATAGAATTGTCATTACTGCCAATGTTGCTCTAACAATTGTGATTCTGTTGTTCATCTTTGCTTCAACATCTCCGTTACTCAGCTGAGTCATCAGGGCAGTGACACCTGATCGATCACTACGCCGGGATCAACGGCACGGATGATGAACGTGTGTTTACCGGCGACTAGCCCCGGTAACGGCAAACGGACCCGCACCATGTTATTCTGCACGGCGGAACTCCGCAGCTTGCCCTTTTCATCCTGACTGCCATCGGAACCCGGCACTTCCACCAGTTGAGACGGCCCGTTGTCCACACTCACCGCAATTCGCAATTTCATCCCCGGAACGAGGCGGTATGTCGGCAGAAAATCCACCAGCGCCTCGGCATCACCCGTGCTCCTGGCCTGGAAATCGTATTCCAGACGAGGCGCATGGGTCCCGTCATTCGCCCAGGACGTCTCAATGCCTGCCGGCTGCAACGACATCGCCCTGGCCGTCCGCCCCAAGCCAGACACCAGACTCCACCTGGCCGCGCCCTGGGCCGTCTGGCGGTCACAGGTGGCGGCGTCCCGCCACCCCGGCCCAGCGGGAGGCTGATTCGTTCCGATCGGATTCGGCTCAACGGACTTATGCACATGCTTGATCCACGGGAACACCACATGGCCGCTGTACCCTGCTCCCACCTCACGCCCCGGTATCATGCCCTTCCACTTACCCCCCGCAATGTTCGTATTGTAATCCCGAACCTGGGCGACGATGAAATCGTGCCAGCGATTGATTTCCGTTTGGCTGGCTTCCACATCCAGCCCTTTTTGAACCTTCCGGTCCACCATGAAGATCAGACCGTACGCACCCAGGCCGCGCGCCGGAAACGCAACGGTTTCCATAAACGCATCCCGGGCCTCCAAGGGGATTGCTGCCATCAACGTTTCCGCCCGCTCCAGCAAATTCCGATAGTCGTTTTCCAGCCGGGCGGCCTGGTCTGCCGGCAGCGACGCAGCCCATTCGCTGGTCATGAACTCGGGTTTGCGGATCGTTCCAAGCCGGTAATACTCCATGAGGAAATCAGCGGTTGGCGCGGCCATGGCGGCCCCGAAGTTCCTTGCCGCAAAGTCATGCAGGAACACCGGCTGGGAATCCGCCCCGAACCCATCCGGGTTCCAAGCCAACCGGGCAAAAAAATCGATCCCGATTTCTGCCGGTTTGATATCGCCGACATTGAGCATCCAGATTGTGCGCGCCTCGTTCTGCCAGGCTTTCTTCATTTCCAACCACATGAGCGCGGGCGCCGTCGTATTGATCCAGAGGTAGGAACGCGGTTGCCCCAGATAGGATAGGTGGTAGTAGATCCCCGCCCCGCCGGGACGGGTGCGCTCTTCCGGCGAACTGAGCCGGCGCAGATAGCCAAAATTATCATCCGCCCAAACCAACGTGGCTTCGGGGGGCACCTTTAGCCCGGCATTATACATTGGCAGAACCTCTTTGTAGGGGACGAAACACTGCGCCACGGGGCCCCATTGCCGGGTAACCTCCTTCGCCAACAAATACTGCTGATCGCGCATCAGTCCTTCCATCACCCGGATCTTGTCAGGGGAATCACCCGATCCCTGCATCGCGCTGTCATGAACGCCCCGGATGCCCAACGTCCAAACCGCTTCCTCCAGGCCACGGGCTTTCGTCTCCGCTTCCATGCAGGAAAACACCACGTCCCGGTTCAGTTTATAATCCCAGGGCCCCTTGGCCTTGTTCCAACGGACGTTGTTGTACAGCATCGGCTCACAATGGGTTGATCCCATGACAATCCCATAGCGACCCGCCAAGCGCACATTCTCCGGCACTTTGCCGAATTCCGTGGTACAGGCATGCATGGCCGGCCAGAGATAGTTCAACCGCAGGCGCAGCATCAACTCAAAGACCTTTTCGTAGGTCTTCGGCCCGATATTATTGCCGGGATCAAAGGTTTTCGACGCCCACGGCTTGAGCCCCCAATCCTCGTCATTGATAAAGATTCCCCGATACTTGACACCGGGCTCATCTATCTGCGGCTGAAAATCCTTCACCGTCAGGAGCCGTTTCCGCGACACCGGCACATCCGCCCACCAATACCACGGCGAAACCCCGATCTTCTCCGAAAGCTGCATCAGACCATACGCCGTGCCACGCCGGTCGCTGCCGACAATGACCAGGGCGCGCTCCACCCCGGGGAAAGGGTTGGTTACGATCTGTGACAGGGTTGCCTCCCATCGGCCTTTGAGCGCATCGAGTTTTTTCAGGCATCCCCCAGCCGCCAGGCGATCGATGGGCGCACTGTGCCCCATCGTTCCGGCGATCACCACAAAAGACGCCCCTGCGGACGCAGGGCCCACCACGGGGCGCTGCCCGGCGACCCGCTGGATATCATCCGCCAGCAGATTAGCGGCCAGAACCACGACGGGATAATCATTCGTGTCCACCACGATGGGGGTAGCCCCCCGGTCTTGGACGAGGACGACCCCGGTCGGGTCATTCCTCGGATCGAGTTCCAAACCGCCAGCCACGCTCATATGTAAAAATCCCATCAAGGCCACCGTCACTGTCACTGCAATGCGCTTCGATAGGTCTATTGTTTTCATCATGACTTTCCGCTTGTTTGACTCAGATTCAAGTTGGCAGATGAGATCAATCCGTTTCATGCTAATCGCCGTTACTTCGCCGCGGGGACTGGATCGGCCTTTACCCCGCTGAGCGGATGATTCGTGACCGCATTCCACGCGAGTTCTTGCAGCAGGCGGTTCAACTCCGCCGGCTGTTTGGCGAGCGCCAGTTGCTTCGGCACCGGCAGGCCGACCGGGCTCTTCCGGTAACTCACCGCATAGTGGCAATACCCCATCATGATCGTCAGCGGCATCCTCGGATGGCCCAGATTGTCCGAAAAGAGATCCCACTGCTTCTTCAATCCCGGCGCCTTCCCGGCTATGATCTTTTCGCGCAACGCAATCACCGCCTGCCCGACCGGCACGACCCACACCACCGGCTTGCCCAGTTTCTGGTTGATGCGCACCACCTCCGCATCCATCTCATCAAAGTAACGCTGATGCATCTTTGCCAACGCCTCGCCGGTCGCGGCATTGTGGTCCACTTTGATCGGCGGCTCAATGCGTTCGGCGCCCTTCTTGTAGTTCCCGGGCTCATAATGGTCGAACGGCAGCCAGAACTCCATCACCGTCATGCGGAAAGCCGGATTGTGCTCGAGGCCAAACTGCGCGAATTTCTCAATGCCGGGATCCGGCAAGTAGATCGGCGTCGTCAGCAATACGTCCACTGTGCCGGTCGTCAGCGCCTCCATCACATTCGCGACACCGTAATGATTGTCGACAATCGCACCGCCCATGCTCGAAACTCCGGCGATCGTGTTGTTCGTGTCGCCCGCCGACCTGGCAATTTCGTCCAGGATGTCGGGAAAATCGAAGTGAAAACTGTGGCCGGTTGAGAAGATCCGCTGACCCTTGGTGATGGGCGCGCCCGACTCGTCGGCGCGCAGCGCGGCCAGCGGAGACAGCAGCGGGGCGATGTGGAGGATTGTGCGTTTGTCCATGTTCATTTTTGTATGCCTTTCATCCTATTCGTTCCGGCTGCTTGCTGGCGATGCAGCCGATGACGGGCGTGGTGTCTCCTCAAGAACGAGCAGCCACCCTTTGTCGGGTTCAATAACAATGGCGGAGTCCACGGCAAAGTCTGCTTCCGGCTGGACGCCGCTGATCGCAGGAGCGTGGAAGCCGGCCTTGGCCGGGTCGAGTCCGAGGGCACGCCAGTCGATCATGAGCTTCACCGATTCCGGTTTCCGGGACCAACTGGAGATGGCGACGAGGGTCTTGCCGGGCTTGCGATAGAGGGTGACCGGAATGTCGTTCCGTCCGGACTTCACCGGACAGCCGGATTCCCAGAAACCGGTCATCTCGGTGCCGGCCATGCCGAACTCGTCCCATAACTTCCAGATCGGCCTCGGGTCGCCACGCCAAGCGGTAAGGCCGGGAAGGCCGCTCCAGCCGAGGCGTCCGGTCTCTCCGAAGATCATGCCGTGCCAACTATTCGGGCCCTTGAGCATTTCGCCCATGAGACCGAACGGGATGCCGGATTGTTCGATGAGCAGTCGATCCGGCGACATCCCGTAGCTGAATCCTTCGCCAAACCAGAGCCGGTGGTAGTACGGGAAATTCTGCATAAAGAGATAGGCCGAGGACGTATCGCCAGCCATGCCATTGCGGTGGCTCCACGAATGCAGGTCAGCCAGCAACGGCTTGCCGGCCTTCTCGAATATCCGATGGGCGCGCTGGAAGGTTTTGCGATCCAGCGAGGTGTCGTCAATGTACATGCCGTCGAAATCAGTTTCGCGCAGCAAAAACGCGAGACTTTCGAGGTAGAAGTTGCAGAGGCGCGAGTCGGGTGTCGTGATAATCGCGAGGTCGAGCAGGCCGCCGTAGCGTCCGCCAATGACTTCGCGCCACGCCGGGATGTAGCCTTCAGGCCCCAGATGGTCCACCAGCCAGGGATGCGGGCCGTCCCCATTGGTCACGGGATGCGCGTCAACACCGTCCTTACCGGGCGACGGACAGATCAATTCGCCATTCATGCTGAAGAACGCGAACAGTTCCGGAAGGTTCGAGGTCAGTTCACGCAGCGTGTAATAGATCTTCACCTTCACATTGTTGGAGTGGGCGTCCTCGACGCACTGTTTCAGGAGGGGTCGGGACAGGTCGAAAAGCGGGTAGTTGATCGTCGGATTCTGCTCTTTATTGTGGTGGATGTTGATGACGTTGGCACCCATCGCCGCCACGCGCTTCAAATCCCGGTAATCGGCATCGTCGACCCCCTGCCCTTTGTGAAAATACCGGAGCGCCCACTGCTCGTCGGTGTTGAGCGGCTTGAACGGGGTGAGGAACAGCTTGAAGTTGTATCCGAGCGGCTTGCCGGGTTCGAGTGTGCGCGCGCCGCTGCTGGCGGCAACCGACACCGAACCGTCCGGCGCGTTGGCCACACTGATCCTGCCGGACTTGCCGTCCGCCCCGCCCCACGATTCCGGCACGACCAGCTCGCGCCAGTGATAGTAGGCGTTGATGAGCGGCGTGCGCCAGTTGTCGCCATAGAACTGGATCTTGAATCCGCCGTTGATCGCGCCCATCCAAAATCCGTCCTGATTGTACTGCGGGTTCCACGACCAGACCAGGGGCTTGGCCGCCCGCCGCCCGCCCGCCATGCCGAGGCCCATGAAATACTCCGCACAATCCTTCGCGACAGCAAATTCCAGGCGAATATCCTTCACCTGGACCGGTTTCTCCGTTGTGACGGCGCACCGGTAATTCACATAACCGTCGTATTCCATCTCGCCGGTGATCGCCACCGTGATCCCTTCGCCGTCAGCAATTTTCACTATGGCCTCTTCCACAGGGACGGACGACACGGAGGTCGTCCCTCCAGGCGGAAAACGACCGTCTTCCGGGTCTTCTGGAGGGTCGGGCTCCGTCCCGACCGCAACCCGAGAAGCCATAATGCGAATTGCTGCCCCGCCGTGCGCCGTCGAAGTCCACCGCACAACTGCCGGCGCCTTCTCCCACTTCAGCGGCGTGGTCTTGAGCGCGATCGGGCCGGTGTCGGTCTCGATGACCAGCCGCATCGGTTTGGCGAGCAGGTCATGCGCGGGCTGCTTGAGTATCTTTGTGTTGGAGCCATTGAAATACGAACGCACCTGCGCCGGCAACGCATCCGCACCGAGTTCGAGATCGCGGCCGAGAATGGAAAGCGTATTCCCCGACACCAGGACCGGCGTGTACGGCGCGGTAACGGAGTTGTCGTCAAGGCCGATGGTGGAATCGAGCCAGCGCAACCGGGACAGCCGCCACGAATCGCCATCGCCATGGTCGTCCAGCGGGGCGCCCCCCACCGTGAGTTCCACGGGCACCGTCAGCTTGCCGGCGGAGCATGCGACGGTCGCCGTCCCGGCATACTTGCCCGCGGACGTTTCCCGGGCGAGGTCAACTCCGACCCAAAGCGGCTGCAACCGGCTTTGCGGTACGGAGACGCTCTTGGTGAACGGTTGCCCGTGAAAATCATTGCCGCCCAAACTGAGACACCGCAGCCGCGCCACCGGGATGACGCCTGCCGCGCCCTTCAAATCGGTGAACGTCACCCGCACATCGCGCAGTTCAGTCTTCGCGGCATACGGCACAATCTGAAACACATAGAACTCACCGGGCTGCGCGCTGCCCTTGAAGCCGCCGGTAAAGTTGCCGGCCAGCCACCGTTGCGGCAGCGCGGTGACCCGCCGGACGGAATGCGCCCGGTCTTCCGTGAATACCACCCACGTCTCGGTGAGTTTGGTATTATACGCGGCCATCGCTTCGGTCGGGGCGAGTTCATCCATTTCACTTTTCTGGCGCGGGTCGTATACGCCAGGGCTTTCAGCCTGCGGCAGGTTGTAGTCGCCGGCATCGGGTTTGGCGGCATGCAGCGCGTCCCATGGCGCCAGCAACAGGGCGGCAACGAGGAAAATAGGGGCTTTGTGGCGAGCAGGCATAGTGTTTCTCATCTAGGGATCCCTTTCTTTCAAGCCCTAAAAGTAGTCCAGACGCGAGAGCATCATTTGCTCAAGTGCACGACCAAAGCGGAAGTCGCCGGCAAACTGAGTGTGATTGTTTCGCCGCTCAAGGGCACATCACTCCACGTGCCACTCCACGAACCGTCGGTGGCGATGCCTTCCCCTCCTAAAGTAAATCCTTCAACCGCTGCATCGCTATGGTCCCTGGCGACAAGCGCCATGGACTTGGCGCTGCCAAAGCGCGCATTTTGGGGTTGAT
>CAZZBA010000071.1:0-15014 GCA_964652765.1 uncultured Victivallales bacterium | reverse complement strand
CCTGGCGCTGATTATGGGGCTGCTGCTATCCGGTGGAAATGCAGAAACAAGAGATGAGTTAACCGCTAATTAATCGAATTATGCGAATTGGGACCGAGTCACCCTCACCTATAACTGCAAGTATGTTTGTGAGTATGTGGGGGTGTAAGTGTGTGTGGAATTCTAACTCACAAACCCACATACTCACGCACCCACATACTCCCCGTAATAGTTACCCCACTCGTTTTCGCCCGGCCCCCGTGTGGTCGGCTTTCCTCTTTCGTGCGGAGATGTGCATATGAAGCCTGTCGTGGTCCTGATTCGTACCTCTTCGCCGGATGCCAAGGGTAGCATGCCCGAGTTTGCACGCATAGTGGAAGTCGCGTTGCAGAACGCCGGTAACTTCAATGTCAGGATCTGTGATCTGTTTCCGCCCCGCGCTCGATCCATGTGGCATGACCATCTATGGCGTTTCTTGAATGGGTGGCGGGTTTTATCCAGGCAACACGGCGATCTTTATCATTTGCTGGATGGCTCGATGGCGGCTTTTATGCCCGCCAGCCTGCATTCCCGGACGGTCGTCACGGTACATGACCTAATTCCGCTTTTGCAACTGGAGGGTAAGCTGCCGAGTGCTCCGAGTATGCCTGCGGCATGGCTCATTCGTCGGGGGATGCGCAATCTCTCCTCGGTTGCCGGTATTCATGCCGTGTCGACCTGTTCCTTGCGGGATGTGCGGGCGCGGGCCAGCATCCGGAATGCCGTTGTGATTCCGCACGCAGTCCGATCCATGGAGATAGCTGCATCCCAGATCCCTGGTCTGCCTGAACGGTATATCCTGCATGTGGGCAACAATGCCGATTACAAGAACCGTGGGGGTGTTCTGGATGTATTCGAGCAATTAGCTGATCTGAGCGATTTACACCTTGTTATGGTCGGCCCCTCGCCGAGCCAGGTTCTAAAGTATAAGGCCAGTAAACTCGAAAGAGTGGTTTTCCTGGCCGATGTTGATGACCATATCCTTGTTGAATTGTACCGCCGGGCACGTCTGCTTTTGTTCCCCAGTCTTTATGAAGGATTCGGGATGCCAGTATTGGAGGCGATGTCAATGGGGTGTCCGGTAGTCTGTAGTGATGGGGGAAGCTTGCCGGAGGTGGCGGGGCAGGCGGCACTGGTCGCCAAGGTTGGCGATGTAAAGACCTTGGCGGGACACTGTCGGGCAGTGTTGACGGATGCGGGCTTGCGAGCGGGGCTGGTGCAGCAGGGGCAGGAGCATGCGGCTGGTTTTACGATGCAGAGGTTTGCCGATTCGTTGATGGCATGGTATCTTGAAATGGAAAGGGCGATGGGACGGTTCAAATGAGTGATGATATGAAATCGGCGGTACGGACGGACAGGTCGGCGTGTCCGAGCCCGCATTCGATGAGGAATAAACTGGGGCGGCTGCTGTGGCAGGTGGCCTGGCGGCTGCTTTTCCGTCCGTCGCCTTGGTTCTGGCAGGCTCCGCGCCGCGGACTGCTGCGGCTGTTCGGGGCACGTGTCGGGCAATCCGTGCAGATCATGCCGTCCGTGCAGATCTGGGCACCCTGGAATTTGACGCTGGGTGATTATTCCGCCGTCAGTCACGGTGTGGATTTGTACGACGTGGATCGCATCACGATCGGCGCTCATGCCACCATCAGCCAGCGTGCATTCCTGTGTACGGCCAGTCATGAGATTGATCATCCCAATATGCCGCTGATCACTGCACCCATCCGGATTGGTGACGGGGCCTGGGTGTGCGCCGAGGCATTTATTCATCCCGGTGTTACCGTCGGGATAGATGCAGTGGTGGCGGCACGCGGGGTTGTCGTCCGGGATGTGCCGACGCGTCAAGTAGTCGGCGGCAATCCCGCTAAACGGATCCGGGATCGGAAGATCGAACGGAAAGCCTCTCATGCATAACATCCTGGTCAACGCATTAGGCGTCACCAATCAAAGCGGACGAGCTGTTCTTGTTGCACATCTGGATGGGCTACTCGAAGGATTAGGACTCTGTTGTCGTTTTCATCTGCTCGTGGCTGAGAACGAGATTATATTGCGAACGCACTTTGGCGATCGAGTGTCTTGGCGATTAGCGCCGGCGGCTACATCCAAATGGCCTATGCGGGTGTTTTGGGAATTCATGCACTTGGCGGATGAGGCCGTCAAATGCCATGCCAGTCTTTATTTCACCCCAAGCGGGATTGCCTCTCGCCGTCTCTCGATCCCGCAAGTCGTGTTTTGCATGAATCCCTGGCCTCTGGTTCCTGCGGCACGTCGCCACCGTGACGGGCTAAAAGCCTGGTTGCAAAGAATGGCCTATCGCGACACGGTGAAGCGCGCGACCGCAATGGTTTATCTCTCGCGATTCATGCAATCTGCCTATCGGCAGAATGCCGGCATGAAATGTGCCCGTGAGGTGATCGCCTATCAGCCAGTAGACTGCACCGGCGCAGAGAAATCCCTGTTGCGGGAACCGGGAAGAGTTGCCTGTGTTTCGGTTATGGCCCCGCACAAGAATGTTGAAACGGTTTTGCGTGCGTTCCAGCGTGTCCGGCATCTGCCAAATACGCACTTGCATCTAGTGGGGGGCTGGCCGGATCCGGCTTATAAGACGGCGATCCTGCAACTTGCACGGGAATTGGGTATTGAGGGGCAGATCGTGCTGGATGGCCATGTTTCCCGCGAGGAATTGATGATCCAGTATGCAAAGGCGCGGGTGTTCTGCCTGATGAGCCGGTGTGAGTCATTCGGTATTCCGGCGGTCGAGGCGCAATCGTACGGCACCCCGGTCGTCAGTTCGAATGTGTGCGCGATTCCTGAGATTTGTGGGGATGGAGGCGTCTATCACGATCCTGATGACGTGGCCGGCGTCGCCAGGTCTCTCGAACTGCTGTTATCAGATCCGAATGTATGGCAGGACCTTTCCGTCAAGGCTCATCGTAACGTACGACGGTTCTCGGCGGATGCGTGTTCCGAGTCTTTGTGTAAATTGTTCGGCGACTTGCTTGAAATCAAAGACGGCAAAAAGGGGACTGCCTGATGGAACCATTGGGTATTACCGTTGTGATCCTTTCGCACAATGAAGCGGGCAATCTGCCGCGTTGCATACAGGCTGTGCGGGATTGCGCGGATGTCGTCGTGCTGGATGATGGCAGCACCGATACCAGCCAAGCTGTTGCCCGTTCCTGCGGCGCGCGGGTTGTGGAACATCCCTATCGCTCCTTTGCCGATCAGCGCAACTGGGCGATGGAGCATGCAAACCTCACGCAGGACTGGGTGCTGCACCTGGATGCCGATGAAGTCATGACTCCCGGCGCCTTGCGGGAAATTGCCGGTCTGCTGCCAGCCTTGCGCCCCGATCAGGTCGGTTTCCTGCCACGCAAGATGATACTGGGGGATCGGTGGCTACGCTTCAGCGCGGATTATCCTGTTTATGTGGCACGGCTGATCCACCGACGGGGTCCGCGGTTCGTGATGTATGGACATGGCGAGGTGATTGATGCTCCTGCGGAGGCCGGAGTCTATCTGCGCGAACCGATGTTGCATTATGCCTGGTCGAAAGGCTGGATAGATTGGTATCGGCGTCATGAACGCTATGCCGAGGCGGAGGCGCGACGGCTCTTGAAAGAAGGTTCAGTACTTTGCTGGCGGGACCTGGTCGTCCGGGATCCTGCCAGACGCCGCCACGCGCTGCGGATGCTTTCGTTCAAGATCCCCCTGCGTGCCGTGCAGCGGTTTGTCTACGCTTACCTGTTGCGGGGTGGCTTTCTGGACGGTATTGACGGTCTGCGGTTCTGCATCGCCATGGCCCGCTACGAGCGGATGATTGATACCTGCGCGAAGACATTGCAGCGAGAGGTAAGCGCGTGAAGTTGACCATTATTACGATTTGCCGCGATGCAGGGGCTGGGTTGCAGCGGACCGTTGCATCGGTATTGGCGCAATCGCGGCCACCGGAGGACTACTGCATCCAGGACGGGGATTCCTCGGATGGCTCGGTAAAAGGACTTCTGGACTGGCTGCGCCGAGATGGAAAAACTGAAACGCTGAATGCTGAAATGCTGAAACGGGGAGAGACACCGCAGAACAAACAGCATTACGAAGAAGGGAATGCGGGAAAAACAAAACTTCAGATCCGGTCGGAACCGGACCGGGGTATCTATGATGCCCTGAACCGGGGCGTTGCGCGGGCTACCGGTGATGTGATCGGGCTTCTGCATGCTGGTGATGAGTATGCTCACCCGGATGTTCTAGCTCGGGTGATGCAGGCCTTTGATCGTGGCACCGAGGCCGTCTATGGCGATCTGGACTATGTGCGCGAGCAGGCCGACGGCAATATGCGCGTGTTGCGGCATTGGCGCAGCGGTGCGTATGCTCCGCGACAACTGTGCTGGGGCTGGATGCCGCCGCACCCGGCACTCTTTGTCCGGCGCGATGTTTACGAACGCGTGGCCCTGGATAACGGGGTGTATTTTAATCCAGCCTTTCGTTGTGCCGGCGATTATGATTTCATTCTGCGGTTGTTTCCCCGTTTGAGGGTGCCGCCGGTTTATGTTCCAGAAGTACTGGTTCGCATGCGTACAGGCGGAGTGAGCAATCGTAGCCTTGAACACATCGTGCGCAAGTCCTGCGAGGATTGGCGAGCCATCCGCCGGAGCCAAATTGGCGGACTGCACACGTTGATCGGCAAGAATTTGAGAAAGGTAGGGCAGTTCCATGTGGTACCTTGAACCGTTCCTGAAATATCCGGCGGTTTTCCTGATCGCGCTGGTGGCGGCGATGTTGATGACCCCGATCTGGGTGCATTTTGCCGGAAAGACAGGATTCATCGATCAGCCAGGCGTGCGTAAGTTGCACCGTGTGCCGATGCCGGTCGGTGGCGGGGTGGCGATTGCGCTTGGCTTTCATGCCGCCTGTGCCCTGGTCTTCCTGTTTCCATGGCAGCCTTTTGCCGGGCAGGTCTCGATCCAATGGTGGTTCCGCTTCCTGCCGCTATCGGGCGGGGTCCTGCTGCTGGGGTTGATCGATGATCGGTTCGGTATGCGTCCGGGCGTAAAACTGGGTGGGCAAATACTGCTGGCGGTGTCCGCCTATGCACTCGGTATCCGTTTGCAGAATGTCCTCGGCTTCGCCTTCCCCGAGTGGATCAACATGGCCGCGACCGTGCTCTGGTTCCTGGTCATGATGAATGCGTTTAATCTGATTGACGGGCTTGACGGGCTGGCGGCCGGGATTGGACTTATCGCCGCGCTCGGGATCGGCGTGTCGCTCGTCTTTCGAAAAAGCCCCGGCGATGTGTTGCTGTTTCTTGCCATCGCTGGCGCCTGTCTCGGCTTCCTACGCTATAACTTCTACCCGGCACAGGTTTTCCTGGGAGATACCGGCAGCCTGTTTATCGGGTTTACACTGGCGGCACTGTCTGTCTCCACCAGTTCGAAAGGTTCGGCAGTGGCGGCGATCGGTATGCCGTTGCTGGCGGTCGGGGTTCCACTTTTCGACACCATTTTGGCCATCTGGCGACGTTCGGCAAGGCGATTGCTTGGCAAGGAAGCGTCCGACGGAACCCTGGCGCAGATCCAGGCTGGCGATGCCGAACATCTGCACCACCGTCTTCTAAAGAGGGGGCGGCAGCACAATGAGGTGGCGTGGATGCTCTATGGCGGCACCGCGCTGCTGGCCGCGATCGGTGTGCTGGTGTCCGTCTTCAACGACCGGGCGATCGGGATTCTCAGCCTCGGCTTTGTTATTACCTCCTATGTCGTGTTCCGACATCTGGCCTGGATCGAACTACAGGATAGCGGGGCCGTCGTGCTGAAAGGATTGCGCCGCCCGGTAAGGCGTAACCGCACGTTGCTCTTTTACCTGCTCTTTGATTTACTGGTGCTTAATCTGGCTTGGTTCGCGAGCATACTCCTCTTGGATTTGCAGGACGGGGTGCATAATGTGCTGCTGAAGGCCCTGTGGCTGAGAGCCGTCCCGGTCGATGTGGTTATCCCGTTCCTGATGTTGATCCTGTTCCGATCCTACACACGGGTCTGGTATCTGGCGCGGATTGCCGAGTATGCAGCCACCGGGATGGCACTGCTGTTCGGCATGGCGGCTGCCTGTGCCCTGAGCCTGATCAGCGCTTCATCCGATGCCGCGATGTGGCATACGGTCCTGTACCATATCGTCATGGGTGGCCTTGCCATTCCGGCCGTGGTCGGTGTGCGGGCCGCGTTGCGTGTGGTGCAGGATCTGATGCAATCCTTCCAGCGGTGTTCCGGGGATGAATCGGGCAAATGCGAACGGGTAATTGTCTGGGGGGCCGGCTATCGTACCACGCTGTTCCTGCGCCAGACCACCTTTGATCCCGATCGCAAGCGTCCCCTGCATGTGGTCGGTATCTTCAGCGACGATGATGCGATGCGAGGGCATTTTGTGCATGGCGTGCGCGTGGTCGGCAGCATCCAGGCGATTCCCGCTTTCGCCAGTGAAAAGAACATTGAGGCCCTGTACATTGTGGAAGCCGTTCCGGATCCGGTCCGCCAACAGATTTGCAAAGCACTCGAGGGATCCGCTATCCGTGTGATTCAATGGAGCATTGTCGAGACCGTGTGCCATGAATGAATTCCTGGAATGGACCCGCTTCGCATTCCGGCACCTGCATGCATATGAACCGTTGCCTACCTCGCTGCCGGAACCGACGGATGCGTTAGCAAGACTGTCTCGCCAGCACCGGGTTGCCGGGCTGTGGGCCGCCGCCGGACTCGCCCCCGCCTGGAAGCCATACGCCTATGGGCAGGCGCTCTATGCCGCCCGCTGCACGTCTGAAGCCGAGCGCATTTACGACTGCCTGCAGCCGATCATCCCCGCCATTGGTCTCATCAAGGGCCCTGCGCTGGCGCTACAAGCCTGGCCGCAATCCGGGCTGCGCCACTATGACGATCTGGACTTCCGTTGCGGTAAGGAAGACGTCGACAAGCTTTCAGCCGCGTTGCTGCCGCTGGGATATAAACCCGAGATCCCCGATGCGAACCGCCAGTCGCATCTGTGGCATTTCGGCTGGGGTATTGCGTTTGTGAATGGCGATGGGTTGCGGGTCGAAGTCAATCATCGCCTGTTCCCCCCCCATTACCCTGCGCCTGTCGAGTTTCAAGGCACAGGCGGCGATGTATGGACATCGCTGCCGCTCGATCAACGGTCCGTCCGGACTCTGGCTCCGGCTGCCCATCTTTTGCTTTGCTGCATGCACGCGATCTGGCACGGATGGGAGCGACTGGGCTGGGTGGTGGACGTTGCCGGCCTGATGGTCCGCTGTCCCGGTGTCGTGGAGCAGGCGCGTCAATTGGCCGGGGAGACGGGGTTTCCGCGTCGGGCACTGGAGGCCGCTTGCCAGGTCGCCAGCGGATTGTTCGGCCCACTGCCCGGCGCGGCGGAACCGGAAGCTGCCAGGGACCTGGATCTAGGCGAAGCGGTTGCGCTGCTGATGCGTCCGGATGGTCGCCATGCCGGCGCACGGCGGCTGCAGCGGCGGTTATGCAACCCGACCGAATGGATCAGCAGTACGCTACGCCGGTTGCTGACTCCAGGCGATCCGGATTTCAAGCGCTGGTCGCTTCCAGCAGGGCGGCGCTACCATTACTGGCTGCTCCGGCCTCTACGCCTGGTGGCTGCTGCATGGCCACCAGCAGGCTCGTTCCGCCGTCGCCTTCGGCTATGGCGGACAAGAGCGCCTACTGCACGGTAGCCTCCATCAGAATCTTAAGACTATCGACAACAATCGCGTTTTATGGCAGGGTTCCGCCATTATGGGAACGGATATTGATTTTGTTGTTGATGTGGTGATGCAACCGGAGGTTATTCTTGATTAAGCTGGGCGTGAATATCGATCATGTGGCGACGCTGCGGCAAGTGCGCGGCACCGTCTATCCGTCGGTGGTCGAGGCGGCGGCCTGTTGCGAAAAGGCCGGGGCCGCAGGGATTACCGTGCACTTGCGCGAGGATCGCCGGCATATCCAGGATGCGGATGTGTATGCGCTGATCAAGATGCTGCGGATCCCGCTGAATCTGGAAATGGCGGTGGCGCCCGAGATCGTGGAGATCGCGCTGGATGTGAAGCCGGCAGAGGTCTGCCTGGTACCGGAGAAACGGGCGGAGCTGACCACCGAGGGCGGGCTGGATGTCGACGGTCTTTATGACGCGGTGGCTCCCGTGGTGGCGCGCCTGGGAGAGGCCGGGATCACGGTCAGTCTCTTTATCGCCCCTGAACCGCGCCAGATCGCGGCTGCTGCGCGGATGGGGGCACCGGTGATCGAGCTGCACACGGGGACCTTCTGCGATGCGGCGGGTTCTGTGGCCGGGATGGAGCTGGATCGGCTGGTGGCGGGGGCCGTCCAGGCGGCGGCGGCGGGGCTGCGCGTGAACGCGGGGCATGGGATCAATCTGGACAATATCGGCTCGATCCTGCGGATCCCGCATCTGGATACGTTGAACATCGGTCACAGCATTGTGGCCCGTGCGGTTTTCTTGGGTATACCGGCGGCGGTTAGGGAAATGATCTATGCAATCCGAAGCGGGAAGACAGAGTAGCGGCAGGGCTGGCGAACGCATCCTGGGTACCGGGATCGACCTGGTCGAGAACGAGCGGTTCCGGGATGTGCTGTCGCGCTGGGATGAGCGGTTCCTCTCCCGCGTTTTCCTGGACCAGGAGCGGGAGTACTGCTGGAAGAAGGCGTTTCCGGCGCAGCATTTCGCCGGCCGGTTCGCGATCAAGGAAGCGGTTGCCAAGGCGTTCATGACCGGGATCGGTTCGCATTTCGGCTGGCTGGATATCGAAGTCGTGCGCAATCCGCAGACCGGGGCACCCTCGGTGGCGCTGCATGGCAAGGCGGCGGATTATGCACGGGCAGTGGGGGTGACCCGGATCCTGGTGAGCATCTCGCATACGCGGGATTATGCGGTGGCCAGCGCGGTACTTGCGGGCGCCGGTGACGGGGGAAGCGCATGAAATCGGTATCGGCGGAGCAGATGCGCGAGATTGATCGCCAGATGACGGGGGACTACGGTGTTCCCGGCGATGTGCTGATGGATCGCGCGGGTTTCGGCGTGGCGGAGTGCGTGCGGAGGCTGGCGGACGCGTCCGGCTTCGACGATCCGCGCATCGCCGTCTTTGCCGGACGCGGGAACAACGGCGGTGATGCGTTCGTGGCGGCCCGTTACCTGCGCGAGATCGAGATGGATGTCGAGGTCCTGTTCGCGGGCGATATCAAGGCTGTCACGGGTGATGCGCTGGTGCATCTCCGCAAGCTGCGGGCAGCGGGGGTGACGCTGCGGGTGCTCGAGACGATGGACGAGTGGATCGAGCTGCGGCAGTCGCGCTCCTGGTGGGCCGACATCCTGGTCGATGGCCTCCTGGGAACCGGGAGCCGCGGGCCGGCACGCGGGCCGGTGGCCGGTGCGATCGAGGTGATCAACTTTCTCTCGGATCACGGACTGGTGGTGGCGATCGACCTGCCCTCGGGGCTGAATGCGGATACCGGCGTCGTCGAAGGCGATGCGGTGGTGGCCGATCTGACGGTTACCATGGGTCTGCCGAAGGCCGGTCTGCTGCGCCCCGAGGCGCTGGAATATGTGGGCACGGTTGAAGTCGTCGATATCGGGATCGAGGATGAACTGGAGGAATCGGTTCCAGCGGGGATCGAACTGATCACCTCGCGCGATGTTGCCGGGATGCTAAAGCGGCGTTCCAGGCGCTCGCACAAGGGCAGCTACGGGCATGCGTTGCTGATCGGCGGCGGTCCGGGGTTCAGCGGGGCGATCAGCCTGGCGGCGATGGCGGCCTGTCGTTCGGGTGCCGGACTCGTGAGTGTGCTGGTCCCGTCGGCATTGGCCGGAACGGCTGCGATGCGGGTTCCGGAGGCCATGGTGCATGCTGGCGGCATGAACGCGACCGGGAGCCTGGCTGGTGATGCGCTGGATCAGGTCTTTGGCAAGGGTGGCCTGGCGGCGTTCAGTGCGGTGTTGATCGGTCCGGGGCTGACCATGCACCCCGACGGATGCCAGCTCGTGGCGGCGGTGCTGCGTTCGGAGGTGCCGGTCGTGGTGCTGGACGCGGACGCCCTGAATCTAGTGGCAGGCGAGTCCGCCTTGCTGGCTGGCGGGCGCAGCGGTGTGATCCTGACGCCGCATCCGGGCGAAATGGCGCGCCTGCTCGGCAGCAACACGGACGCTGTCGAGCGTGACCGGTTCGGGGCCGCCCGCCAGGCGGTGGAACGCTTTGGTTCGGTGATCGTGCTCAAGGGAGCAGGGACCGTCGTGGCTGATCAAACGTTGCTGACGGTAAACCTGACCGGGAATCCGGGTATGGCGACGGGCGGTATGGGGGATGTGCTGGCAGGGCTGATGACGGGGCTTGCCGCCCAGGGTCTTTCCCCGTTTGATGCGGCCAGCTCGGCGGTATTCCTGCATGGCTGCGCGGGGGATGATGTCGCCCGCAGCGGTTCGCAGGCCGGTGTGACGGCCATGGCAGTGGCGGATGCGATCCCGCGCGTCTTCCGGCGGGTGCAGGTGCGGTAGGGCGGTGGGTAAAGTCGAAATTGGGAAAGTCGAAATTTATGGATGATTTGAAGATACTGGATACGGATACTTATTTGAAGGGGTTGCAGGAGCAGTTCCCGGATGTCAAGGCGTACGGGGAGGATGACTGGGACTGGACGTGGGCGGATGAGGGATACCAGTTCCTGGAGGCGTGTGATTTCGGCATGGCCGAGCTGACCTTCCAACGCCTGATCGTGGCGCGCCCGCAGGATCCCGACGGGTTCGAGGGTCTCGCGCTGGTGTACCAGGCGCTCGGCATCCGGGCTCAGGCGCAGGCGCTGATCGACGAGGCGGTGCGGCTGGCTGAGATTCATGTGGAGGAGGACCGGCTTGATGAGGATGCCTTGGAGGAGATGCGCGAGGAGCAGCAGCGCATCCTGGACATGCCGGAGCGTCCGGTGAGGACGAGGTCTGCAGACCCGGACGATGATAATGACGACGATGATGATGACGAGGAAGAGTCCGGCTGGTAGGGAGGCGGGGAATGCGGGTTGTATTCATGGGCTCGGCTGAAATCGCGTGCGCATCGCTACAGGCGTTGCTGGATGCGGATGGGATCGACGTCGTCGGCGTGGTCACGCAGCCGGACCGCCCATCGGGGCGAGGCAAGCACACGACCTCCTGCGCGGCACATGACTATGCGCTGGCGCGCGGGCTTGAACGGTATGCGCCGGAGCGGGTGAACAACCCCGACGCGATTGCCCGCATTTCCGCCTGGCGACCGGACCTTGGCGTGGTGGTCGCGTACGGGCAGATCCTGCGCCGCGAGCTGCTGGTGCTGCCGCCCCTGGGGTTTGTCAACGTCCATACCTCGCTGTTGCCGAGATACCGCGGGGCGGCCCCGATCCAGCGCGCGGTGGCCAATGGCGACCGGGAAACCGGCGTGACGATCATGCAGATGGATGAAGGCATGGATACGGGGGATATCCTGGCGCAGCAGGCTGTGCCGATCGGCGAGCTGGATACCGCCGGTATCATGCATGACCGGCTGGCGATCGCGGGTGCGGCACTGCTGGTCCCGGTGCTTTACGCCTTGCAGGCGGGGCAGGCGAGGAGGCAGCCGCAGGATCCGGCGCATGCCACGCTGGCTGCCAAGCTACAGAAGGCGGAGGGAAAATTGGACTGGACGCAACCCGCCAGATATCTTTACAATCGCGTTCGTGGACTCAATCCATGGCCCTGCTGCTTCTGCCGGTTCGAGTGTGGCGGTGCCACTCGTACGCTGCGGGTGCTGGAGGCGCGTGTGGAACATGGGTGTCCGGTTCCGCCCGGTATGGTGATCGGCGTGGAGGATGGTCTGGTGGTGGCCTGCGGCGAGGGGGCTCTGCGGCTGGTCCGGGTGCAGCCGGAAGGGGGCAAGGCGATGGAGGCTTCGGCGTTCCTGTGCGGGCGGCCGATGCAGGTCGGGGACTGGGTAATGTGGAGGGCGCGGGTGTGTGTGAGTATGTGGGTGTGGGGGTGGGTGAGTTGGGGAATGCGGGCGCATGAACGGCACAGGCCGCGCTCGTGGCGCGAGCGGGCTACATGTAACCGTATTAGAAGGTCTGTGGTCTGCAGTCTGTGGTCTGTAGTCTCTTTGGATTCAAAGGAGTTCCGGGATGGGTGATCTGGTGCATGTTCAACTCGAGGGGCGGGGGTATGACATCCTGCTCGGGCATGGTTTCGAGGCCGTACTGGGTCATCAAGGCAATGGGGATTCGGCTCTGATCATCAGCGACAGCCATGTGGATCCGCTTTATGGCCCGGCCTTGCAGTCGGCGCTTGAGATTAAAGGCTACCTTTGTTCGCGCGCCGTGGTACCGGCGGGCGAAGGCTCCAAGACTCTGGTGCAGGCTGGCGAGCTGTTCGAGCGGGCGTTCGATGCGCGCCTTGATCGCAAGGGACTGATCGTGGCACTGGGCGGTGGCGTGGTGGGTGACCTGGCCGGATTCGTGGCGGCCACCTATCTGCGCGGGATCCGGCTGCTGCAGGTACCGACGAGCCTGCTGGCGATGGTCGATAGTTCGGTCGGTGGCAAGACAGCGGTCAACCTTGCCCGCGGCAAGAACCTGGTCGGCGTGTTCTACCAGCCGCGCCAGGTGGCGGTGAACATCGACACCCTGCGGACGCTGCCGGATCGGGAGTACCGTTCGGGCCTGGCCGAGGTGGTGAAGTACGGGGTGATACGCGACGACTCGTTTTTCGAGGCGCTGGAGGAGGATGCCGATGCACTCAATGCACGCGACGAGCAGGTCCTGCAGAATGTGATTGTGCGGTGCTGCGAGATCAAGGCGGAGGTGGTCGGGCAGGACGAACGCGAGTCCGGCGTGCGTGCGATCCTGAACTACGGGCATACGCTGGGACACGCCATCGAGACCGTCAGCGGCTATGGAGCACTGCTGCATGGCGAGGCGGTGGCGCTGGGCATGGTGTATGCCGGGCTGGTCTCTTGCCGCGAGCGGGGGCTTGATCCGGACGAGGCGTCGCGCGTGGTCAGGCTGATGGAGCGGTTTGGCCTGCCAGTGCGGCGACGGGCGCTGGCGGGCGATGTGACCTGGGAGCGGCTGCGCGAGGCCATGTCGGCGGACAAGAAAGCTCGACGCTCGGTGCCGACCTTTGTGCTGGCTGATCGCATCGGTTCAGCCTCGGAAGGCTGCGAGGTCTCCGAGATGGTCTTGAAAGCTGTCTTTGACGAGATGGAATGAATAGGGTATACGTTTGAAAAGCTGAAAAGCTGAAACGCTAAAAAAGGAGGGTGGAGATGAAGGTTGGAATCAGGACGATAGCGGTGGCGGTAATTGTGACGGCATTGGCGGCTGACTCGTTTGGCGAGACGTTCCCGGCGTCGATTTCGCGGCAGCCTCTTGTGGCCGGGCGGGTGTCGGACCGTCTCTCGATCGGGGTCGGGTATGATAAACTGGAGCGCGGTATTGAATTCGACGGCATGCCGGATGGCATTCTGGAGGCCGACACTATCTCCGGTTATGTCGGCTACGATGTGCTGCCTTGGCTGACTGCATTCGTGACGGTTGGCGGCACCAAGGTGGAAAACGCGGATTTGGATGGTACGGATTACGGGGCGAAATTTTCCGGCGGGCTTAGCGCATACCTCTGGGAAGGGGACGTGATCGTGCCGTCATACATGTCGGGACGGCTTAGCATCAAGGCGATGATGGACGCGTCGCGTTCCGAGTCGGACTCGGATATAGGCACGGTGGAGTGGTTTGATGTGCTGGTGGCGTTGCCCTTCGGCTACGAGAAATTCGACCGTTACCCGGCCAGCGACTCCGGATTGCAGACCAGCCTGGCTTTGTACGCGGGGCCGGCCTTCTCCTACATGAGCGGGACCACGGACACGCTTTCCGGCGATCTGGACTTTGATGCGGCGGAGCAGTTCGGTCTCGTGGCCGGTGCGGATGTGTACTTTTCCCCGTCGGTTTCGATCGGTGCGAAGTTCCTGGCGTTCGACGAGCTTTCCTACGGGGCTAGTGCCCGGTTCCATTTCTAATCCCCTCCAGGAATTTGTCGTATTGTTCGCCGGCGTGATAGGAGGAGCGGACCATCGGGCCGGACTGGCAGTAGGCGAAGCCGCGTTCCAGCGCCTGGAGCCTGAGTTCCTCGAACTCATCCGGCGTCCAGTAGCGGACCACGGGCAGGTTCCTGGTGGTCGGCTGCAGGTACTGGCCGAGGTTGATGATATCGCATCCGACGGTGCGCAGATCGTCCATCGTCGCCAGGATTTCATCGCGCGTCTCACCCACGCCCAGCATCAGGCTTGACTTGGTGATGGCGGATGGGGCGGACTGCTTGGCCATGCGAAGGTACCCGAGCGAGCGGTCGTAATCGGCCCGCGAGCGGATCTTCGGCGTGAGCGAGCGGACGGTCTCGAGATTGTGGCTGTTGATCTCGGGGCGTGAGGCGGCGATTCCAGCGATGGCTTCGGGGGCGAGGTTCATATCGGAGGCGAGCACCTCGATCGTGCTTTGCGGGGCTGCCTCGCGGATGGCGAGCACGGTATCGGCCACGGCTCCGGCCCCGCCGTCGGCGAGGTCGTCGCGGGTGACCATGGTGATGACCGCATGGCGGACGCCCATGGTCTTGACAGCGTCGGCCACACGGGCGGGTTCCTCCGGATCGGGAGGGAATGGCTTGCCCGTGGTCACCGCGCAGAACCGGCAGGCACGGGTGCAGATGTCGCCCAGGATCATGAAGGTCGCCGTCTTGTGCCGACCCCAGCATTCATGGATATTCGGGCACATTGCCGACTCGCAGACCGTATGCAGCTTGCGTTCATGCACGAGGGTGCTGATTTCCTTGAATTCGGCCCCGCCGGACAGGCGCACCCGCAGCCAGTCTGGTTTTCGCTGGTAAGTTCCGCTCATTTTGGTAATCCTTGTTACCGTGATTGAAAAACTAAACGGACCATACCGCAATCGGCGGTATGCGGAAAGTAA
>CAZZBA010000070.1:0-15038 GCA_964652765.1 uncultured Victivallales bacterium | reverse complement strand
GTCGACCGGGCGCACGCTTTACCTGCTGGACGAGCCGACGACCGGGTTGCATTTCGCGGATGTGAAACAGTTATTGTCGGTGCTGGTGCGCTTGCGCGACCAAGGGAACTCGGTTTTGATCATCGAGCATAATCTGGACGTGATCGCGTGCGCGGATTATGTTATCGACCTCGGTCCGGAGGGCGGCGATGGGGGCGGTCATGTGGTAGCGGTGGGCTCGCCAGAGGAGATCGCGGCGAACCCGCGCTCGCATACCGGGCGGTTTCTAAGGCGAATGGTGAAAAAGTGACGAAGAGTGACTGATGTATAGAACACGGGAAATATTCGATCGTGGGGTGCACGTTGCCAGTCGGTATTGCTTGCTGGCGGTGGCTTTGACCGGCTTGTCGGCTGGGGCGGCATCTACCGATGTGACCACCGGGAGACTGGCGTTGGAGGATGGTTTCTACGCGCTGGCCGACCGGGTGTTCCTTGATGTTATCGAGGATGCCTCCCCGACCGATGCCGCGCTGGCGGCTCATTACATCCTGCGCTCGCATTTCGAGCAGGAACGCTTCGACCGCCTGGGGGAAGACTTGCAGCGGTTTGCCACTGAAGGCGTGCTGGCAGCCGATGCGGTCGCGTACTGGCGCGGGGTGAGGCTGAGCGGGATCGAGGACTGGGCGGGCGCGGCGGCGGCACTGGATGGCTTCGCGACCGAAGCGTATCGCGCTTCGGTCTTCGCGCCATCCGCGCTACGGCTCAAGGCGCTGGCGCACTTCAAGACGGGCGATGTCGCCACGGCCTCGGCGCTCTTCGAAGCACTTGATGGCACCTATAGCGGTGCGTCCGCCCGAGCCGCCAACCGGCTGGACTGGGGCCGCGCATTGCTGGCCGCCGGAGAGACCGCTGCCGCGCAGAAGGTCTGGGAACCCTTGCTGGCGGTCACCAACCTTCCCCCGACGCTGGCGGTGGACACCGCGTACTGGGCCGGACAGGCGTATCTGCTCACCGGCGAGCCTGATCGTTCGATGGCACTGCTGCGTCCACTAGCTTCCAATGCGGACCTGGCAGAGCCTCTGCGGGTGCGTGTCGCCAGCGCCCTAGCCGAGGCGTTGCGCCGTACTGCCGATGTGGCTGGCGGTACGGCGGTATTGACCAACGCCCTGGCGACCATCCGCAACCCGGTCCTGGCGACACAGGCGGAACGCGAGCTGGCTCATCACCTGCTCGAGGCCGGCCTGCTGGACGCGGCGGCTGTCCAGGTTCGTTCGTTCGTGGCGGCGCATCCTGGAGAACAGCAGTCACCACGATTGCTTTACCGGCTGGCCGAGGCCCTGCGGGCGGCCGGACGCCATGTCGAGGCTGGCGACGTCTTCCAGCAGTATCTGGAATCCTTCGGGGATGGGGCGGGTTCGGTATACTCGGGCAAGGCCTCCGCCTTGGCGGGGCAGGGGCGACACGCCGAGGCGGCGCTGTTGTTCGAGCAGGCGGCTGGTTTGCTCGCGGATCCTGGGCAGGCAATAGGATGCCGGTTCCGCGCTGGCGACAGCTACTTCGCCAACCGGCAGTATCGCCTTGCGCTGGAGATATACCGCCGCGTGCAGGCGGACATCAGGACCGCCACATCGCCGTCCGGGGCACCATCGGAACTGGCCTCGCGCGCCGCGTTCCAGTGTGCAGCGTGCCTAGCCGCGCTGGGAGATACCGCCGAAGCCATCCAGGCATTCGAGACCCTCGCGCAGACCTATCCCGACGGTCCTGATGCGGCGGACGCATTGCTGGCGATCGGGGATCTGCAGCTTGAGTCGGGCCGGCTGGAATCGGCGGAGGCCGCATTCGCGCGTGTCATGGCCGGGTGGCCCGCCAAACCGGTATTCTGGAAGGCGCTGCACGGGCGTGGCATGGCACGCTACCGGCGCTGGGCACCGGATGCGATCGAGGACTTCGAACGCATCGCTGCCGAGGCGGCGGGAACCCCCATGGCCGAGCATGCGCATTTCATGCGCGCGATGTGTCTTTACCGTCTGGGCCGGGATGCGCAGGCGCTGGAGATCTGCCGTGATTTCCTGACCCGGTTCCCGGCATCCGAATGGGCCGCTCCAGTGCAATTCTGGGTGGCGCGCCTGGAATATAATGCCGGCCAAGACGAGGCGGCTGAAATCACGTTCCTCTCCTTTGTCGAACGCTATCCGACCCATGAACTGGCACCGCAGGCACTGTTGCGTGCGGGCCTTGCTTCCTTAAGGCGCCAGCAGTATCTAAAGACGATCGAGCTGCTCGGGCGCATGGCGAAACAGTATCCGGTCAGCGACCTGCTGGCGGATGCCCGTTTCCATCAGGCCGAAGCGATGGTTCAGCTTGGCCGTTTCGCGGCGGCTATCCTGGTTTACGAGGAGGTCATCAACAACTACCCCGGCCGCGAGCTTGCCGCCATGGCGCTGGGCCGCAAGGGGGATTGCCAGTTCACTCTGGGCGCGGACGATCCTGCCCGCTTCGAGGAGGCCGCGCTTTCCTACCAGGCGCTGCTGCAGACCCCCGGATTGATGCTGGACGATGTGTTGCAGGCGGCTTACAAGCTGGGTTTGACGCACGAGAAGCTGGGAAGAACCGATGTGGCACTCGAACAGTACTACAACGGCGTGATGCTGCCGTTCCTGGTGGAGAAGGAAAACGGCGGTATTCCAGGGGAGGCTGCCCGTGTCTGGTTCTCGCGCGCTGCCCGCGGGGCGGCGGCGCTGATCGAACGCCGCCAGGATTGGCGTCGCCTGGTCCGGATACTTGAACGGGCGGAGGCGGCGGATGTCGAGTTCTCGCCTGAGGCGAAAGCGCGGATCAAGGCGGTCAAATCGGATTACTGGTGGATGTTCTACTGACAGGGAGGGGTGAGTCATGGCGGTAATTGAATTGTTGTCGCAGGGAGGGGCAGTATCCTGGATCATCGCCTTCGGCGGTGTCATCGCCTTCAACGTGTTTATCGAGCGGTCGTTCAGCCTGCACCGTGCCCGGATCCGCTATGTCGATTTCCTCAATGGCATATTCAATGTCCTGAGCAAGGGGAACATCCAGGAGGCCCTCGTTCTCTGCGACGAGACGCCCGGTCCGGTGGCCTACCTGGTAAAGGTCGCCATTCTTTACCGCGAGGCGGACAAGGAGGATCTGCACCGGACCCTGCAGGATGCCGCGGCGGCGGAGATCTCGCGCATGGAGAGGCGTCTGGTCTTGATCAGCACCATCGCTCAGCTCGCCCCGCTACTGGGCCTTTTCGGCACCATCCTCGGGATCCTCGACGGAGTGATGACCCTGCAGTCACAGGGCCCTCTGGTGCAGAGCGCGAACCTGCTTGACGGACTGCTGCTGGCACTCTCCACGACTGCGGTCGGGCTGGCCGTGGCGATCCCCTGCTACGCCGCCTTCAACCTGCTGGTGATCAAGATCGACCGTATCGTGCTGGACATGGAGCGGACCCGCTACGAGATGGTGGCTTTCCTCAAGGGGATCCGCCGCCGGGAGGAGCAGTAACGCCATGCGGACAACCTTGAACAAGGACCCGTTGCCCGGGGGGGACATGCGGACCCGGTATGTGCCGGACGTGCGGTTCCGTCATGGGTTGCTGCGGATGGCCCCCTGGCTGGACATGGTGCTGATCATCCTCTATCTGGTGCTGCTGCATTCGCGGGTCGTGCTCCAGCCTGGCGTGGTGGTGGAACTGCCGGACGCGCAACCCGGCGCGGGCTTGATCAGCCCGCTGATTGCGGTGGCCTTGGTGTCTGGGCCTCCAAAGGCTCCCGTGTACCGCGTATTCTTCGACAATGAGCAGTATGCGCTCGACGACGAGAATCGCCTGGAGGCATTGCGCACGGCAATGGAGGAAAAACGCATTCACCTGAATCAAACCGCGTTGACTCTGTATGCCGACCGGCGCATCGAGCATCGCCATCTGATGCGGCTGATGCAACTGGCGCAGGAGGCTGGCATGCAGCGCATCAACCTGGGAACTCAACCGGTGGATGCAAAGCCATGAGCGACACGCCGGGTAGGGAATGGATGCGCCGGGGCGGTTTTCGCGGAGCCATCGACGGCGGTACCGGTGTCGTGGTTCTGCTCTGGCTCGGTATCCTGCTGCTGGTGCCGTCGCGCCCTTCCGGCGAGGTGAGCTCCCCGGTGCCTTCCGTCTGCATGATCAGCGCCTGGCCTGAACCGCTTGCCCATGTACCGCTGGCACTTCGTCCTGACTTGGTAACGCTGCCATCGGCGGTCTCCTTCGGGGCTGGTGGTCCGTCGATTGACTCGCTGCAGGGCGTGCCACCGTTCCGGCGGTATTCAGGTAAGCCGCTGTCGACGGTGGATGACGCATCAATGCCGTCATCGGATGACGAAACCGCCGAGGCCGTGCTGTGCCGGGCGGCAGCGGAATCCCTGTATCCGTGCCCTATAGCCGCCGTGTTGACGGGTACTGGAGAAAACGCGATTCCGGCTTCCCTGACCGGCTGGAGTGTGGTATGTTCACCGCTGCTGGGCGATACACAATTGAGCGCCGCCTTTATGAATACGTTCAAGCCTCCTGGCGATGTGAAGCGTTTTGAGGCGGAGTTTTGGATTCAGTTCGACAAAATCGGGCGACCGCTTGAACTCTTTATCGAGAATAGCGAGAACCGAGCGTTTGCCCAGGAACTGGTGCGGCAGCTATGGAACCCCGCCAGCTGGACGGGTGCCGCCGGGCAGGGCCGTATGAATGTCCGCTATCTGGCGGGAACGGGAGGAACCGATGCGAATAAAGACAACTGATTGGAAAGCCGGGGTCGCGAACCGGATGGTGGACACATTCCTGTCAAGGCCGGCGTTCGATAATAAAGCACAGGATGTGGCGCGGTCGGTCCTGGCCGATGTCAAGCAGCGCGGCGACACGGCGATTGTGGACTACGCGGCACGCTTCGATGGTGCCCGACTCAGCGCGGCCACGCTGCGGGTCAGTGATGCCGAATTGCATGCTGACGCAAAAAAGGTCGATGCGAGGTTCCGTGCAGCCGCCAAGGAGGCCTATCGCCGGATCACCCGTTTCTCGGTGGCCGGTGTCAAGCACGACTGGCAGATGAAGACCGGACGCGGCGGCCGGCTGGGCGAGTTCTTCGTGCCGTTCGACCGGGTGGGCGTCTATGTCCCCGGCGGCGCGGCCCCGCTGGCCTCCACGGCATTGATGACCGCTACCCTGGCGAAGGCCGCCGGCGTGCCCGAGATCGTGGCATGCACCCCCTGCGGTGCGGACTGTGTTGTGAATCCTTATGTCCTTTATGCGTTGAAGCTCGCCGGGGCAACCGAGATCTACCGCGTTGGGGGAGTCCATGCTATCGGCCTGATGGCGTACGGCACGCGCAGCGTGCGACGGGTGCGGAAGATCGTCGGTCCGGGCGGCACGTATGTGACGGCCGCCAAGCGGCAGGTTTATGGCGATGTGGCGCTGGACTTGGTGGCTGGCCCGAGCGAGATCGCCGTGCTGGCGGACGCGAGTGCCAATCCGGCGCATGTGGCGATGGACCTACTCTCGCAGGCCGAGCACGGGACCGGTCATGAGAAGGCGCTGCTGGTAGCGACAGACGCCGCGCTGATCGACGCTGTCAAGGCCGCCCTGCTTGCACACACCGCCACGCTGTCGCGGGGTGCGGCTATCCGGCGCGTGGCCGACAGCGGCGGCATCATGCTGGTCAAGGTTGATAACCTTGAGGCGGGGGTTGACCTCTGCAACCGCTTCGCCCCCGAGCATCTTGAACTGATTGTGCGCGAGCCGCGCCGTTGGGTGAAGAAGGTGCGCTGTGCCGGCGCGGTCTTCATGGGCCCTTGGACGCCGGAATCCGCTGGTGATTTCGCGGCGGGTCCGAGCCATGTCCTGCCTACCGGGGGAGCCGCGGCGATGTTTTCCGGGTTGACGGTGGATGACTTCCGCCGGCGCAGCAGTTTTGTCGAGTTCACCCGCCGCGACCTGCAGGATGTGCTGCCGGTGATCGAGGCCTTCGGCCGCGTCGAGGGGCTCGACGCGCACGCGCGGGCAGGCAGCATCCGTTTCGAGAAGGTGTAAATATGAGCAACTCACACATACGGTCATCAGTCCAGACGCTGCACGCCTACGTGCCGGGCGAGCAGCCCGCTGGCGACCGGAAATTCATCAAGCTCAATACCAACGAGAACCCGTATCCGCCCTCGCCGAAGGTCGAGTCGGCGTTGCGTGCGCTTCCGGCGGACTCCCTGCGGCTGTATCCGCCGCCTGCCGCCGACGCGCTGCGCCGCCGGATCGCGGCGTTGCATGATGTCGGGGTGGAGAATGTCTTCGCCGGCAACGGGTCGGACGAGGTCCTGGCTCTTTGCACACGGGCGTTTGTCGAGAACGATGGCTGCATCGGCTATTTCGAGCCGTCCTACTCGCTGTATCCCGTCCTGGCGGCCATTCGCGATGTCCGCAGGATGCCGGTTGCCCTCGGGGCGGGGTTCACCTGGCAGACTCCGCCAGCGGATGGCAGCGGGCTTTTCTTCCTGACCAATCCGAATGCGCCGACCGGCATGGCATTCCCGCCCGAGGCGATCGAGGCCTTCTGTGCCGCGTACCGGGGCGTGGTTCTGATCGACGAGGCCTACGTCGATTTCGCCGCGTCCGACTGCATGGCGCTGGCACGGCGTTACGACAACGTGCTGGTCTCGCGCACGCTCTCGAAATCATACTCGCTGGCCGGGTTGCGGGTCGGCTATTGCGTGGGTGCCCCCTCGCTGATTGAGGCGTTGAACAAGCTCAAGGACTCGTACAACCTCGACCGCGTCGCGCAGACGCTGGCGCTGGCGGCGCTGGAGGATGTCGACTACATGCGCAGGAATGTCGCCTTGATCAAGACTCAGCGCGACCGGCTGGGATCGGCACTGGCGGGAGCGGGCTTTGACGTCTTCGCCTCCGAGACCAATTTCATCTGGACCCGGCCGCCGTCGGGCATCTCGGCGGTCGACTACGTTGCGGCCCTGCGCGAGCGGGGTATCCTGATCCGCTATTTCCCGCAGGGTGAACTCGCCCATTACGTGCGCATCACGATCGGCACCCCCGACGAGATGACCTCCCTGATCGCGGCGACCGAGGCCATCCTGGCGTAGGGAAAAAGTCGAAATCTGGAAAGGGCTGGAACAGAGACTAGAAGACGGCTTTACAAGACCTGCAAGACCGTGCTGTCGTGTTTTCCGATGATTTTATGTTGCAAAATCGGCAAAGCGTTTTATCATTAAGGACTTGTGATTTTGATTTTATGGTTACGGCCATGAATGTTTGTAACGATTGTTTTTTTCCTGGCAGGAAGGGATACGAATGACGGCACGAAAGAAGGACGATGCACATACGCATAAGAAAAACGGGCATGACGAGCAGCATCCGGCAGAGGCCGCGCCGGAGTCCGGTGCGCCGGTAGGCGAGTCTCCCGTTGCCGAAGAATCGCCCGCTCCCTCCGTTGACGCCCCCCCGCCTCCGGATGACCGGCTGCTGCGTCTGCAGGCGGATTTCGACAACTACCGCAAACGCATGATGCGCGAGAAGGCCGATGTCTACCGGCGTGCCAATGAGGATATCATGGAGGAGCTGCTGCCCGTGCTGGACCATCTGGATATGGCGATGGCCGCCGTGGGGGAATCGGGCCAGTACGACTCGATCGTCAAGGGATTCAAGCTGGTGGGCGAGCAGCTTCTCTCGGTCGTGACCAAGTTCGGCTTGACGCCGATCGAGACGGTGGGTGTGCCGTTCGATCCGAATGTACATGAGGCTATCCTGCATATGCCAGCCGCCGGAGTGCCTGAAAACGGCATCGTCTCGCGGACGCGCGCCGGCTACATGCTTGGCGGGCAGTTGCTGCGGGCGGCCCAGGTGGTGGTTTCGAGCGGTGCGCAGGAGGGTGCCGGCGGCACTGATGGCAAGGATGATCAGTCGGCGTAGGGACCGGCAGCGTTAGCGCGATTTATTACGAAGGGGGATGTGGTGGCAGCAAAACAGGATTATTACGAGCTTCTCGGGGTCGAGCGTACGGTCTCGCCGGAAGATCTTAAGAAGGCATACCGCAAGATGGCCATGAAGTATCACCCTGATCGCAACGCGGGTGACAAGGCGGCCGAGGAGAAATTCAAGTCGGTTTCCGAGGCGTATGAAGTTTTGAGTGATGCGCAGAAGCGGCGGCAGTACGACCAGTACGGTCATGACGGGTTGAAGACATCCTTCGGTCCGGGGGGATTCGATTTCGGGCGCGATTTCACCCACGGTGCCGACCTGCAGGATATCCTGGGGAGCATCTTCGGTGGCGGTGGCGGTCTCTTCGACGGTTTCTTCGGTGGCGGTGGTGGTGGCGGGCGGCGGCAATCGTCGCGCTCCGGCGGAGCGCAGGCGGGTGCCGATCTGCGGTTCGATATCGAGATCGACTTCGAGGAGTCGGCATTCGGCTCCGAGCGTGAGGTGACTCTGCCGATCTCCATCCAATGCGATACCTGCTCGGGCAGCGGTGCCGCCGCCGGCAGCAAGCGCGAGCCCTGTCGCCAGTGCGGCGGCCAGGGGTCGGTCATCTCCGGAAATGGGTTTTTCCAAGTGCGGCAGACGTGCCCGGTATGCGGCGGCGAGGGGACCATGATCCGCAATCCCTGCCAGACCTGCGCGGGCTCCGGACGTATAAAGAGCCACAAGCGCATCACGCTCAAGATTCCCAAGGGGGTCGAGACTGGGTCGCGCCTGCGCATTGCCGGCAAGGGTGAGGGGGGGCTGAGGGGCGGGCCGGCGGGAGACCTGTATGTCGTGATGCATGTCAAGGCGCATCCGATTTTCCAGCGCCGCGAGGATGACCTGTTCTGCGAGGTGCCGGTGCCGTTCGATATGCTGGTGATCGGCGGTGTGATCCAAGTGCCGACCATCGACGGTTTTGCCAAGATCAAGATCGACGAGGGCACCGAAACGGGCAAGGCTTTCCGGTTGCGCGGCAAGGGTATGCCTAGTGTGGATGGCTATGGCCGGGGCGACCTGCATGTGCAGGTGGTACCGGAGGTCCCTGTCAAGCTCGGCAGCAAGCAGAAGAAGGCCCTTGCTGAATTCCGGGATGCATCGGTGCCGGAAAACTACCCCGGGGCCAAGCGCTTCCATGAACTGGGCGAGGAGTTCCTGGAACGGAAGCGCACCATGCAGAAGGGCTGATGCTCCGCTTATGCCTCCGGGTACTGGACTTCGGCGGTGATGGCGATGCCGCCGCGGCGGTTGAAGACGCCCTTGACGATCGCCTTGCGGGGTTGGATCGCGGCGATCAGGTCATCCAGGATCCGGTTCACCACCTCTTCGTGGAATGTGCCGTGGTTCCGGAACGAGAACAGGTAGAGCTTAAGCGATTTGCTTTCCACGCAGCGCTTGTCCGGAATATAGCGGATGGTGATGTGACCGAAGTCCGGTTGCCCGGTCATCGGGCACAGGGCGGTGAATTCCGGGCAATCGAACTCCACCCAGTAATCGCGGGTGGCGTAGCGGTTATCGAATGCCTCCAGTGTCGCTAGGTCCGGTGAATCCGGATATCGAGTCTTACTCTGGCCGAGCAGCGTCAAACCCTCGCGGGCGGTATTATCATTCATGCTGTATCTTCCGGGGTATCTGATTATGGCTGAAAGTGCATTTGTAAGACTTTATACCTGATCGACGCCGAGTCTGTCACGTCTTGATTGTCTTGATCGTGGCGCTGGAATGCGGTAGAAGTCTATGCATCAACAAGGAGGTGATCATGCGAAAGCTATTTCTGGTATTGGGTGCCCTGACTATCGGCAGTGGATGCGAGACGATGACGGGGCAGCAGCAGCGCGTCTCCCAGACGCGGGCTTATAGCGAGGTGGCGAATATGAAGGTCGAGATCCAGCGCCTGGACCAGCGCCTTGCCGGTCTCGAGGCGGAGCGTGAGGTGTTATATACGCAGATGGCGGAGATGCAGAAGGCACTGACCGAGTCGGACTCCCGCCGCCATGCAGAGCTGGTCTCCCTTCACGCTCAGGTGACCGCGCAGGCGCAGGCGCAGGAAGGCATGCGCCGCGAGCTGGCGGACGAACTCAGCGGGCGGATGGCGAAAATCATGCAGACTCAGGCGTCGACGTCCAGTGGGGGCGGACGCAAGGAGGCGGGCTATGTGCATACGGTCAAGGCCGGGCAGACGCTATCCGTGATCGCACGTGAATACAAGACCACGGCGGATGCCATTGTCAAGGCGAACAGCCTGAAAAGTGCTAACGACATCAAGGTTGGACAGGAACTCTTTATTCCTGAGTAAGCTGGCGAGGCAGCATCCAGCGGATGCCGCTGGTATGGCCCTCCGGCACGATCGTCATCAGGTACACCAGCGGATGCTCGACGACGGTGACTGCAGGTTTTTCTGGCGCGGCGGCCGTTGTCACTGAAGTCGTGTTTGTGGAATCCGCGATGGCAGCCTGAGCGGCTGGTGCGCTGGCCATATCCGGCGAGGTCTGGGGGGGTGGATCCACCTTGGCGTCTGGCGGTGCCGAGGTGATGCTGACTGGCTGACCGGATCTCACCGCAACCAGCAGTTCTTGCAGATCCTCGTTCTCCTTCTCAAGCCGTTTGAGACGCTCCTCAAGCGTTTCCAGGCTGCTGCTGTTCTTCGTGGCGAGTGCCTGCTGTTCCTGCTGCATGCTGCTGTATTGCGCGATGATCTGGCTGCTTTCATCCCGGAACCGGTTCTCCAGTGCCAGCAGCTCGGCATCCTGGTCGCGCTTGATGCTCTCAACCGTCGCGGCGATTGCATCTGTGCGATTGCCGACATCCTGGAACTTCGCGGTGGCATCGCGCAACTGATCCTGCACCATCAGGAACCCGGCACCGCCGACGGCGCAGAGCAGCAGGACGGCAAAGGCGGTGACCGCCAGCATCCGCCGCCGGGCCTTGCGCTGCTCGTTTTCCAGAAATGCCTGGAATGCCTCTAGCACGGGCAGTGAGCCAGGGGCACGCTGGATGCCCGCCACCTGGCGTCGCTCTATCTGCTTGAGACTGTCGTCAAGCCGAACAAGCTGCGCCTTGACCATTTTCGGGGGAAGATCATTTGTCATGGTTTATTTCCCGAGCCGCATCCACGGTTTCATCTTGAAGGCCGATTTAGGAGGTGTGGTCGGTATGACCACCTTGCGTCCTTCCGCTGGCGGTTCTGTCGTAGCCTGCTGAAGTTGTTCGATTTCCAGCTGCAACTGTGCCTCGACCTGTTCCAGCGGTGTTTCCTCCGGTTCCGGTTCCTCCTCAGGCAGTTCTTCGGGAGGCAGCACCTCATCCGCGACAGTGACGGTCACAGGTTCGTCGTGCGTAAAGGTCGAGAGCGGCTCATCGGCGGGAGCTAATGTCTCATCGGTTTCCTCCTGCGGTCCGAGGGTAGCGTCTCCCTGTTTCTTGAACTGGAGGATCTCGCGCTGGAATTGCTCCAGCCTGCTGGAGGCTGAACGCCAGTCCAGCTGGAGCTGCTCGATCCGTTTCGTGAGCACGGCTTCCTTCTGCTTCCAGCGGCTGGCTTCATCCGTATGCAGCTTGCCCTGCTGGGCCAGCGATAGTTCCTTCTTGCGGATGATTCCCTGTGCGTCCTGGATGGCCTTGCGCTGCTGCATCAGCTCGGATTCGCGTTTGCGCCGCAGGTCGCGCTCCTCGTCATAGAATTTCTTCTGCTGGTCGAGACGCACCTGGGTGGTGGCGACTTCCTGGGTCAGCTCCTCGATACGAAGTCCGAGTTCATCGTTGGCCATGCGCATCCGCTCTTGCTTCTCTGTCGCCAGCAGTTTCTGCTGCTCCTTCTCGCGCTGCACCTGCTCGATACGGCCTTCCAGCGAGCGAACCTGGTTGCGCATCTGCTCCATGGCTGTCTTCAACTGCTGTTCGGCGGCCGTTGTCTTGGCGATCAACTCCTCATGTTGCGTTTGGCGGCGGGTCAGCTCCTGGCGGGCATCCTCCAGCTCGCCCCGCGCGATCCGTTTCTCGTCCTCCAGCTTCTCGATGATATGCTCGAAATCCTCCTGCGCCGCCTTCGCCCGCTCCTCGGCATCGATCTGCTGCTGCTCACGGATCTTGAGTTCCTCGTCCAGGTGAAGGGACTTCTCTTCCGCCTCGCGTGTCGAAAGCTCCTGTGCCAGCAGAGATTTCTCAAGGTCGGCGAAACGCACGGCCAGATCCTCGTGGCGCGTCCTCTCGGCCTGCAACTGGTCGTCGCGCAGGCCAAGCTGTCTACGGTTGTCCTCGAGGACGCCTTTCAGATCGCCAATCTCCCGGTCGCGGACCTCGCGCTGTTCACGCTCCCTGGAGAGCGCCTGGGTTTGGGCTTCCAGTTGGCCTTCAAGCGCCTTGATGGACTGCTCGTCCTTCTCGGTCTGCAGCTTCAGTCCGGTGATCTGTTCGCGCAGGGCTGCCGACTGGCCTTGCAGGGTCTCGATCTGCTGCTGGAGTGCTACCTCGCGGCGCCGGGCATCCTCCCTCGAGTTGTCCATCGAGGTCTGCAGGTTCTTCATCGCCTGGTTGCTGCGGAAAAGATCGTCCTCAAGCTTTCCGGCCTGTAGGCGGGCGGTCTCAAGCTTGTCCCGGAGGTCCTTGCGCTCATCGCCGATGCGGCTTTCAAGCGTCACCACCTGCTGCTGTTCCTGGTCCAGCTTCTGCTGCATTTCGTTGTTGGCTTGCGCCAGTTGCTCGGCCCGTGCCCTTGTATCATCCAGGTCTCTTGACAAGCCCTGCACGAGTTGTGCCTGTTCCACATCGCGGGTGCTGCTTGTCCGTTTAAGCTCGGCAAAGGCATTCTTCTCCTGCAGCAGGGCTTCCTGGAGCTGTAGCAGTTCCTGCTGGAATGCGTCGCGCGTCTCCCGTGCCGCCTGCAATTCCGCGCGAAGGGCGGTTTCGGTCTGGCCTGCCGTCTGGCGGCGTTGTTCAAGCTCCATGTGTAGCGACTCGGCCTGCCGCTCCACTATCTCCTTCGCCTGGCGTGCAAGCAGCAGGTCCTGCTGTATCGTGGCTACGGCGCGTTCCAGGCCGGTCTTCTCTCCGGTCAGGCGCTTCAGCTCGTTCAGCAGCGTCTCGCTCTTCTGCTCTTGATCCCATGTGATCTGCTCCATCATCGTTTCCGTCTCGACAAGCCGTGACTGGAGTTCGCTGGCGTGTTGCGAGATTTCCTGCTCGCGGGCCGCGTTCTCCTGAGCGAGTGCCTCGGCCATTGCCAGCTCCTCGGATTTGCGGCGCGCGTCGGTGATGGCGTTATCGTGCTCGCGGGTCAGTTCCTCCAGGCGCAACTGCGCCTGGCGTAGCGAGGCTATGGATTGGCGGTGTTCACCCTGGAGCTGCTCGAGCCGCTGCGAGAGCTCGCTTTCGCTGCGTTCGCTACTGCCCTTGAGTTCGTCCAGCAGTTCCGTCTGCTCGCGGTTCTGACGATAGGCACTTTCCAGTTTGGCGGCAAATTCGCCGTTGGCCTGTTCCAGGGACTGGAGCCTCGTGCGCAGTTGTGTCTCGGAGACGGAGATCTGCTGCTCGGTTTCGTTGCGCCGTTCGCGTTCCGCGCGCAGTGCCGCCTCCAGGTCGGCCAGCTTCTTGACGGCCTCGCAACGGGATTGATAACGAGCCCGCTGCTCCTCGAGGTCTCCGTTGATATAGTGCTGCAGGCTGTTCATCCGCCTGCGGAACGCCTGTTCCCGCTCCTTGAACGCTGTACTGACAGTCTGTAGGAAATCACGTTCGTAGGACAGTTCGGACTGCACCTTGGCGGCCTCTTCGAGCAGGAGTTCGGAGATCTGCTCGTCGCGCTCGCGGCGGTTCCTGCTATCGCGCTCGTAGGCGGTTTTCAGGGCTTCGTGCTGCACCCGTTCGGCGTCCAGCTCGGCACGGGTCTGCGCCAGTGTGGCGGCCTGTTCGTCCGCGGTCTGTTGCAAAGTCTCCAGCCGTCTCTGCAAGGCGTTCTGCGTCGCGTCGGCCCCTTCCTGGAGATCGCGGAACTGTTCCTGTGTTTCCTGGAGCTGGTGCCGCACGGCTTTGAGCGAATCCTGCGCATGGCGGTTCTCGGCCTCCAGTTCCTCGATCCGCTGCTGTAGCTCGGCACTATGCGTTTCCGCGTCGCGCTGGGTGTCGGCGAGCATATGCTGCGCATCCTCCAGTTGACGGCGGGATCCCTCCAGTGCCTCGGCGGCGGCCTGCAACTGGTCCTGTAGCTTCCGGATGGCCTCGTCCGCCTCGTCCTTCGCCAGTTGCGCCCGGGTGGCGGCTTCGGCAGCCTGCTGTTCCTGCCGGGCCAGGCGTTCCTGCAACTGGTCGCGCTCCTGCCCGGTACCGGCGAGGTTGGCCTGTACCTGATCAATCATCCCGGTCGCCTGAGCAAGCTGCTGTTCAAAGTCCTGCTGGCGGGCTTCCAGTTCCTGCTTAGCATGCGCCTGCTGGTCGGCCATTGCCTGCAGGAGAGCATTCTGCTGCTGCTGTGCCTGCGCGGTTAAAGCTTCCAGTTGCAGCCGCAGTGCATCCTTCTCCTGCTGCGCCTGCAAGGTTGCAGCCTCTAGTTTCAGTCGCAGTGTGCCCTGTTCCTGCTGTGCCTGCGCCTGCTGGTCGGTCATGGCCTGTAGCAGTGCGTTCTGCTGCTGCTGAGCCTGCGCGGTTGCAGTCTCCAGCTCCTGCCGCAGTGCGCCCTGTTCCTGCTGCGCCAGCGCCTGCTGGTCGGCCATGGCCTGTTGCAGAGCGTCCTGCATCTGCTGTGCCTGGGTGGTTACGGCTTCCAGTTCCTGCCGCAGTGCTCCCAGTTCCTGCTGCGCCTGTGCCTGCTGGCCGGCCATGGCCTGTTGCAGAGCGTTCTGCGTCTGCTGTGCCTGGGCGGTTACAGCTTCCAGTTCCTGCCGCAGTGCGCCCTGCTGCTGTTGTGCCTGGGCGGTTACAGTTTCCAGTTCCTGCCGTAGCGCGCTCTGCTGCTGTTGTGCCTGGGTGGTTACAGCTTCCAGTTCCTGCCGCCGTGCTTCCAGTTCCTGCTGTGCCTGCGCCTGCTGGTCGGCCATGGCCTGTTGCAGTGCGTCCTGCATCTGTT
>CAZZBA010000069.1:0-15145 GCA_964652765.1 uncultured Victivallales bacterium | reverse complement strand
CTCGGGCGGCGGCACCGGATAGTCGCTGCCGGTCAGCACGCCGATCGCCTTGGCGACGCGGTGCGCATGCGCAAGCTCCTCGCGGCCATTGTGGCAGAGCAGCGCCTTGACCGCCGGGTTGGCGACCTGGTCGACTCGTTGCAGCGACAGAATATCAACATTTTCTTCTGTATCGGTGGCGACGGCACCCTGAGGGCGGCGGCCGACATCGCGGCCGAAGTGAAGAACCGGGGATTGAAGATCGCGGTGGTCGGTGTGCCCAAGACGATCGATAATGACCTCAACTTTGTCGGGCGAACGTTCGGATTCGAGACAGCGGTATACCAGACGCACGAGATCATCAGCTCGGCGCACATGGAGGCCAAGGGCGCCTACAACGGGATCGGGCTGGTCAAGCTGATGGGGCGTGATTCGGGTTTTATCGCGGCGTTCGCGAGCCTGGCGAACTCGGTGGTGAACTTCTGCCTCGTGCCCGAGGTTGATTTCGAGATCGACGGTCAGGGCGGTTTGCTGGCGGCCGTCGAGCGGCGGTTCTCCTCCGGCAAGGATCACTGTGTCATCGTCGTGGCCGAAGGGGCAGGGCAGGGGTTCATGAAAGGATTGCCTGAGCGGCGCGATGCTTCCGGGAATGTGCTCAAGCATGACATCGGTGAATATCTCCGTGACCGGCTGCAGACGCATTTCTCACGTTCGCCATGGGATGGATCGGTCAAGTATTTTGATCCCAGCTATTCGATTCGCAGTGTGCCCGCGCAGGGGACGGATGCAATCCTGTGTCATTTGCTGGCCAGGAACGCGGTTCATGCCGCGATGGCGGGCAAGACGAGCTGTGTGGTCGGGCGCACCAACAACACCTATACGATCGCGCCGATCGCGCTGGCGACCGTCGAGCGGCAGAAACTGAACCTGAAGGGGGACTTGTGGCGGGCGGTACTGGATGCCACACGCCAGAACGACTACTTCCGCATGACGGGCAATGGTGGTTCGACGGCATCTGTCGCGACGGAATAGGTCCGTTTTTTGTTTTCCACAAGGTGCTTGATTCGTTTTGACGGTTTTAGTAGTTTTGCAGCGTGCGGGTTGGGGGTTGTGTCAAAACGTGCTTCGGGTTGTCCCGGGGCGAAACAGGAGGACGGTATGAAACGTATCGCAGGTGTGGCAGTGTGTGCGGTGGCCCTGGTGATGGCTGCGGGTTGCACTAAGACGAAGGTTGAGAGCGAGAAATCGCCGTTCGACATCATCCAGGAGAAGGCGAACGCGATCACAGCGGCAGGTGGCCTGGCTGCGGTTGGCGTCGGGACGTCCAAGACGGTCCATCTGGCTTTGGACAAGGCGAAGACCCGTGGACGCACGGAAGTGGCTTACATCATGGAGACCAAGGTTGAATCGCTGAAGAAGGATTTCTCGGAAGAAGTCGGCACGGCGGATGGTTCCGAGCTTAATGAGCTGTTCTCGGCGGCGAGCAAGCAGATTGCCTCGCAGGTGCTGCGCGGTGCGGTGCCGAAAGACCTGAAGTACGACACGAAGGATGGCATGACCACGGCCTGGGCGCTGATGGTTGTGGATCCGAGCGTGATCGCGGATGCGTTTGCCAACCAGGCCAATACGCAGCGTAACCTCTACACCCGGTTCCGCGCATCGCAGGCGTTTACGGAGCTGGATGCCGAGGTCAAGAAGTTCGAGGAGTTCAAGCAGAAGGATGCAGGCATGGTCATTGGCCAGTAAAGCGACTGTTTGACGGACACGAAAGCAGGCGGCCTGGGGCCGCCTGCTTTTTTTATAGAACCGCCGCCAGTAGCAGTACCAGTGTTTCGCATAGTTCGCTGGCGGCACCGAGCGTGTCTCCGGTGATCACTCCCAGATTACGTTTGCAGGAATGGCCGAAGGCACGAGTTGCGAGCAAGGCGATCAGCGCCAGTGCCAGCGGATTCAGGCTGGATAGGCAGGACAACCCGATGACCAGCGTCAGGGCTAAGGCCGCCAGCAAGGCCGAGCGACGATGCCCGCTGCTGGCCTGGTTGATGAAGGCGGCTCCCGTGCCGCCTTCGGGACGGGCATAAGGGAAGCAGGCGGCCAGATCCACCTGTGCCGTGCGGGCGATGATGCAGGCCAGTATGATCCAGGATGCCTCGCCGTGCTCGATCAGGGCGGCAATGGCCGAGAACCGGGCCAGAATCACGAGTATCAGCGCCAGCGTCCCGAAGGTCCCCAGTGAGGAGTCCTTCATGATCTCGAGCCGCCGCTGCGGGGTCCAGCCGCCCCAGATGGCGTCGGCCCAGTCGGCCAGGCCGTCAAGGTGCAGGCCGCGGGTGAGCAGGACCCCGGCGGTGACTACCGCGACGGCGGCGATGGATGGCGGGGTTCCCGGCAGGATCGTGGTGATGATCCACTGCGTGACCCAGAGCAACAGGCCGATCAGGGCGCCGGTGGCCGGAAACCAGGCCAGCGCGTCGACAGGCCTCTCCGCCTCGCTGCCCGGCACGGGCAGTATCGTCAAGGTTCGCAGGGCGGTTACCAGCGGGGGCGGCAGTGTCATCAGGCCTTCACGACATTCGGGGCGGGTGCGCAGACGCCGCGGGAGTCGACCACCAGCGGCAGGCGCTTCGCCAGCGCGTCGTGGTCGACGTTATCATGCCCGGTGGAGATAATGGCGGCATCGAAGCGCTCGCTGCAGATGCCGTCGAGCGTGACACTGGCGATACCGGCGAACTGGCCATGCTCGCGGCTTGGGCGCACCACGGGGCAGTAGGGGTCGTAGTAGGACACGTCGGCCCCCAGCTTGAGCAACTGCTCCCAGAGCACGTAGGTGGGGCTTTCGCGGTCATCGTCGACATTCTTCTTGTAGGCCAGTCCCACGAGCAGGATGCGGCTGCCGCGCAGGGCCTTGCCCTGCTCGTTGAGGGCGAGCATGGTGCGCTGGACGACGTAGGCCGGCATGGACGTGTTGACTTCGCCCGCCAGTTCGATGAAGCGGGTGGAGATGCCGTATTCCTTGGCTTTCCAGGTCAGGTAGAACGGATCGATCGGGATACAGTGTCCGCCGAGCCCCGGGCCGGGGTAGAAGGGCATGAAGCCGAAGGGCTTGGTCGAGGCGGCGCGTACAACCTCCCACACGTCGATATCCATCTCGGTGAAGACGATCTTCAGCTCGTTGACCAGTGCGATATTGATGCAGCGGAAGATGTTCTCCATCAGCTTGGTCGCCTCGGCCGTGCGGCAGTTCGAGACTGGCACGGTCTTGCAGATGACCGCGTCATACAGCGCGCAGGCGACTTCCAGCGCATCCGCGTCGAAGCCGCCGACCACCTTCGGTATGGTGGAGGTGGAAAAGTCCTTGTTGTTGGGATCCTCGCGTTCGGGCGAGAAGGCCACGAACAGGTCACTGCCCGCCTTGAGACCGCTGCCCGCCTCGAGGATCGGGATCATCACATCCTCGGTCGTGCCGGGGTAGGTGGTGGATTCGAGGACGACAAGCTGGCCCTTGCGCAAGTGGGGGGCGATGCTGCGGGCGGTATTCTCGATATAGCTCAGATCCGGGTCGCGATGGCGCGTCAGCGGTGTCGGTACGCAGATCAGCAGGGCGTCGCACTCCCGGACGCGCGCGAAATCCGTCGTCACGAACGCCCTCGGGTTTTGGGTCAGCGCAGACTGGATGTTCGCGGGGGCGATATGCCTGATATAGGATTTGCCCGCCTGGAGCGAGAGCGTCTTGCTTTCGTCGATATCCAGACCGGCGGCATGGAATCCGGCCTTGGCGAATTCGATCAGCAGGGGCAACCCGACATAGCCGAGGCCGACGACACCGACACGCGCCTCGCGACTCTTGATCACGGCAAGCATTTTTTCTTTCATACGCAGCTTTTCTGTTATTTGGTGTTCACGAATCCGGACCACTGACAGGGGGCAGGATTTGAACATTTGTTCGTGATCAAGTCAAGTCAGGCCTAGCTCGATTATTGGCGGTATGAAAAATCTCGACTGGATTAACCCGCATGACTACTGTTACCCGCATGAAGGACAGACTCGTAAAAGCCATAGCCGCGAAAACACGTATCCGTTTTGCCTTTGTCGAGGCAACCGTGGCCGCCAAGGCGCTCGAAGCCCGGCATCTATGCGGGCCGGTGGCGGGGGCAGCGCTGGGCGAGGCTCTCACGGCGGCGGCACTGCTCTCGTTTGATTCCGCCGGTGCGGATGAGGCCGTGATGCTGCGCATGAACGTGTCCGGACCGCTGGGCGGGGTGCTTGTCGAGGCGACTGGCGAGGGGACGCTGCGCGGTTATACAAACCGCAAGGTGATCGACGAGCTGGATACGCGGCTGCCCGTCGATACCACGGATGCATGGGGCAAGTCGGGGTCGGTCCAGATCGTGACCTCGGTGCCGGGCCGGATCCTGAACCAGGCCGTGCTGAATGTGAATCCCCCGCTGATGCGCTATGTCGTGGCGCGCTTCTTCAATCATTCGCAGCAGGTGCCGACGGCCGTTGCCATCCGCGTGGAGGCCGGCAGCGGCGGGCTGATTTCCGCCCGTGGGATGCTGGCGCAACGCATGCCGGACTCGGACCTGGAGTCCTTCGTGAAGGTGCTGGAATGCTTCGAGGGTAATCGTCTGGCGGAGCCTCTGGCGGACGCGGACGCGTTCAGCGAGGCATGGTTGGCGCGGGTCGGCGGGTTGCTGGCGCTCCCGGATATCCAGGTCCGCGACACGCGGCCGCTGATGTTCAAATGCCGCTGCAACCGGGAGCGTGTGCTGGCGGTGCTGAAAACGCTCTCGCGCGAGGAACTTGAATCGCGGGTTGACGAGGGACAGGACATCACCTGCCACATGTGCGGGCATACCTACAATGCCACACCGGAGGATATACGCGAGCTTCTGGACCAGCCGGAACCGGCATGAAGGGAGTGGACATGAAAACGCGAGGCGAGGACCATGCGCCGCTATTGCCCGGTGACGGGATGACGGCAGGAACGGGAGACGGCCGCCGTCGGCATCCGGATGACGCGGAAGCACTCCGGTTGGCGGTTGAGCAGAGCCTTCAGGTCAGTGCGCAGCGTAACCGGCGCGTCCTAGCCGCTGCGCTGGCGCCGGTTGTCGGTGGGGCATTGCGCCGGTCTGTCGCCAATGTGTTCAAACAGGCGGTCATCGCCCTTAACCGGTTCCTGGTCCTGACATTTTCCGCGGACAGCCTGCGCTGGCGTTTCGAGGCGTTGCGAACGGGCAAGACGTTCGAGGCGGTGGTGCGCGAGCACAGCCTGGTTGAACCGGTCACGCAGGTCTTCCTGATCCATCGCCGCACCGGGCTGCTCCTGGCGCAGATGGTACAGCCAGAGGAGGAGCAGCAGCATCGGGATGGCGATATGGTTTCCGGCATGCTGACCGCCGTCCAGGATTTCGTGCATGATTCTTTCAACGTCAGGGCGCAAGACATGCTCGAGGTGATCCGTGTGGGCGATCTGTCGGTGCTGATCGAGCAGGGTCCGCACGCGATCCTGGCTGGCATTGTCTCGCAAGGCTTCGAGCCGCAGGCATTGCGCGACACGTTCCGCCGCGCCCTGATGCAGATCCATGCCGAGTTCGCGATGGAACTGGAGCACTTCAACGGGGATGTGTCACGGTTTGAGCCGGTAAGCCCGATCCTCGAGCGCTGCCTGAAACTGAGCCTGGTCAAGGGCGAGGAGCGGATATCGCCGCTGACCGGGGTATTGCTGGCGGCACCCGTGCTGGCCGGGCTGGTGCTGGGCGGGTTGTTCTTGGAATCGTCGTTGCGCTGGCGGGGCTATCTGGCGGCGCTGGAGCACGAGACGGGAATCGTCGTGCTTGAAAGCGGGTGGCGGGGTGGTATGCGCACGATCCGAGGACTGCGTGATCCGCTGGCCGTTGACCCAGCGGCTCTACTGCAACTTTTTGGGTTGGACAGCGGCAAGGTACGCGCGGACTGGACTTGCTATCAGGCGCTGGACGATGCGTTCTTGTTGCCGCGAGTGAGGCAGGCGCTGGAGATTCCGGCGACGGTGAACATGGCGATCCGGGACGGGATAGTCGTGCTTGATGGCAGTGCTCCGGTCGGATGGAAGGCGGATGCTCGATTCCGGCTGAGTGCTATACAGGGGGTCCGGGGGCTGCGGATGGAGGCGTTGCAGGAGGAAGGGTCCGAGACGGCAGCGGCATGGGAGCGTTATGTGAAGCAACTGAAGCAGACGCCCGGAATCGCGGTGCTGGATGCCGGATGGCGCGAGGGTCGTTACCACATCGCCGGGTTGCGTGATCCGCTGGCGCCGGATCCGGATGAGCTGTTGGCGGAAGCGGGCCTGGCGGAGACCCCAGTCACGGGGCAATGGACCGCCTACCAGGCCTTGCATCCGCAACTGGTGCTGGCTCGTGCCGGGCGGGTGCTGGCACCGCCTGCTTCCGTCAGCATGGCGCTGCAGGACGGGGTGCTGAAGCTCTCCGGTCGGGCCTCGAATGCCTGGATCCGCGAGGCGAGCCTCATGGTGCGCAGCCTGGCGGGTATCGAGCGTGCCGATCTGTCCGCCTTGGAGGATTCCGATCTGGCGGCCTTGAAGACGCTGGTCCCGACCCTGGAGGAGCCGGTGTTCTTCTTCCTGGCGGACCGGCAGAACATGTGGCCCGGACAGGAGCGCAAGTTCAACGCGTTCCTTGAGGCGGTGCGTCACTTCGAGCAGTTGTCGCGTCGTATCGGGGTGTCCTATGTGATCGAGATCCGCGGGCACGCGCCAGCCTCCGGGGATACCGAGGTTGCGCGGGAGGCCAGCCTGGCGATTGCCGAACGGTTCTATGCACGCCTGCAGCAGGGAAACATCAACATGGATAGGTTTACCCGGCATGGTTCCGGTGGCGATGCCGCTCCCGCGGTCGGCGAGACCGACGCGCGCCGGAGGGAGGCCCACGTCTCGTTCCACGTGCGCGAGGCGGAGTAGCCGCTGATATGGAACCGACAATGAGAGCGACGAATGCGGCGTGCGCTCTTCCGCTTAACCTCCGATGACGGCGGTGCCGGCCGGGGGGATGGGCAGGCTCAGCGGGCCGGCGGGGAAGTCCCGCTGCTCGTCAAGCAGGTATTCGCCCGTGCAGCTCCAGATCTGCAGGCGGCGCTTGCCGAGGGCCGCCGGCAGCTCGATCACCACCCGCTTCTCCAATGTGCCATTGACAAGCAGAAGCGTGCGTGAACCCACCGGCGGTAGCGGCACGAACCCGTTGGCATAGGCGGCGGCCGCAACCTTGTTCGCGGTCTCGCTGATGACGACCGGATAGGCGTGCTGCGGTTGCAGGGGACGGATGTCGCCATCGAGCAGCACATCGCGGTGCTCGCGCCAGAAGCCAATATAGCGCCGGATCATGGCCACGTGGCTGGCCGGGACCTCGTCGAGCCGCACGGAGATCTGCGGCACGGTGAAGAGGGCGTGGATAAGCTGCATGGCCGCGCTCTCGACGGTGTCCTCGTAATGCCACATGACCATGTCGGAATGCACGGCGGTATTGCCGCAGAGCGGCCGCAGCAGCATCGAGCCCAGCCGGTTCCCCGCCGCGTTGTTCGGCTCGTCGCCGACCCGGAAGATATTGCCGTACTTGCGCATGGCCGGCCCGATGTAGGACTGGCGGAACTCGATCATGATGTCGGGCTTGATCGCCCGCAGCCGGGCGATGACATCCGTCAGCAGCCGGTCCGCCGCCTCGGGCACGGACTGGTAGTCGCGGCCGTCGCCGAAGGCGTCCTTGGTGGATTCATTGGTTCCGAAACAATCCACGAAATCCAGCTTGAAGCCATCGAGGTCGAATTCGTTGATGCAGCGCTCATAGACGCCGATCAGGTATTCGCGCACATCGGGAAAGCGGGGGTCCAGGGTGAACCATTCGCGTTTTTTCGCGTCGCCCGGCATCGGGGGATTGAGGAAATTGTCCTTGAACCGCTCGTAGGCCTTGGTATGGATGCCGATGAAGGGAACGCTGAACCAGAGCAGGTATTTCATGCCGATGGCATGCACGCGGTCGACATGCGCCCGGAAGTCCGGGAACTTACCCGGGGCCGCCTCCCAGTCGCCGCAGTAGGCGTAGCCGCGCTGCTTGTCGTCGGTCTGCCAGCCGTCGTCGACGATGACCGAATCCATGCCGAGTGCCTTGGCAAGGCGGCACTGCGTCTCGATGTTCTCGGGGGTGATCCCGAGGTGGAAGCTGTACCAGGAGGAGTACATGGGCAGGCGCGCATGTTCCGGTACCGTTGCCGGGATGTACGCGGGCATCCGCGCCCACCAGTCGGCTACCGCCTTCAGAGCGTCCCAGTATTCCTGTTCGCGGGTATCGAAGCGGATGGTGGTCGTGTAGCCGGTAAGTGGCGGGACGGGGTCGACAAAGAGTTGAAGCGTGCAGGTGATGCAGCCGGTTTCCTCCGCGTGCCGGATGATGAGTTCGCTGGTGTTGATCGCATCGGCGATGGCGAGCGTCAGCCGGTTTACGCCAGCGTAATTGAACATGCTGATGGCCGGTGCCTGGTTGGCGGCACTGGACTTGAGCCGGCGGCTGCCCATCCCGCCCAGGTTCCAGTGGCGCTGTGTGCCGGCACCATAGTGGGCATCGATAAGCTTCTGTTCCCACACCAGGGAGACCGGGGAAGGGCGGGTCGGCACCGTGGCGGAGACCTTGACGTCCAGGTACGAGATGCCGGGGCATTCGCCCTGCCGTGGCGTGAGTGTCACGGAGATGGCGTTGTTGTCGTTTTCAATCCCGATGGACAGGTTGGCGATTTCAGTGGACATATTGTCTTTCTTTCATGGCTTTTGTAGTCCCGCCTTGAGGCGGCAATTTCAGAATGAGAACGGTTGCTGGGTGACTTCCGCGACCTTGGCCTCGTCCAGCTCGACGCCGAGGCCGGGGCCGGTCGGGACCGGCAGGCAGCCGTCCTCGTCGAGCGGCAGCGAGAGCGCCCGGTCGAGCTCGCCCTTGAGCAGGGGACCATGGAGGCCCAGCTCCGTGAACTCGACCGCGCCTGTGAACCGCTTCACGGCCGCCGCGAAATGGAGCTTGGCGGCGATCTTGGGGCCCAGGCCGAAGGCGGTACCGAGTACGGACTCCAGGCCGGCCGCCTCGGCGATCTCGGCGATCCGCATGGCATTGGCGAGCCCGCCTGCCTTGCCGATCTTGATGTTGAGCACGTCGGCGGCTTCGGCACGGATGACGGCTTCCGCGTCGTGCGGACCGAAACAGCTCTCGTCCGCCTCGATCTTGATGTTGACCGCCCGGCGCACCTCGGCCATGCCGGGCAGGTCCCAGGCCTCGCAGGGCTGCTCGAGCAGCTCGAGATTGACGTTGTACTTCTCGGCCAGGCGGCATAGCTCGATCGCCTCGGCGGGGGTGTAGCCCCGATTGGCATCGGCCCGCAGCGAGACGTCCGGCCCCACGGCCTCGCGGATGGCCCGCAGCCGGTCGGCATCCTTGGCGGGGATGCTGCCGATCTTCGGCTTGAACGCCTTGACGTTCATCTTCATGTACTTCAGGCACTCGGCGGCCATGTCATCCGGCGAGCCGCCGGCAATCTCGATCGCCACCGGGATTCGGGTGCGCCGGGCCCCGCCGAGCAGTTCGCTGACCGACAGGCCCCGCGCCTTGCCGACCAGGTCGTGCAGCGCGAGGTCGATGCCGGACTTGGCGCATGAGTTCTCGCGGTAGTCGATCAGGTCCATCAGGCCGGGGATGTCGAACGGCTCCCTGCCGACAAGCTGCGGTCCGAGATAGTCGTCGATCGCCACCTGGATCGCTTCCATTGTCTGGCCGAAGAAGCCGATATCGGCCGGGGCCTCCCCGAGCCCGCGGAGGCCTTCATCGGTCTCGATATGGACCAGGACGTACTCCAGGATTGGCGATGGCCGTTTCGGCGACACGCGGCTGAGGCGTCCGCCCCACTCGCGCTTCGTCCCCGCCCAATCGGAGTTGTAGAAGAAGCAGCTCAGGGGGATACGGATCGGGGTTGTATAGATACGTTCAATTTTCATATGGGTTCTAGTAGCTGAGGTCGGCGTACAAATCGTGGGCGGTTTCCATGAACTTCACGAGCAGTGCCACGGTCGCATCGATGTCGTCGGCATGACAGAGCTGCACGGTTGAGTGCATGTAGCGAACGGGGGCACCAACGGTCGTCACGATGCACCCGCCGGGGCACTGCTGGATGGCGGCGGCATCCGTTCCGCCCCCGATGTTGAGCTGATGCGGAATCTTGTACTTCTTGCACATCGCGAAGAGGCTTTTTACCAGCTTCGGGTGGCCAATGGTTAGATTGTCGATCAGGTAGATGCCGGTGCCTTTGCCTGGCTCGCACAAGTTGTCACCGTCGTCGTAGGCACCTTTTGTCATGCTGCCGTCAATCGCGAGAGCCATGTCAGGCTGTATCCTGCCGGCGGCAGCACGGGCCCCGCGGAGTCCGACCTCCTCCTGGACCGAACTGACCGCGTATACATCCACGTGGGTATCACCCACCTGGCGCATGGCCTCGACGAGGCAATAGTTGCCGACACGGTTGTCGAAGTTCCGTCCCACCCACATCTTGCCGTTCAGGACCGATGCGTCCTCGTCGATCGTGATCGGCGATCCCAATGGAACCAGTTCTTCCAGTTTCTCCTTGGAAATTCCTGTGTCGATGCGCAGATCGTCGATTTTGGAGTCGGCGTCTTTCGGCACGATGCACCCGCGGACCGGCTTCTTTGCGCCTGTGTGGATAAGCACACGCTGCGACTGTGCCATGACAGGGTTGACACCGCCGACCAGGCGAAACTTGATCATGCCTTTGCCGTCGATCCTGGCTACCATCATGGCCGGCTCGTCGGCATGGGCGGCGAGCATGAGCTTAAGCGCCTGCGTTCCCTTGCTGGTTGCCTTGGCCTTCTTGAATCCGATGAGATTTCCCAGCGGGTCGCGAGTTACGGTGTCGCAGCATGTTTTGAAGATATCCGCCGCAATCTCCTGAACCGCATCTTCAAAACCGGGGACACCGGGGGCATTACAGATACTTTGGAATAGTTCACGATTCACGGGGGCTCCTTATGCTTTGGTGTGGCGTTGTTGAATTTCCTGTTACAGCTTGATCTAACAACAAAAGCGGGTGCCAGCGGAATCGCCTTCATGCGACAATCGCCTGTGCCGAATGCGGCAGGGGTGGAGCTGGAGGCGAAATCGACTTACGGAGCTGGCTCGACGGGCATCTTTCCGCCATTCGGTTCTGCTTCGACAGCCACGGGCGGTTTGTTCGCCTTCTCAATGACCTCGCTCAGCTTGGTCTCAAACAGTGTCCGCGCCGCACGTTGCCGTGATTCCGACTCCGCATCGCGGGGATCAGCCTTCGCTTTGCCCTTGCCGGCCGATTTGCCTTTCGCCTTCTGATCCTCCCGCTGGTTATCGAGACAGCGGTAAAGTTTCTCGTCGGCCTGCTCCTTTTTGCTGAACGTTCCTACCTTCGTGTAGGTCGGCAGTACCAGGACCTTTTGCGGGAACGGCTTGCCCCGTGTCAATTCCTCGCTTTGCCAGGCAGTCTTGGCGAGATCCGCGGCTTTGGAGACGTGTTTCGCCTGCTTTTGCTGATCGTCAAGCACCTTCTTGAAGTCAGCGTCAGCCATCACCTCATAAGCGACATCCTTGTCCCAGCTCTTGATTTTCAAGACATGATAACTCTCGCCAGCCTGTGCCAGCCCTGCCACCACCAGCACCAGCCCCCCCATCAGCAACCCCTGCATCCGTTTCATATGAACCACTCCCCCTGTTTATCCGTTTAATCAATCCACATCCGGTTTGTGGGCCAGTGCCAGAAACAGTTCTGGATCCTTGCCCGTATCCTTGGTCATGAGGCTGACGATAAAGAGCACCACAAAGGAGGCGCTGACGCCAAAGAGGCCGGGGCCGCCCGCCACGGGTAGCCCGAGGAACGTATACTTTACCCCCTTGACGAACAGCAACACGATAAAGAACGTGGAGACAGCCAAGCCTGTCAGGATGCTGGCGATCACGGCCTGCCGGGTCGTCCGAATCCACCACAAGGTGGCCAGCATGGCCGGGAAGATGGCGCTGGCGGCAATGCCGAAGGCCAGCATCACCAACCATGCGATATTCTCGTTCTTCAACAGGACCGCCAGGCCAACGGCAATCGCCGACATCACCAAAGTGGTGATTTTGGCGATCGCGAGCTCCTGTTTCTCCGTGGCATTGCGGTTGATGTAGACCTTGTAAAGATCGTGGCTGACGGAGGATGCCACGGTGATCATGAGGCCGGCTGCCGTAGACAGGATCGCCGCGACGGCGCCTGCCGCACCGATTGCCATCAGCCAGGGGCCGCCAACTATCTGGCTGATTTCGAGGACAGCCATATTCTTGGCCAACCCGACCCCGCTGGCCCCCTGCGCAATCCAAGCGACCAGTTGGGGATAGATCGCGGGGAAAAGCAGGAACCCGAGAATTATGGCGCAAAGGTAGAAAATCCCCAACGCCACGATACAGAGGGTTACGCTCTTCTTGGCTGCCCGCGCGCTGGGGACGGTGAAGAACATGATCAGGATATGCGGCAGGCCCGCCGTTCCGAATACCAGTGCCACCACGGTACTGATCATGGCCAGCGTACTGCTGGTCTTGACCCCGATGGTCATGGCGCTGTCCGCCGTGGGCATCAACTGACGAACGGCCGTGATGGCCTGATCCGCCGGCAGCCCGGCAATCGCCTGCACCGCCTCCGGGTTCTTGCCCGCAAGCATGGGGGGGACCACCTCGTAAGCCACATCCAGAATACCCGAGAACGAGCCGTGTCCCACGGTAAAATAGGCCAAAACGGTCAACACCACCATGGCGATCCAGAGGAACACCGCCTGAATGACCTGGTTGTACAGGGTGGACTTCATGCCACCAAAAATAATGTAGATGCTCATCAGCACGCCGAGACCAACGGTCACCCCGACGAAGTTCCAGCCCAGCAGCATTTCGAACAGAAGCCCGGCACCCAGCATCTGCGGCACCAGATAAAAGGTGGAGATCACAATCGTGCAAACCATCACTGCCAGTTTGACGCGGTCATCCGGGAAGCGCCGGTACAGGGCACCCGCCACGGTGTAGGATCCGACATTGCGCAACGGGCCGGCGATCAGCAAAAGCACGGCCATGTAGCCGCCGAAGAAACCGATGGACAACCAGATCGAGTCGATGCCGAAGACGCCGATATCGCCCGCGCACCCCAGGAAACTGGCGGCAGAGAGATAACTTCCGACCATGGCGATCCCGACCTGAACCCAGGGAACGCCCTTGCCCGCCACATAAAAGTCACTGGCGGACTTGGTGGATCGGCTGGTCCACCAGGTGATGATGATGCTCGCCACCACGAAGAAAAGGATAAAGCCGATAACAATACCTTTGTCCAGGGAACTGCCTTGGGCGGTGACTGGAGCGGCCGCGGCTAAAACAGGGAGAATATGCATCATAGCGATCACCGCGCCTTTTTGAACCAGATTACGATTAACAACCACGAGACCGGGAAGATCAGGAGCGAAATGAGCAACCCGAACGGCATGCCGAGCACCGGCAGAACGGCCAGACTCTTGCAGGCGGGCGTCTGCACCACAGCCGCACCCATGTAGAAAAGGAAAAACAGGCCGAAAAGCCCGAAGTTTAAAAGCGCTTTCCGACGCATGCCACTCAGTGGCGGGGCGGGCAGGGAAACATCCACATCGCTCATGCTGTCTCCTGTTCAGGTTGATTGTTAGTGTGGAACATACCACGATTGCGGGTGAACTTGTCAAGCGGGGATTCAGGTGCTATAAGCCATTCATGATTCAGCAAGGAGGTCAATGAAGCATACACATTATCATTGGCGTCAGTTCGGAGTGGGAATCGTGTTTCCCGCCATCCTGGTCATGACACTGTTCATCCTGGCGATTTTCGGCGTGGTCACCCCCACGGTTGAAACCGCGATCATCGAGCGCAAAAAGGAGATGATCCGGGAACTCACAGTCGCCGCCTGGGGAATCCTTTCGGAATACGGGCGACAGGAACAGGCCAGCCTGCTCAGCCGCGAACAGGCCCAACAGCGTGCCCTGACAGAAATCCGCCATCTTCGCTACGGGGGTGAAGGCAAGGACTACTTCTGGATTTCCGATCTACGTCCCATCATGGTCATGCACCCCTACCGGGCAGAACTCGACGGAACGGATGTCTCGGGCTATCGCGACGCGGCGGGGGATCATGTGTTTGCCCAGTTTGTCCGAATTGTCCGGGAACAGGGGGAAGGCTATGCCGCCTACCAGTGGCAGTGGAAGGATGATCCGGAGCGGGTCGAACCCAAGCTCTCGTTTGTGAAGTTATACGAACCGTGGGGTTGGATCATCGGCACAGGCGTCTATCTGGACGATGTGCGGGTGGAAATTCGGCGCTTGACCGGACGCCTGACCCGGATTTCAACGGCGATCGCGGGCGTGCTGGCGGTGCTTCTGTTTGTCATCGGCCGCCAGAGCTATGGGATTGAACGGCGGCGGCGCAAGGCCGAACAGGACCTGCGGGAGTCCGAGGCGCGGTACCGGATGCTGGTGGAGTCTGCTGCGGAAGGTATCCTGTTGGTGGCGGACCAGCGCATCCTGTTCGGCAACAAACCTGCCCTGGCCCTGCTATCCCTGCCTGAATCGGCCTGCCTGGGCCAGCCGGTTCTTGAATTACTAGCCAAGTGGCACCCCGGGTCCGCCATTTTGGCCGAATGGCTGAACACCGGGAGCGGAACGGCCCGTTTTGACGCCCTGCTGTTACGTCATGGCCAGCATCCGGTGCCTGTGGCATTGGCGGTCTCCCCTGTTTCCGTAAGCGGCAAGACTGGCTTGCTGGTCAGCATACGGGAATATCCAAACGAGGAAAAGCACGATGCGTCCCTTCCTCTTGGCGCATTGCTTACCCTCATAGGTGCTTCAGGCACGGAGGAACTGTTAACGCAGACGGTAACGCTCCCGGGCCAGGGCAAAGGCAGCCGCCAGGTTTCGTATCAGGACCTGCTGAAGCAGGATGGCACCAGCCTGCCGTTGCTTATCCGGCAGGTCCGCGAGGCCGAGACTGAGTCGGCGTTACAGCCGCTGTGCGCCATCGCCACCGCATCCGCCCGAATGCTCCTGGTGACCGGCGTCAAG
>CAZZBA010000068.1:0-15333 GCA_964652765.1 uncultured Victivallales bacterium | reverse complement strand
AAGGGTGCCAAGCCGGAAGTTGTGACTTGGTCGGTCAAGGCTGGCGCAGAGTTCACCTCAGCAAAAGTAGGCCCAAGCGCCAAGTCACGAAGTGCCCGTGATTACACTCAGCAGCGCAGTGTGCTGTTTGTCAAACCGGATTACTGGGTTGTTGTTGATCATGTGACCGGAGCGGTGGATATGCCGACCCTGACTCGGCGATTCAACTTGCCGCCGAACGAGGCGAAAAGCGATGCGCATTCGGTCCGAACCACGTTCGCGGAAGGGGATAATGTCTGGCTGTATGCCGCCGACGGAGCCCCTGCCAGCGTGCGGTACGACGTGCTCCCTTCCGGAACCAATGGCACGAATCCTGTAGCCGTATTCGAGGGCAAGGCGGCGCTGCCGGCCGCCTTGTCCATGCTGCTGGTGCCGTTCTCGGACGACAAGCAGATTCCGACCGTGGAGCGCCTCGAGAGCGCCGACAGCGAAACCGTTACCTTGCGCGTTATGTTCCAGGATGGCCGGACCGACTGGATTGCCGTCGCCCCGACCGAGCGTGAGCTTACGGCCGGTAAACGCACAGGCAAGGGAATGGCGCTTTGCGTGCGTACTGACAAAGACGGCAAGGAGACCGCGTTTGAGCTGTTCGGCGTAGAGCCATTGCCGAAACCTAAATGACCCCTGCGTCTCAGCGAAAATTCCGTCATGTTCCGGGACGTGGTCGTGCGGAAGCGCGGCAGATGACCAATGGGTTAGCGAGTCCAATGCAACAAACAAGAAAGCTAATGAAATGAGCAGGCAGCAGACACAGTCAGTTATCCTTTCACTAATGGTCGCGGTGCTGGCGGGGCTACCCGGCGTTGCCGCAGCCCGCAGCAAATCGCAGCCGGTACCGCTGACTGGACAGGGCTCGAAGCTGGAGGCGAAATACGAGATTATGCTGTCGGCGCTTAGAAAGGAAGTCGTGTCGGCGCTGCCGAGCATCGACGAAGCAAAGAAAGCTGCTTTTCTTGAAGCCCGGGCTACGCTGAACTCGATCGTGTCTCCGGCCTTGGGCATGGATGCCGCTGAGGTGGCCAAGTCCAACGATGCGAAATCGCTGGCGGAGTCCAATGCCATGCATCGGGCACGGGCTGTCCTTGCGGACCTGGACTCTTTTCTGGGCACTGACACTCTTGACGGCAAACTGACGAAGATTGCCATACTGGCTCACGGGACGCCGCGTGGGCTGGCCGAGTTCGCATCGCAGGGCAAGGAAGAGGAAGCGCTTCTCGACGCCCTCTTCGCGGACGAGGAACTGATGAAACAAATCCTCGTGGCGGACCGCGCCAGTGGCGGCCAGTACGGTAAGGCAATGCAGATCTACACCGCCATCCTGAAGGCGAGCGAACGGGCCCGGGAACACGGGAGCATCTTCCAGCGCCTGGCACTGGGCACCAGCATCGAAATGGACAGTCCCAATCCGGTTGAGCGCTATCTGCACTACGAAAAGGCCTACCTCGACGGCGAACTGGATCCGGCATTCAAGGACATGACGGCGTGGGAGTGCCGTTTCATCACCAGCGGCGAGCGCGGTTTGGATGATCTTGTCTGGATGCGGGAGATGCTGCGCACCTTCCGCCCGGATCACATCCGAAATCCCGACTACAAGTGGCGCTATACGCGAATTGTGAAGAGTGATATGCCGTACGCCAGTATCCGTCAGGATCCCTCTCTGGGTACGGGATCCCAACAGGCACTTGCGCTCGGCGGCTCATGTGGACCGCGCGCGTGGTTTGGTCGTCTGGCGGCGCGGGCCTTCGGCATCCCGTCGCGGAAGCATCCGCAGACCGGCCACGGGGCCATGTCCCATTGGACGCCGACAGGCTGGGTGGTCAATTTCGGCGCCTGGTGGTCACACTCTCCTGGCGGGCTAGACTTTTACCTGGATTCGCAGGCGCGCGAATTCCCTGAAGCCTACCTTCAGGTGCAGCGGGCACAGTGGATCGGCGATGCGCTGGGCGAGGAAGATGTGGACCGCATCTACTATGGCAAGGGCAGCGGTTTCTGGAAACAGTTGGCCTTCAGAAAAAAGGAAGTGATTGTCGAGAATGCCCGGATCGAGAAATCAGAAGAAGAGAAGGCCCTCGCGGCACTGAGTGCGGACGAAGCGAAGACGCTACTCGGGGAGTCCGACGCGATGCTCATCGAGGACAAGGCAGCGACGGGTCTGAACATTCCGGAAGCGGACCGCAAGATCGTTTTCGCGGCAGACGGCACGATTACAATTCCGGCCGCGGCGTGCCTGAATCCGACGAACAATACACCCAAAATTGCTTTCATGGAGAGTTGGGGTGGCGGGTGGCAGGTGCACTACCAGCGACTCGGGGGGCGGCCCGAATTGCTGAATTACGCTTTTGATTTGCCTGCGGACGGCTCCTACACACTGATCGCGCGTGTGGCAATGGTGTCGCGCGAACAGCGGGCTGTGTGCCGGTTCAACCGCCGAACATTCGTCGATGTGCCGCTGCCCTACACCAAGGGACACTGGCAGGAAACCCAGCCTGTGACCGTGGACCTGCGCGAGGGCCGGAACACGTTTCAGTTCACCTGCCCGGACGGCAACCGTGGGGTAAGCATTAAGTCGTTTCGATTGACCCCCGTCATGTAGAGCAAAGAGAAAGGCATTAACATGCGATATGAGCAGAAACTCCTGATGAATATGATTCTAGCCGGTTGTTGTTGCGCAGGTCTGGAGTCCCGTGCCGATGACTGGGCCACCGGGATCGCCATCACGAATGAAGCCGCCTTTTTTGACGCGATCGATCTTACGCGCAGTGAGCTGACGGCCGTGCGCGAGGCCGTGGCAAAAGCGGACTGGAAAGCAGCCAAGAGCGCCTGGGGCAAGTATCTGGAGGAATTTATCGCACCACGGTGGACCTGGTCTCATCGTGACCTTGAGCAGATCGCCGCTTACTTGAAGGAGCGTGGCGCATGGGATGTTCAGGCTGACGCTGCGGACAAGCTGCTGACCGTGGAGGGGCGCTCACTGAACGGCAACCACGAGGATTTTAGCGTGCTGAGCCGTGCATGGATGGTTACGCGTGATCCAAAGTATGCCGAGGCCTACGCGCGGCTGATGCGCGAGTGGCTCGCCGCCTATCCGGTCAGTTCGCAAGACGGCGAGGGCGCCTGGCACAGGCTTTTGCAATATCAGCGAATTGAGGCTTGGTTCGAAGCGATGAACCAGCTCATGGGGGCGCCCGCCTTCGATAGCGAGCTCCGCTATGAGATCTCGCGTGCACTCGTCGAACATGCGCGCTGGCTGCACCGCAATCCGCGAAACAAAAAATTCATGCCCAACAATATTCAAGGAAAGATGCTGTTTGGTCTGTCCTATGTCACCATTATGCTACCGGAGGCAAAGGAATCCGGCGACTGGTGGAAGCTCGTACTGCTCAGGCTGGGGGGGGACCACATGCAAAAGGGCGTCTATCCCGATGGTGCCCATGTTGAGCTGACGCCGGGATATCATTCCACACAGGCGCGACTCTATTTGGACATTATCATGCTTGCCAAGAAGAATGGCGTTGAGGCACCCCAGCTGTTTGAGCGTCACGAGAAGATGTTCGAGTTCAACATGCATGTCGGCCTGCCTGGTGGTAGTGTGTGGCCAATTTCTGATTGCGGTGCCGGCATCGGTGGCCAAGATCACGGCGGTAGTTCATTTTTGGCGATGGGCGCCCTGTCCTATGATCGTGAGGATTTGCGCTATCTTGGGACGGACGAAGTGCCCACGGACCTCATCTGGAAATTTGGATTCGATAAAGTTCAGGGCTATGCGAGGATGACACCCAAAAAGCCGGCGTTCCTGTCGCATATGATGCCGTATGCCCAATACGCAGTGATGCGCACCGGTTGGGAGAAGCAAGACCGGCAACTGCTCTTCGACTGCGCTCCCAGCGGCGGTCCCCATACGCATTGTGACCAACTCCAGGTACTGCTCTACTCGGCCGGTCGTGTCCTGCTGCTGGATCCGGGTACCTGCGGGTACCAGGCGGAAGACAGGCCCTATTACATTTCCCACGAAGCGCACAATATCCTGCTCATCAACGGCAAGGGCATCGCCCGTCATGCCGGGCCGGAAGTGGTCAGCTGGTCGGTCAAGCCCGGTGCGGAGTTTGCCGCTGCCAAAGCGAAAAACAACGAGTGCGTGCAACAACGGAGTGTGTTGTTTGTCAAGCCCGACTACTGGATGGTGTTCGATCATGTTTCGGGAAAAACGGAGGTGCCTACCCTTACGCGACGCTTCCATCTGCCGCCCGGCAACGTCATGCACGAGGGAAGCACGGTACGCACCACCTTCGCGGCGGGCGATAACCTCTGGCTGCATGCAGCCGACGGGGCAGCCGTCAGCATGCGCGAGGGCTTGATCTCCGCCGATGCAGATGGAAACAAGGATGTGAAGGGCCCTGTCGCCGCGTTTGAGGGAAAGGCGTCGCTGCCCGCCGCCTTGTGTACGCTGCTGGTGCCGTTCTCGGACGACAAACAGATCCCGACCGTGGAACGCCTGGAGAGCGGCGACAAGGAAACGGTTATGTCGCGCGTCGCGTTCCAGGATGCCCGTACCGACTGGATTGCCGTGGCCCCGAGCGAGCGTGAGCTTGCGGCCGGCAAGCGCACCGGCAAGGGAATGGCGCTGTGCGTGCGTACTGACAAGGACGGCAAGGAGACTGCGTTTGAGCTGTTCGGCGTAACCCCGCTTCAGAAGGATGGCGGTAAATAGGCTGGCTCAACGCCAAATCGGCGTGGCATGGACGAGAACAGTGAATGTCAAAGTCTAAAGAGAAGAACCCACCCCGGCCCCTCCGAGGAGGGAACCTCGTTTGGGTTCAAGCTTTTAGATTGCTCCCCTCCTTGGAGGGGACGGGGGTGGGTTGTGGGTACCAAAAATGAAAGGGTTAAAGACATGAACGGAAACCAATTACTGGCAGTGGGAACGATTGTAGCGGCGTTGGCGGTCGGAGTCTCGACCGCGGACGCAGCGCAGGCGTCCGCCCTGGAGTTCCATGTGTCGCCGAGCGGCAGCGACAAGAATCCGGGCACCCGGGAAAAGCCCTTCCGGACCATCACCCGGGCGCGCGACAGCGTTGCCGGGGTCAATGGCAAGATGACCGGTGACATCGTGGTCTACCTCGGTGGAGGAACCTATGAGATTTCCGAACCGGTAGTCTTTGATGCCAACGATTCCGGAACCAACGGCCACAAGGTGATTTATCGGGCCGCGGCCGGCCAGACGCCGATTGTGAGTGGCGGCAAAGCCATCACAAACTGGGAGGTGCATGACAAGACAAACAACATCTACAAGGCTGCCGTTGGTGATCTGAAATTTCGCCAGATTTACGTCAATGGCGTCCGGGGGATCCGCGCTCGCTATCCGAACCGGACCAACGAGGTGACCTTGGAGGGGTATCTGCTTGGCGCAACGGTTACGGGAAAAGCTCCTTACCAACTCCAGGTCAACCCCGCCGAGCTGAAAGGCTGGGAGACCTGGAGCAATCTCAACGAGGTGGAAGTCGTGATGATCACCCACTGGAAGCAGAAGCGGGCCCGCATCGCCAGCATCGCCGGCAATCTGATCAACTTTCAGGAACCCGAGAACGCCGCGCCCTTCATGAATCATCATGAGCAAGGCGGCACCCCGCATTGGTATGAGAACGCGTCTGAGTTCTTGGACGCCGAGGGCGAGTTCTATCTGAACACCAAGACCGACACCCTGTTCTACAAACCACGGCAGGCGGATGCTTGGCCCATCGAGGTGATTGTGCCGGTGGTGGAAACTCTCTTTGACGTCCGTGGTTCTTCCCCGGACGAGATGGTGCATGACCTCGTGTTTGAAGGCATCACCTTTCAACACAGCAACTGGACCAAGCCGAATACGCACGGCTATGTGAACGCGCAGTCGGCGACTTATTTATTTCTCGGCCCGAGCGCAGTGATCCCGGCGGCCGTGCAGTTGGCCAATGCCAACAAGGTGGATATCCGCTCCTGCACGGTCAGGCAAACGGGCGCCCATGGAATCGCCGCCATCCAGGATGTGGTCAGCCATTGTTCCATCAGCGGCAACCTCGTGACCGACACCGCGGCGGGCGGCATCTACCTCTTGCTCAGCGACGAAAAATCCACCGGCAACATGGTGGCCGACAATACCGTGGAATACGTCGGCATGTGCCATTCGGACGGCTGTGGAATACTGGCGTTGCACGCCCCCGACGTCGCCATCCTGCACAATGAGATCCGGCACGTTCGTTATACCGGCATCAGCACCGGATGGTCCTGGGATGATAAAGACACTGCCGCTAAGAACCACGATGTCGGCTACAACCTGATCCACAGAACCATGGGGCTGCACGACGATGGCGGAGGCATCTACACCCTGGGCAAGATCCCGGGCATGAAGATCCACGACAATTACATTCACGACATCGTGCGCTCCAAGTTCAGCGGCGGTTATGGCATCTGCGGCATCTATTTGGATAACGGCAGTTGCTTCAAGCTGGTTCAGGACAACGTCATCGAGAATGTAGAGGCGGCCTTCTTTTCCGGCAACAAGCCCAATTACAAAAACACCTTTGATCGAAACTATCACAACGGCCCACTGGCCAAAAAGCTCAACAAGGCAAACATCGTCACCAATAATTCGTTGGTTCAGGGCTCGAACTGGCCGGCCGAGGCCGTGAAGATCATGAAGGAGGCCGGGCCACGGGGAGCGTATCGCCGCCCTGATGCATCCCCCGAATCCCAGCCCCTATCGGTTCAGTAGGGGTGGAAGCTCATAATCGTAATCATAACCCTGATCTTGCATTAACGCGCGGGTGCCCGCTACAGTGTTAAATAGGATTCGGATGTCTCAGGATGTGTAGGGGATGGCAATTAACTCGAAAAAGGGGAAAGGTTGGATCTATGAACAAAAGCACGTTGATGGCGGTAGGAACGATTGTAGCGGCGTTGTCGGTCGGAGTCTCGACCGCGGACGCAGCCAAAGGCAAGGGGGGCGCACCTGCGGCGCCCAAGGAAGTCGGTAAGACGGTCGGTAAGGAACCGGACATGGCGAAGCCGGTTAAGGTCTTTATTTTGCTGGGGCAGTCAAACATGGTCGGAATGGGCCGGATTGCCGGCGGGGAAGGTGGATTGGAGAACGCGGTAAAGAGCAAAGGGCTGTATCCTTACCTGGTCGATGACGACGGGAAGTGGGCGTCCCGCGCCGACGTCCGTTATGTGCGCGTCATGTCCGGGAAAAAAGGCATGCAGCTCTTCAACAACGAGCCGATGACCGTGGCCAAGTGCAAGTCCATCGGTCCCGAGTTCGGTCTCGCGCATTTCGTCGGCGATCTGATCGATGCGCCGGTGATGATCCTCAAGACCTGCATCGGCAACCGCAGCCTGGGGTGGGACTACTTGCCGCCGGGCAGCGAACCTTACGACGGCCAGCCCGGGTATCGCGGGACGCGGGATGACCTCAAGGGCAACGGCGAGAAGGTGCAAGGAAGATGGTATGCCGGCCTGCAATACGATGCCGAGGTGGAATACGTCAAGACGGTGTTGAGCGATCTGGACAAGTACTACCCGGGGGCAAAGGGCTACGAGGTGGCAGGTTTCTTCTTCTGGCAGGGGGAGAAGGACACGGGCAGCGCCGTGCATGCCGCGCACTACGAGGAGAATCTCGTCCGGTTCATCAATTCCTTGCGAAAAGACCTCAATGCGCCCGATGCGAAGTTTGTTCTGGCCACCTTGGGCGAAGCCAAAAAGGGTTCGGGCGGCAATGGTGGCAAGGTCCTCGAAGGCCACCTCGCGGTCGACGGCGAGTCCGGTAAGCATCCGGAGTTCAAAGGTAACGTCAAGACGGTCTATTCCAATCCGCTGTCCAAAGGCGGCAGCGGCAACGGTCACTACGGCAGTAACGCCGAGACCTACATGAACGTCGGCGAAGGCATGGGACAGGCCATGGTTGATCTGTTGAGCGGCAAGTAATCGCGCCCGCACGCACGAATGCGCATCTGTCCGGGATGGCGTGACGTCGTTCACGTGGAAACCGATCAAGTCTTACTGAAGTAAAATAATGCGAAAGAAATACTGATGACGATGATTGTTGCCGGTTGCTGTTGTGCGGGTGTGGAATCGCGGGCCGATGTCACTTCCCTGCAAGCCGCGTTCAACACCGTTCAAGAAAGCCTATTTGGTGATTGGCGGGAATAACATTGCTTTTAAGATCAACGGCAACCATGAAAACTTTCAAAACAAGGATTCAGCTACTTATGACACTGCTCAATGCAATCTTAACCGGGACCTGGGCTTCCGGCAACGGCGTTGAGTACTCGCCGGGGGGCCGGACATTCTCCATGCCGGTGCCGGAGGGGCGGCTGACGTTGCGGGCGGTCAGCGAGGATGTCATTGAGGTGAAGGTCGTCGCCACCGGGGCGGTGTCGAAATATGAGAGCGTCACGATGGTCAACAGCCTGCCTGTAAAGACCAGTCTGTCGCAGTCGGCCGGGGAATGGCGTTTCTCGGCAGGCAATGTAATGGCGGCCGTGGAGCCCAAGTCCGGCCTTGTACGCTTCCTCGACGCCTCGGGCCGGGAACTGCTGGCGGAGGCCGAAGGAGGCCGCAGGTTCACGAAGACGATGGTCACAGGTGAGGATTCCTGGACGCCGGAGCAGACCTTCCTGTCGCCGGACGGTGAATCGCTCTACGGCCTTGGGCAGCACCAGGACGGGCGGCTCGACTGGCGGGGCGAGACCTTGCGCCTGTGGCAGGCGAACACGGAGATTTCGGTGCCATTCCTCTGGTCCACCAAAGGGTACGGCATCCTGTGGGATAATCCGTCCGACACGTGGTTCAATCCCGGGAAGGCCGTTCCGCTCACCGGCAACAAGGGCGTCGTGCGGGTGGCTGAAAGCGGGGAGTACAGCCTGTGGTTCAACCACGCCGATGGCGCCGGGTGCTGGGATGGGCAAAACATCGTCAAGCTCGATGGCAAGCCGGTGATCGAGCTCAGGAACAAATGGGTTCCCTACGGCAGCGGCGCGTCGGTGATGCTGGAGGCGAACCGCGACTACGCCGTGGAACTTGCCGGACAGGGCTCGCTAGAACTCATGGTTCACAAGAAGACGCCGACGACCACATGGCGTTCGAAGGTTGGTGAGGCGGTGGACTACTATTTCGTGTATGGCGCCACGCCTGCGCGCATTATCGCCAATTACCATGCCGTCAGCGGCCGGGTGCCTCTGCTCCCGAAATATGCCTGGGGCTACTGGCAGTGCCGCGAACGCTACAGGAGTTCCAAGGAATTGATCGAGGCTGTCGACGGTTTCCGGAAGCGAGGGATCCCGGTGGATATCATTGTCCAGGACTGGCAGTACTGGGGCAAGTATGGCTGGAATGCGATGAAGTGGGACGAGCAGCACTATCCGGATGTGCCAGCGCTCACCAAGACGCTGCATGAGAAGAACACGCGCCTGGTCGCCTCGGTCTGGTCGAAGTTCGACCGCCATACGGATATTTGGAAAGAACTGGCGCAGGCAGGCGGACTGGTCGGCAACAGCGATTGGTTCGACCCCACCAACCCGAAGGCGCGCGAGATCTACTGGAAGCACAGCCAGAAGGGGCATTTCGACCAGGGGGTTGATGGTTACTGGCAGGACGCCACCGAACCGGAATCCGGCTGCCTGCTCGGGGCAAAAATTCATCTCGGTACAGGCGATCGCTATCTGAACGCTTATCCGCTATTCGTCAACCAGGCGGTCTATGACGGTAACCGCGCTGCCAGCAACGGTGGCAAACGCCTCTGCGACCTGACGCGTTCAGGGTATGCCGGCATGCAGCGCTACGGCACCATCTCGTGGTCGGGCGACATCAAGGGCAGCTGGGATGCCTACCAGCGCCAGATCCCGGCAGGCCTTGGATTCATCTCGTCCGGCCTGCCTTATTGGACCGCCGACATCGGCGGCTTCTTCCGGCCCGGCTCCCCCTTCGGCCCGGCTGGCGATCAGTACACCTCCCCGGACTTCCGGGAACTGCTCTGCCGCTGGCTCCAGTGCGGCACATTCTACCCGATCCAGCGTATGCACGGCTATGTCTCGCATACGGAGCCTTGGAACTATGGGCCTGAAACCGAGGAGGTTCTCGTCAAATACCTCAAGCTGCGCTACCGCTTCCTGCCGTACATCTATTCGACGGGCTGGCAAATCCACCAGGGGGCGAGCCTGATGAAGCCGTTGGTCATGGACTTCCCCGCCGAGCTGTCGCTGCGCAACATCAAGGATCAGTTCATGTTCGGCGACGCCTTGCTTGTGGCTCCGATCATGGAGCCGCGTGTCAAAACAGATGGCGAAGCCGGCGTGTCGGTGACAGGTCCGGCGATGACTGCGACCATTCCTCTGGCTGCGGACAACGGAGTGAAGGCCGTCGCGGCCGCCGCCGGCAAGGCCTTTACCTCGAACGAGCCGAGCGTGCGTCAGGTCGTCCTGCCGATGGGCGCCAAATGGTATGAATTCTGGAGCGGCAAGCCGGTCGGTAACGGCACGGTTACCGTTTCGGCCCCGATTGACATCATACCGCTATTTGTTCGCGCCGGCAGCATCCTGCCGTTCGGCCCTGAGCTTCAACATACCGGCGAGAAGAGCAACGAACCCCTGGAGCTCCGCATTTATCCTGGCGCTGATGGAACTTTTACTCTCTATGACGACGCCGGGGAGGGCTACAATTACGAAAAGGGTGAGTATGCCCTGGTGCCGCTGAACTGGGACGATCGCGCGAAGCAACTGACGATCGGCACCCGCGAAGGTAGTTTTCCCGGCATGGAGTCCACCTGCGAATTTCGCGTGGTCCTGATTGTGCACCCCGAAAAAACCGTCACCGTGAAATACACCGGTCGCGAAACCAGAGTGAATCTCGAATAAATGCAGATGATGGCAAGGAGACCGCATTTGAGTTGTTCGGCGTAGAGCCACTGATGAAACCGTGATGCCCCTGCAACCGGGGCGGAATGCTTGAAAGAACGATACAGGAACAAGGGAGACACAAAATGAAGATACTGATGAGTCTGATTCTAGCGGGCACAATCGGGAGTGTACATGCCGCAGAGCTTTTCGTGTCGCCGACCGGCGACGACGGCAATCCGGGGACTGCGGCGAAGCCCCTGGCGACGCTGGCTGGTGCGCAAAGCGCCGTGCGCAAGGTGAACAAGGCGATGACTGCGGACATCGTCGTAACGCTCCGCGGCGGGTTGTACCCGCTCTCCAAAGCGGTTGAGTTCGGCCCCGATGACTCGGGCTTCAACGGGCACAAGGTAATTTACCGGGCGGCGGGCGGTGAGACGCCCATCCTGCATGGGGGCCTCGCCGTGACCGGGTGGGAAGTGGCGGATAAGGTGAAGAATATCTACCGCGCCACCGTGCCGAAAACGGTGTTCCGCCAAGTGTATATAAACGACGAGCGGGGAATTCGCAGCCGTACCCCGAACCGGACGTCCGATATTAACTTCGGTCCCTATTGGCACATGCCAGGTGTCGACATGAAAGCCAAGCGTTTGCCGCTCAACGAGGAACAGTGGGCCGCCTGCAGCAAGGCAGCGCCACTTGAAGAGGTGGAAATGGTCCTGATCAGTCATTGGTATCAGCAGCGTCTCCAGATCGGCAATGTCATACCGCTGGAGAAAGGCGTAACCTTCACGCCCGTCAAGCCCGAAGGGAAATTGACAAAGGACGCGAAATTCTATGCGAATTCGACCTTATTCCTTGAAAATGCGCTCGCCTTTGTGGATGCCCCCGGCGAGTGGTATCACGATCCGCGCACGGGCACCCTCTACCTTTGTGTGGCCGAAGGCATCGATCCCAATGGCCTGCGGGTAACCATTCCCCGGATACCCTCCCTGATCGAGATTCGGGGAACCGCTGAAAACCCGGTCAAGGACATCGAGTTTCAGGGGCTTACCTTCGAGTGCTCCAATTGGACAAGTCCTTCTGAGAACGGTTTGAATATCACCCAATTCGCGCAGCCGATGAACCTCGAATATCCACCCGGCATGATCCGCGCCGAACATGCCCTGCGCATCGCTTTACGCCAGAATATCATCCGCAATGCCGGCGCACACGGCATCCAGTTCATCGCCGATGTGGACGATTCGGATATCGAAGGCAATCGCATCGACAGCATCGCGGCGAACGGGATCGCGATCGACACGCATGGCAAGCGTAACCCCGTGGACAGTGAGCAGAGTCGCGGGGTCGCGATCTGGAACAACGAGATCACCCGTTGCGGGCAGGACTACACGAACGGCGGCGGCATCCTGGCCTTCAATGTCCGGGGCCTGATCGTTGAGCATAACCTGATTCATAACCTGCCCTACAGTGGCGTGCAGATTGGCCAGCAACCTGGAAAAATCCAGGATGTCGGCTGCGGCGAAAACAAAGTCCGGTACAACCATGTCCACCATTGCACCCAGGTTCATGGCGACGGGGGCGGGATCTACACGCTGGGCGGCATCCAGAAAGGCACCGTGATCATCGGTAATTTCACCCACGACATCAACCAGCCAAAGGGTCACTTCAAAGTTGACCACATCTATCTCGACAACTTTTCATCGGAAGTCTTGGTCCAAGACAATGTTGTCAGAGGCGGCAAAGCGGCCGAGCGGAATGGATCGCGCGGGAATACGCTCGTGAACAACGTCCAGAGCAATCCCGAGATTGAGAAGACTGCCGGCCTCAAGCCGGGCTTCACGCCGAGAGGCAAATGACAGTAATAACGTTAGCCCGTACTGGGCCGTGCTGTACCTATGGAGGGAAGAGGCGTCTAACCCAAGTTCGCCATTCTGTTGGCATAATAACTGCGCAAATATGCAATTATGCGCACTATGTTAACGGATTGGAATTGGCTATAGCTACCGCGCTTTGTGTTGTAAACACCCAAATATAAGGAGGTTAATGGCGGAGGGTGAGGGATTCGAACCCCCGTATGCCTTACGGCATAACATGATTTCGAGTCATGTACCGCCACTTGATTATTAAGCACTTACAAATGCAGTTGACAAATAGGTGACAAATTGCATACACTTTCAACAGTGTTCAACATAGTGCATTCATGGACGTGAGTCAAGGGGGCAAACATGGGCAAGCGCGGCAAAAAATACAGCATACCGACAATCAAGCATGCAGGCTTTGCGATACGCGAAACAAAGCCGGGTTACTACATGGTTGACTCCATGGTGAACGGGCAGCGAATCCGGCGCGGGTACTGCGACCTGAAAGAGGCTAAGGAATTCTGCGAGACCAAGCGCAACGAATTGAAAGTTCACGGCCTTAACGCTCTCATATTGCCGGAATCGGTCAAACAGCAGGCACTAAAGGCCATTGAGATTCTAAAGCCGATGGGGGTAAGCCTGATTGAGGCCGCTACCGAATACGCCACCCGCCACCCCGCCACCAATTCGGAGTCATTCCGCGATACCTGCAATCGCTACCTTGCCGACATGGAAAAGCAGGGTGCCCGCGATCTAAGCGTAAAGGATAAGCGGATCAAATTCGGCAAGCTATGCGACACCCTGGGCGACAAGCCGACTATCGGGATTGATGATCTGGACTTGACCGCATGGACGGCGGCGCAAGGGTACACGAACGGCACGGCGAGGGCGTACATCGGCGCGGCTAAGTCAGCATTGGCGTTTTACCGTGGCGAGAAAAAACAGAAGCGGCTAGAGGATGAAAAGACGCCGGAAACATGGACGCCGGATCAGGTGCGTAAACTCATGGCGGCGGCTGAAAAGGACGTGCCGGAATTCGTGGCACCGCTGGCCGTCCTGTTCTTTGCGGGTTGCCGTCCTGATGAAGTGAAGCGGTTGACGTGGGACAACATCAACTTGACGGAGAAGCATATCAATCTGGACGGCAGCATAACCAAGACACGCACAAGCCGGAACATCGAGATTCAAGACAACTTGCTTGCATGGCTGGCAGCGCATAAGGCGCAGGGGCCGCTAGTGGCAAGCGGGAGTCAGTACACGGTACTACGCACTAAGGCGATGAAAGCGGCGGGGATTGACGGCTGGCCGGTGGATGTTGCGCGGCATACATTCGCGACGGCCTTGTATAAGGCCACAGAGGACGTGGGTAAGGTCATGGCGGCATTAGGACACTTCGGGAGCGCGGACACCTTCACGCGGCATTACAAGGGCGTTCCCATGACCAAAAAGCAGGCGGCGGCATACTGGAAGATTAAACCGGCTGCGCAGGCGGACAGCAACGTTATACAGATGAAGGGGGCAGCATGAACACAAGAAACATTGCACCGACAAAAACAACACTCGACAAGCAAACAAAAAAAGCCATTGCCGACGAGTTCAACCACAGGGGGCTTGCTTCAGAATCGGCAACCGTATTTTGCAAATCAGCGCAACATTTAATCAGGGCTTATGCCGTGCCGTTGCGGGATGAGGCTGTTAGCGTTGGTACAGGTGGAACCACCGAGGCGGCAAAGAATGAGTTGCGCAATCTGTCTGAATGCATACGCCACTTCAGGGGGTTAAACGCGGTAACGAGACGTAGAGCCGGAAGCATGATGCAGTATGCGTTCAACGTCCATAAATCACCGCAGACATATTACGGGGCGCATTATCGCACTTACGAGCCGGACGCAAATCAGAGCCGGAGCGTCTTTGACATCCTCGAGATAATCGGCAATGCAGCGGCATGGGCGGCAGATGTTAAAGTGAAGCGTGGCAAGCAACCAGTGAACGAGCTTGAATGTTTGTTCTGGGGCGCATTGGCAAAGGCATTCACCGACGCCACAGGCAAAAAAGCGACCAGCACACCAAGTGCCATATTCGCAACGATCACCGCTTATATCGCGGCCGCGATCGGGATGGATGAACCGTCGAGAGCGGTTCTGTCCAAATCGCTTTCATGCTCTTGAATACCCCAAATAAAGCAGTATTCTGAATCAATCCAAACCGCTCTTAATCGTGTTTGAATGCGCCCATGTTCAACAACAAACATGGGAGCGCAAACATGAAGACGACGACGCAACGAAACACGGCAGTAGACATTCAACCCGCATTCATGCGCAGACCGGAGGCGGCGCGGTATCTGGGCGTGAGTCAACGGACGGTCAGCGACTGGCAGTCGCGGCGGATAATTCCTTGTGTCAAAGCTGGCGTGAAGTGTGTCCTATTCAAGAGGGCCGATCTTGACGCGGCTATGCAGCGTTTTACGGTAAACGCGGTGGGGTGTTAAATGAACCCCCAACACACCACGAACGATTTTACCCCCGACCCAGCCGACCACCGTAGTGGTGTGCGGTGCGACGCTGGCGAGGGGG
>CAZZBA010000067.1:0-15346 GCA_964652765.1 uncultured Victivallales bacterium | reverse complement strand
AGCGTATCTCCTCCAGATTGTAGGCAATCGGCTCGGCGCCTTGCGCAAGCAAGGCCTCATACATCGCCTTCGCGTCCGGGTTGCGCTTGATATTGCGGGCGATGATCAAGTTAATCCGATCCGCCGAGCGCCTCAACTCTGCGGCAATCATGTCATCCGTTATTCCAGGAGTCGCCTCGATCCTGCTTCTAACCAGCATGAATTCATTATTGATCGTCGCGGTATTCACCAGCATGCTGCGTTGCCGCGTGCGGCCGTACTGCACGGCACGCAAGGATGCCGCATGCACTTCCTCCTCGCCCGGCCACTCCGGATTGATGAAAAGATCCAGTGCATGGAACTTCACGTTGGGCGGCTTGCTATCCGCACCCTCATTGATAAGCCGACTGTAGGGTTCACTCGCCAGATACTGCAGGAAGTTGAGCGCCGCCTCCCGATGGGGGCTGGCGGCATTGATTGCGGACCCGCGCGCCCCGGAAACCGTGCAACGGGGACTGTTCTCGAACCGCGGGATCTGGCAGGCTCCCAACCGGAGGACTTGGGGGGCTTGCGCCGGATCCGCATCCGGATTCGCGGCCAGCCAGGCATCCCGGGCTCGTTGCTGTTCGGTAATGAAGCGCCGGAAACTGATGAGCAACCAACGCTCGCCCCAAATCATCCCGACCTTGCCTGCCCCGAACCAGTTGTTATAACCGCCGCCCCAGCCCCCTTGACTCGACACGCCTGCCTTCTGGAGCGGCGTAGGTTCCACCCCAAGCGCATAGAACAGCCGGTGGTAGAACACCATGGCATCAACAAACGCGGGGCTGTCCATCGTGCAACGGGTTCCCGCCTCGTTCAGGTACTCCGCCCCATGCGCATAGATGATCGTATCGACAACCGCCCCGGCGGCCCCGAACACCGTTGGCACACCACGATCATCGTCCTTAACCGTCAACCTGGCCGCAATATCGATATACTGTGCCCAGGTCAGGTCGTCCGGGGGGTAGGCAACGCCCGCCCTGTCGAACACATTCTTGTTGTACATGATAAACTGGTGCGACACATTGCACGGATAGGCGAACATGCGGGGCTGAATGCTGCCATCGTCCATCAGGACATCCAGCGTAACCAGCTCCTGTATGTTGACGGGCAGTGTATCCAGGCCAAAACCCATGCGCTCCGCATGGTCTGTCAAGTCCATCAGGATACCGGCTTCATGGTAGCTCTGGATGACCCCATCGTACACGCGGTCGATGATATCCGGGCCCATGCCGGCACAGCTCTGGACGATCACCTTCATCGAATCGGAATTATCCGGGTCGATACGCAGGTGCAAGCCGGGATACATCTGGTTGAACCGTTCCACCTGCGGGTGGCGCTGGGGATTCGGGTCGGTAGTCCAGACCAGCGGCGTCCGGCTGTCGTCCGATTTCCCGGGGACAAGCCAGTACGCCAGCAGGCTCATGCCCGCCAGCAGGGCGACAACACCTGAAATAAAACCGCGCATCCGATCACCCTCTCACTGTAACTTCAAAAGACTGCAGACCGCAGACTATAGACTGAAGACCTTCAATATCCAAAGCCCAACATCCAACGTCCAACCAAACACCGCCCGGTTGCCACCGGGATAGCCATGTAGCCTGAAAAGCCTTGTAGCCGGGGTCACCGACCCCGGCTACAAGTGCTTACCCGGCTACAAGCCGCAATTGATAGCCACAAAATGCACAAAAGCCACAAAACATCCTGCATTTCTTTTGTGATATCTGTGCCTTTTGTGGCTAGACTCCCCCCTGTTCCCGAGCATCAGTCTTTGTGTTCCCTGCGCCTCTGCGAGTTAATGGTTCACTCTCGTGGCTCATTTCTGCCGAGCCTTCTGTGACGCCTGCGCCTTGGCGAGGAATTCCTCCGGATTGTCGGGCTGGATGGTCTGGTCGCCTGCCGGATTCTCCCTGGTTATGCTGGCGTAGTAGCGGCCGAGTGCCGTCAGGCTGCCATCACCAAAGAAGAGAGCGCTGGTGTAGCCCTGCGGCGATTGGATGCTGAACGAGAACCAGTTGTAACCGGCAATCCAATCCTGCTGCTCCATCCAGGGCAGGATCTCCTTGGCAAACGCCAGCACCTTCGCCGGCGTATGCTTGTTCTTGGTGAAATCACCCTTGGTATTCCATTCCGCCGGAGCGAACTCCGTGATCAGCAACGGACGTTTTCCATACTTCTCGTAAACCCGGCGCAGCTTGACCTTGAAGGATTCCGCATGGGTCCCGCCATACCAATGGAAACCGATATAGTCGACCCGGTAGCCGCGCTTATCCACTTCGCGCATGAAATCGCGCATCCAGGTCCCGGGCACGCCCTGCGCACTGGGGTCATTGACGCCCTCCGGGTTGGCACAGGCCGGACTGACAAGCGGAACGCCCAGTTCCATGAAGTGCGGCCAGAGTTCGATGGCTTTCATGAAGGGCATATCGGACTGGTCCTTCTTGTCCGGCTCATTGAACCCCATGACCCGTTTGACCGTGCCATTCTTGATGTTTGGGACGATCTTCTCCGCAAACGCTTCCTTGAGGCGGTCCGCGGTATTCGGAGCACCCCAGAACATCGGCACGAACTCGCTGTTGATGAAATTCGTCTGCTGCGGAATCCATTCAGCGCCCCAGGAATAGTTCCAGTACGGCTGCAGCTTGCCCAGTTTCGGGAGATTCTGCTCCCAGGTCCCGCCCTGTACACTGCCGGGAGCCCTGAGTGTCCAACTGCCCCCGCGCTTGCCGGGCAGCTTGAGCTGTTCCGGGGTGAACATGGCATTCCCCTCTGCCATCACCCCAGAGGCCGACCCCAGACAACAGGCACCCACGAGCACTGCACACAACCCTTTGCGCATCACATCAAACCTCATTTTACGCATCAATACCCCCCTTTTTTAAGAAGACTACAGACCGCAGACCGCTGACTACAGACCGCTGACTGTAGACTGTAGACTTTCAACACCGATAAATACCGCGCCGGCTGCCAGCGGGTATCACCGCATGCCTTTGCTACGCACGGCTCGGCGAGGACGCCTCGCCCTACCCTACCCGCGCGAAGGTAGGGCGAACCGTCCTCGGTGAGCCGCGACCGGCCAATACCCTTCCGCATGCTGTTGCTCCGCATGGCTCGGCGAGGATGCCTCGCCCTACCCGCCGCGCGAAGGTAGGGCGAACCGCCGTGCCAAGTCGTAGCCATCGGCGAAGACTGGTCCTCGGTGAGCCGCTGCACATGAGAGAATGCCAGGTGAAGCCTCCCGAAAAAGTTGCCAACCCGATTATCCCCGACTTTCGCCTTCCCCCCCAAGTCTGTAGTCTGCGGTCTGTAGTCTGCAGTCTGATCTCCTACCGAAAGCGGAACGTGGATCCGGCCGGGCCGGTGAGCGCAATTTTGTTTTGTCCCTGGTAGTTATAGTCGACAAACCAGCCAGTAGGCAGGTTGAGGTTGCTGCCAAAGGTGCCGGTACGCGAGCCGTATTCCGCGATGATGCGAACCGTATTGACCGTGCTGCCGGTAACCTCCAGGGAGGCACCGGTGATGTTCAGATTCCCGTTGACGACCAGCTTGCTACCAGCACCATCGAGCGTGATCGCCAGCTTGCCGGCAATAGTCGCTCCCCCCGCGACTGTCAGCGTCCCCTCCGGGGCACCCGGTCGCAGAGTCGCGCCAGACACCACGGTCGCTGAGTTGCTGATGATACCCGTGCCGCCAAGTGTGGCTGTACCGTTCACGGCGATCGCACTGCTGGAGTGAGTGCTGCCATTGATCAGCAACGTGCCGTTGTTAACGGTCGTCGCCCCCGTGTAGGTGTTGGCGCCGGAGAGGGTAATGGAACCAGTACCCGTCTTCGTGAGCGCAAGCTTTCCAGAGGTTGCCCCCGTCTTGTCGGCGATCACGCCTTGGAAGTTACCGCCCGTGCCGTTCCCCGAACCGATCGTGAGGGTGCGGTCATTGTTATGGTCGAGGGCGATGGTTCCGCCGGTACCGGTCAGGTTGCCAACGGTTACAGTCATATTGTTGAGTTTGATCACGCCGCCATTAACCGTCAACGTTCCGCTGGTGGCGCCCAGCGATGCGTTATTACCCAGTTGCAACGTACCTGTTTGGAGTGTTGTGCCGCCGTTATAGGTGTTGGCGACTGACAGGATCAGTGTGCCGTAACCCTCCTTGATCAAGCCAGCCGTGCCTGAGCTGTTGCTGATAATTCCCGAGAGTGTCGCTTTAGCCGAGCCGGTAGTGCCATTATTTACAACGATGGTCCGGTCAGCTCCATTAAGGTCTATCGCACTGGAGAAGGTAAGGTGTGAGCTCCCTTGCGATGCCGACGTTTGAAGCATGAATTTCGTGGGATTGAAATTCACAGTCCCCCAAGTGACAGAAGCCCCGAGGTTGAAGGTACAACCACTAGCTCCGTTCATACTGAAGCCGCTTTGTCCACCGGTGATCGCCAGTTGATTCGCACTCGTGCCCAACACGCGGGTCAATCCGCCCTCCCAATACGATTCCAGGATGCCGCCGTTCAGGATGATGTTGCCGTTAGCACTCAAGTTCCCCGTGTTTCCGGAAAACATTGTCACCCCGCCATTGATGGTAGTGGTGCCGCTGTAACTGTGGGCTGGCACCGTGCCGCCAGCACCCAATACGAGGCGGCCCGAGCCGTTCACGGTGACGCCGCCGCTGCCCGTGAGGGGGCTGATGAAGGTGACCGCACCCGCACCGGAGTTGATGGTGATGCCAGCGGCGTTGAGCGTGATCGCCTGACCAGCCGTCCCAAGCGTGTAGGTGCTGCTGAACGTGTTGAATGTCAGCGAATTGACCGTGGTCGGCGCCGCCAATGTGACTGCTCCTGCGGTACCGCTGTTATTTCCAAAAACAGCATTATTGCCCGAACTCCAACTCGCATTTCCCGATCCGGTCCACCACTGATTGGCGGCGGTCCAGGTCCCCCCGCCATCGGTCTGGCCGGTGGTCCCGGCGTTGGCGTCCCAGGTGAGAGTCGAAATGGTGATCGTAATGGTCGTGTCGTCTGTAATGGCCGATGCCGTATTGAGCGCGTTACCCGCCGCATCCGTCAAGCCCGCGCCGGCGTTGACCTTGAGTTGGAGGGTACCCGCGCTCGTGGGCGTGATCGGCACGCTGAATTCGCCAGGAGATGGCTCGGTAATAGTCCCGATGCTGAAGGAAGCCGTGCCCGCATTGCCGAAATCGGCTGCGGTCAACGTTGCCGCATCCATATCCTCGTTGAACGTTACCGTGTAGGTCACCAGACCTATCGGGATCGTTCCGCCGCCCTTATCGTCCTCGATATCCGTTCCCGCAAGCGTCGGTGTCACGGTGTCGATCACGATGTCCTTGTTGTCCCCAAGCGAGTTAGCCTCGCCTGGAGCAGGTAGCGTCAGGACAGCGTCTTGATTCACGGCATCCTTGATCGAACCCGCATTAACATCCAGTGCATCCGTATCGGTATAATCAAGTTTGCCGTTCGTGTCGCCAGACTGCACCGTGTGGCGGAATGTCAGTTTCGTCGCGGTGCCGCCAACGTAAGTGGCCTCCCGGTCCGTCACCCCTGTCTCGATCCACAGCGTTGGACTCCCGATTACCGTCACGGCATGGTCGAAGGTGACATCGATGTCGATTACCGTACCCGAGTCATATCTACCGTCCGCAAGCTCGGAGCTGACACTCACAACGTAAGGTGCCCCGGCACCGGAGACGTCCATCTCCAGATTATTGCCTGTTTTCTTCAGCGTGCAACTGAACGAGCCAACGGTACCTGTTAGCTCGCCTGCTGCCGCCAGCGTATCGCTGATGCCCGTGCTGGTGATCAGCGTGTAGGTTCCCGCTTGCATACCCCCGAGATCGATGAATTCGAAATCGCTGAAGCCAAGGACGCCAGTCCCGATCGTCAAGGCTCCTCCCACGGTAATCTGGTCGCTGCTGCCAATTGCAGCCAGCCCGAACTTGAGCCTGCCAGAACCACCATCGCTGGCTAATTCAGAGATAATCAGGTCGTCGCTGATTGATAATGTGCCAGCGCTGTCACCCGCAGGAGCCAAGCTGCCAGCGGCGCCAACCGTGACGTTTCCGCCGATCGTGCCGTTTCCGCCGAGTGTGCCGCCTGTGACCGACACTGCGCTGGAGGCATGTAGCGAGCCTGGTGTGTTGACCAGTAACGTGCCGTCGCTGACGGTGGTCGCTCCTGTAAAGGCGTTCGCGCCGGAAATGGTTTGGCTGCCTGCCCCGGTTTTGATGAGAGCCATGCCCACCGCGCCGTCGGCGATAATGCCCGAGTAGCTCAGGTCAGCGCCGGTTCCGGTGTTCAGCGTCAGGGTGCTCACACTGCCGTAGCCACCGGAGGATGTGGTGAAAATGTCGGCGAGGTTCTTGTTCCCGCTCAGCCCCCCCAGCTTGAGGTTGGTTTGATCGGTCTTCATTCCATTGGTGGCATCGCCGGCAACGCTGTTAGCCGTGTCGAGAGCGCTGTTTTGTATGGCGTTCAAATGGGTCAGACTCAGCGTGCCACCGCTGACTACGGTGGCACCATCATAGGTGTTGGCGCCGGAGAGGGTCAGCGTGCCGGTGCCTGACTTCGTGAGCCCGCCGGTTCCGTCGTCCAGCAGAGGATCGCTGATGGTGAAGGAATAGCCGCTGGTATTGATCTTCGCGCCGCCATCCTTCACGTTCAACGTCAAGCCGGAGAATGCTGGAATGGCCGCACCGGCGATGAACTGGCCACCGTTGAAGTTGAATTGTTTCGTGGCACCGCTTGTGACAGTGATCGCGGAGAGAGTGAGCATGCCGCCATCGAGGTTGACGATGCCGCTGCCAGACGTGGTGCCAGCAAAGTAGACCAACGTGTGGATGGCCGCCGATCCGGTAGTAATGGTCAGAGTACCACTGCTTTGATTGCCGCTGTTAATGCCAAGACTGAGGGTGCCGGTGCTAGCTGTGTTCGCGTAGGAACCACCGTTGATGATCAGTGTGCCGTTACCAGTACCGGTATTCCCAAGAAGGTCCGGGTTTGTAGATCCGCCAAGGGAGGTTAAAGAGCCACCGGTGATCGTCAAGATACCGGTGCCGACATTGCCGACCAACAAGCCGCGCTGGTAAGTACCGGCGCCGCCTGTACGGATGTCTCCCCCAGTGATCTGGTTGCCAGATCCAAGGACACTTAAACGGGTAATCGTCAGCGTGCCGGAGGAACTGACAATGTTGTTACCAGCGGTTATCAAGCCGGTTCCTACGACGGGCGAAACCAAGCCGGTCGCACCGGTGCCCGTGACCGCCTGGTTCGCCGTCAGTGTGAAGCCGCCTGTGCTGCTAAGCGTCGCACCATCGCCGATGTAGATGATCGGTGAATTCGGGATGAGATTCGATGCCATCGTCAATGTTCCGCTGTTGATGGCGGTGTTCCCGGTGTATGTGTTCGCCCCGCTAAGCAGCATCGTGCCGGCACCGGTCTTGGTCAGGCCGCCAGCAGTGTTCCAGCCCGTGTTTTTCAGTATTGCAGAGACGGTCAGGTCCACGTTGCCGTTGCCAGTCGCATCTGCGACGTTGAAGCTGGAGACTGGGCTATCATTAATGTTGAAGAAGCTGCTGGCGCTGATCGTGGATGCCGCCGCGCCGGACACCGTCACCGCGTTTAGAGCGGCAGCCCCGTAGGTGGTCCAAAATCCGCTGCCAGCGAACGATCCTCCCTGCAAGTTGAGATTACCAAACCCCAGATATGTGGAGTTAGCAGCATTCACCGTGCCCCCGCTGCCAATGATGATCGAATCCACGTTGTTGACGCCTGTCACGTTCACAGTCACAGCGCCGCTGTTGATGGTGGCGGTATTGCCAGCGGTGGTAGGGCCGGAGGACGGTCCTCCAGGACCCCAGTTCGAGGCGTTCCAGTTTCCTGTACCGCCGTTCCACGTGTAGTTCGCCGCCTGCGCTGTTCCTGCCTGCATTCCAGCCACCAGCGCCAACGTTGCCACCATCCAACCTGCCGTATGCTTTTTCATGAGCTGCCTCCTACGTCTAACCCATCTATACGTCCGCTACCTCACGACCAGGATCGTCCCCTTCGGACGGGGGGTGTTCGCCGTCAGGATTACCTTGTCAAGAAAGGCGAACCTTGTTCCACCTGACGTCGTAGTCGCTCTTATCTCAACCCACAGTTCCTTGCCGATGCTGGGATCCGTCACGGTACCGCCATCGGGCAAGACAAGGGAGGTACCCCACTGCGTACCATCACCCGTTTTCCCGGAGACCGATCCCGACGCAATCGCGGTCTGGGCCCCGTTGGTCGCGTTGTTGGAGGTTGTGAGCAAACGCCATGAAATAGAATTAGTGGCGACCCAACTGGTCGCGCTGGACCAGTCAAAGGCAAGACTGAAGGTTTGCCCTTTCCGCACAACATGGCCGGTATTCTGCAACCCGCCTACGCCTCCGGATGTGTTTATGTTAAGCATCGCTGCACCCTGGGGTGCAATATAATTTGTATTGCCATTGCGACTGCAACTGGTCACATTCAGCCCCGTTCCCCAGTTGCGGGTCGTGCTGCCGACGGCAGATTCGAACCCGCCGTTCTGAAGCGCGGGCGAGTAATGCACAACCGATTCAATCAGTTTGTTCGAGTTGGTCACCGTAAGCGTGAAGTTGTCCAGACAAGCGAAGCCCTCCCCACCGTTAGTACCACCATCCTTCGTGTCGATCATCACAAAGAGTCGTTTACCCACTTGGCCCGGAAAAGCGGTTGCCACCCCCGAGGCAGACACATAAGTTGAGTTAAGAGGCTTTGCTCCAGACAGCAAGGTCTCAAACGTGGTAGGGGTGCCATTTGCCAGATCGTTGTCGGTGGTGAATAACTTTATGGCTATCTGATCATTCGCGTGCCACCGCCAGTCATCCCTCCAGAAATACGAGACACTAAACCAATCGCCTGCCGATATCGTGTGACCCGTATCCTGGGCGGCCTTACGGAGCGCAGATTCCGCAATCCCAAGCCGCCTGGCACCAGCGTAGAAAAGATTTGTGTAGGTGGCGGGCTGAGTCTGACCACCCGTTCCCACATTATACCAGTACAGCGTCTGGGCGAATGTCCGCGTGGGGGACGTAGGATCACCATCCGCCTCGAAATCGCCGCTGCGCACACCCGGACCGATCAGGACCGTTTGCGCGGAGGCAGCCAGCGCGGACGCCAATAGCAGGAAAAGCACAGCACGTCGTATCACCGACGCATCGGCAGGACGTCTTGCAAATGAACTCATGACACGCCCCTTCCTCGTGCATAATCCCGTATGCACACAGTCAATCATTGATTACACGAGTTATCATACATCAAGCAAGATACCGATACAAGCCCTATTTCAGAGTGGATCGCCTGAGTCGCTGCGTCAAAGTTTGCCGGAGTCGGGTTTGATTGTTTGGTCACCGTCGGGGTTTTCAGGGGTGACGCTGCGGTAGTAGCGCCCTAGGGCGGTCAGATTGTCATCGGCATCGAAGAGGGCTGAACTGGTGCCGTGCGGGGAGTCGATCCTGAAGGGAAACCAGGCGTAGCCAAGGATCCAGTCCTGCCGCTCCATCCAGGGCAGGATATCCTGCATGAACGCCAGTACCTGGGCCTGGGTGTAGCGGTGCTTGCGGATGTCGCCGCCGGTGCCCCAGTCAGCGACACCGAACTCGGTGATGAGCAGGGGGCGGCGTCCATACTTCTCGTGGATCCGCCGTAATTTGACTTTAAAGGCGTTGGCGTTGGGGCCGGGATACCCGTGGGCACCGATGTAGTCGACACGCAGGCCGCGTTGATCGGCTTCACGCATGAAGGTAGGCATCCAGTTGCCGCCAGTGCCCTGATTGGCTGCGTCTTTGGCATCGGTTCCCTCGGTATTGGCGCAGGAGGGGCTGCACAAGGGGACTCCCAGCGCCTCCATCGCCGGCCACAGGGCCAGGGTTTGTTCAACGGTCAGATTGCCATGCTCCTTGCGGTCCGGTTCATTCGGCCCAAGCAGGCGTTTGACCCGGCCGGCATGGATCCCGGGCACCACGGTCTTGGCCAACTGCTCGGCAAGCAGGTGCGGTGCATCCGGCGACTGCATGGGAGAACCGCCGAAGACCATCGGTATGAATTCCACGCCCTCGGGCTGCTCGCCGACCAGATGCATGTTCCATGAGTAGTTCCAGGACACCCGCAAGGCGGCTATCCGCTGCGCATTTGCCTTGCGAGCGGCATCGTTCTCCTCCGGGGTGCCCTTGCGGTTATCGGTCAATGGCAGGGAATAACCGATGCCTTTCTTGCCCGGCAGGCGCAATTGCCCAGCGGAGAATTCCTGGCCGGAGAGAACCGGACTGACGATCGGAAAGAGGCAACACAGGGACAGCAACACTTTGAATTTCATGATTTAGTTCCGTACCTCATGCACGCCGATGCACGCCGGTCCATCTCCAGAAACCTTGTTACCGAAGAAATCACGCCCGCCATTGGCTGGAACAGGCGTTGCGGCACCTATGCATGGGGAATCCTTATCCAGCATGAATGCCTTGAGGGGCTCGAACCCATTGACGCCACCCTTCACGATCTTCCTGAACATGGGCTCCTTCATGATGGCAGTCAGATCCTTGGGCAATGTCTTGAAGTTGCCACGAAAGACGTTGCTCTTGAACGCTGTATTCCTGTCTTTGCCAAACATGAAACCGGCTTCGTCCTCGACCCGGAAGATGTTATTGGCGAACAGGGTATTCTCCGGCCAGGGGCCGCCCCAGTTGTCCATCTTTATAATTGTCTTGTCGACATCCGGACTGGACTTCGCCGGGACAATGAACACGTTGTTGTATATACGGCTGTCCTTGCAGGGTCCGCTGATGTGCATGGTCGGCGAGAATCCCTTGTGCTTGCCTACGGCGCGCAAACCGTCGTTGACGCTGATGTTGTAGCGGACGATAGTGCCCTGGTTGCCGATGTTGTATGGCATCTTGGTGTCGCCGGCATTGCAGATCAGAAGGAAACCGCCCTCGTTGTCGTGGCTGTAGTTGTACTGGATGATGGTGTTCCGGCAGTTCCAATCAGAATCGAACCCCTGCCCATCCCATGGTGCCTTGTGGTCGCTGACCTCGTTGAACTGAATTACCGTGTTGTCGCAGCTCCAGGGCCATATTCCGGCCGCCGCGTCACCGTCCTCCAGCATACGCGGGCAGTTTCGCATGACATTGTGCTCGATCAGTGCCCCGTCGCAGGCAGCTGGCACGATGCCGTCGCCAGGAACCTCCTCGATCAGGCAGCGCCGCACCACGACATTCAGGCTTGGAAACCATTTATCCCTGGTCCAGTTACCACTACCGGTGATTCCGTTGCGGACACAGCGCTCGATGTGGCAGTCCTCGATGAGCAGTCCGTCGACCCTGGATAATAGTTTCTCACCGCCATTCTGCCATTGAATGGCGCCGCCACCACCTTTTTTCTTGTAGATGCTGCCGTTCACATCGTGTATATGGAGCTTCTGCAGCGCAATGCCATGGGCGGTGCCAAAGTCCTCGATATGCACCTTCACGCCGTATCGGTGAGGTTCGGCAAGCGCACCCGTATTCGTGATTTCCAGATTCTCGACCGTGACGTATTCCATATTGTAGATGTAAACGGTCTCCTTGAAACGGCCTTCACCATCGAGACGAGGCCTGGGACCATCGCCATATCTCCCGATGATAACCGGCAAATCCTTGCTGCCTTTGCCGACAGGTTTCAACTGGCCGGCATAGACACTGCCGGCTTTGAATAAAAGTTTGTCGCCCGGTCCCAATTGGATCTGATTGGCGCGGTCGAGGGACTTGATCGGACTCGCCATTGCCGTAGCAGGATTTGCATCGTCACCGGTAGTGCTGTCCACATAATAAGTCGTACCTGCAAAAGCCTGTATCGCCAAACCCATAACGCCACCTGTCAATAGTTTAAACACGTTCATGCTCAGTACTCCGTATACCCTATAATCTTGCGCAGTTCGGTGAGGTGCGCCTGACCCACTGTACGAGGTGTTATGCCATACTTTCTGCAAAGGACCGCGGCGTATCCGGCGGCCACCCCCATCTGGCCGCAGGTCGGGATAGATGCGGTAGATTCTCATGCGGATTCGCGGACAATCAGTTCCGGCTGGATCACCCGCTGCGCGGGCTCCGCCTCCTCACCCTGTAGCTGGGCAATGAGCAGATCAAGCATGGCGGCGGCCACCTCCCCGGCGCGCTCATCGATCGTGGTGAGCGCCGGGAATGAGACTTCCGCCACTTCAAGATTGTTCAGCCCGCAGACCGCGATATCGCCGGGAATGCGCAACCCTCTTTTCTGCAGCACCTGGATCATGCGCAGCGCCGTCATGTCGCTATAGGCCAGAAGGGAGTCCACGCCATCCGCCAGAAGGGCATCGGCAAGGGACTCCGCCTTTTCGCGGGATGGTGTGCGGTGCTGCGCATCGACGGCAACCGGGAGCGCAACGATCGAGACGCCGCGAAGCACGGCTTCATCCCGAACGGCTTCAAGCCGGTAATCCGAATAGACATCGCTATACGTGACCCAATCGATGCTCATGACGCCGACACGCCTGCGTCCGGTGGCCGCGAAATGGCGAATCGCCTGCCGATAGCCATACGCGAGATCCATCACCACGCCCGATGCCGACCCGATGACCGGAGGAATCCCGCAATAGACCGCGCGCGCCGGGGCATGCTTCATTTCTATCAACTGGGCCGCATTCACACCGCCAGTCAGGAAAACAATCCCCGCCGCCCCTTGCGCGTTCAATGTAGACGCCAACCGCACCGCGTCCTCGGCATTGCAACGGGGCGGAAGGGCGCTGATCGCAAGTTGGTATCCCCGCTTCCAGGCGAGACGCTCAAGCTCGACCAGGCGGCAGAGCTCGATCTCAGGCGCATCCGTGTTGACGATGACGCCGAGCAGATTGCCACCCTTGCCATTCAGGCGCTGCGCACTGCGGTTCGGCTGGTACCCAAGCTCCCGCGCAACGTCCCGGATCCGCTTTGCGGCTGCTTCGCTGACGCGGACACTCCCCGCCCCGGATTCAAGCAGCACACGCCCCGCCGCCACACGCGAAACCCCGGCACGCACCGCCACATCCGCCAATCGTATACGCGTTGCCATTGCCACTTTCCCTTGCCTGCAGCGTCACTGCCTAATACCAGCCTCGGATGCCCTCTGCTTAAGCCGCTCCCGCCGCCAGCCAGGCATGCACCCCGGAGCCGAGCGGTTCTACCGCCACCACCTCGCACCGGTCCTGTCCGATGATGCCGGGAAGCTCCGCGGTATCGCCCACTCGCCGGCCTTCGAGCTGTTTGGCCACCTGGCTGAGGCTGGAGATGATGTTCAAGTCTTCATCCCGATCCCATTCACCCAGGATACGATAGCGTTCGAGACGTCCATCCGGTCGGCGGATCTGCACTTCCGTGCCCATCCCGGCCACCTCGCTATCGCAGCCAGCGAAGTCCGTGCCCTTGACATGCTCGAGATCGAGTTCCATCTCGTCGCGCCGGCGATACAGGATCCGCTGGTGTTCCTTCGCGTATTTGAACTCGGCATTTTCTCGCAGATCCCCATAGCTGCGGGCGACGGCGATTTCGCGGGCATTCTCCGGGATCTCGACTTCCATCAACCGCTGGAACTGGACCTGCCGTTCGCGATAGCTGCGCCAGGAGGTCATGCGTGCGCGCGCTTTCGGCGCGGCGGCGTCCGGACGCCCGCTGACCAGCGCCTGCAGCTCGGGATAACGCTTGATGATACCCGCCAGCACCGACCGCCGACCGGTCTCGTCCCAGCCGTGGCTTTCCATCAGCTTGGCGACAAACACCGTGCGCTGCTCCTTGCTCAACGCCTCCAGCCGGTCGCCGAGCCACCCACCCGATTCGTAAAGCGCCCGCAACTGATGCTGCGCCTTGAGCATCTCCCCCGCCGCCGGCCACTCCAGCGCATCCACCCCCTGGCGCAGCAGCTCGGCCGGATCACTGCCGGCGAGGCTTGCCGCCTCGTCCGGGTTGCGCAACAGCCAGAACAACAGGGCCGGTCCCGCGTTGCGCGCGTTCAAGCGTCCCCGCACCACCGATTCCAGACGGTCACCCGCACCGGCCTGGCGGATGCACGGCAGCGCCTCCTGCACAATCTGCACGGAAAGCGACGGCAGCAGGTCAAGCAGGCGCTCGGTGGCCCGCCCCGGGAACAAGACCGTGAAACGTTGGATACAGGCCGCCATCAGCCGCACCGGCAGGGCATGCAGCACATCCAGCAGCACCTTGCCATCCAGGATCCTGGCATAGGCCGCTGGCACATCAATCCGGCGCTCACCGAGGAGACCCTCGGAATCAGGCAGGCCCAGCCGCTCCGCGGTCAGCAGCGCCCGCAGCGCCAGTGACGGCTCCCGGTCCTCGGCCCCCCATACGGCAAAGGCCAGACGATCCGCCACCAGGCTGGCGCGGTCGCGCTTCAATCCATCCAGCAGGCCGGCGGTATCCAGGGCATCCACCTTCTTGAGGATCGCCTCCGGCTCCCGCAAGCTATCCAGCACGGCAAACTCGGCCACCACATGCGCATCGGCCGATTCGAGCAGCTTGATCGGATCCGTGCGTTTGGCCGGCAGATGGACGAGCGGATCGGCCTTGAGCGCCTTGCGGGCAGCGTCCCAGAAGCGCTTCCAGCCCGATTCGGGTATCAACCGGCCAACCAGGTGCGCACTGAGCTGATCGACATTCAGCGGGCCGTAGCTTTCCAGCACCAGGCACACCAGCGCCGCCGGATCCGCTTCAACCATCTGGCGGATGGCCGCCTGATCCTGATGCAACCGCACCAAAAAGTGCGAGTGCGGAACCAGTTCAAGCGTCTCGGCGGCATAGGCCATGGCCATTTCATGCCCGCGCTTGCGGTCGAAGTCAATCGACACGCGCTCATAGAAGTCATCGACACGGCGGACCACACCGAACCCCCAGGTCTTGTCCGCGCAGAATACACCGTCCTTCAGCCGCGCCAGCACATCCATGCGGTGCACAGCTTCCTCCGCCGTCACGGAAGTATCACGGAACCCGGCGTTCTTGAAGTGAACCTTCCCCAGCCGGGTGGTGAAAGCCCGCTCGACCGCATCCGCGCAAATCCCCTTGAACGCCGGTTCGTGGGCGTGCCACTGGCAGCGCAGCGCCAGGACGCTCAGCATGCCGAGCCCCTCGCCGCGCGCGCTTAACGTGTCCTGGATCAGCTCGGCCCAGCCATCGACACGGCGGTCGGACCCGGCGCTGCCGAAATACGTCAACGCCTCCAGCAGGTCGTCCAGGGGCAGAGCCCCCTCGGTCTCCAGAACGGAAAGAATCCACGCTTCTG
>CAZZBA010000066.1:14321-15377 GCA_964652765.1 uncultured Victivallales bacterium | reverse complement strand
GACCTGCGGTGCAAGGTGGTCGTGATGGGGGCCCGGTCGTTCAAGCCGAATGGCGACTACGACCTGCGGGTCTCGCGGGAGGTTTTCGGGGATGGCCAGGTCACGAACCTGATCGAGGAAACCAGTCTGGCCGTCGATGCCTATCTCCTGGCTTCGGGCGCGTTCACGGTATCGGTCGGCAACGACAGCTTCGCCAATCACATGGCGGGGTCGGCCAGTGAATGCGCGGCCGGCGAGGCGGGGGCGGTGCAGGCTTCCAATGGACGCTGGTACAAGGCCAATCACACAGTTTCCTTGTTTGCCCCCACCAATCCTGTATATTGCCGGCCGTACGACCCGACCGGCACGTTCAATACGGTGGTGCTGCCGGAGTCGTACCCGGAAGACTGTGTCTATGACCGGAAGGCGCATACCTGTCCGCATTATGGCGACGGGTATTGCACGGAGCGGGCGCATTGCATGCAGAATCTGACGGTCGAACAAGTGGTTGCGGCGGTTGAGAACAAGCTTAAGGAGCAGAAGGCATGAGCGAGGAAATGACTAGCAATGAGTACCGCGAGCAGCGGCTGGCGAATATGCAGGAACTGGCGGCACGGGGCTATACGCCTTTCGGCAAGGGGGCTTTTCCCCGCAGCGGGCGGCTGGCCGAGATCCGTGCCGGGTTCGAGGCGGGCAAGACTGTCAGCGTCGCCGGACGCCTGACCACGATCCGCGATATGGGCAAGAGCATTTTTGCCGATCTGAACGACGGGTCGGACCGTTTCCAGATCTATGTGCAGCAGAAGGCCATGGACGAGGCGTCATTCGAGGCGTTCAAGCTGCTCGACATCGGCGATTTCATCGGGGTGGAGGGCGAGCTTTTCGTCACGCGCACCGAGGAGCCGACCCTCAAGGTCACCCGCTGGGACATGCTCTCCAAGGCCCTGCTGCCGCTGCCGGAGAAATGGCATGGGCTGAAGGATACCGAGGCGCGCTACCGTCAGCGCTACCTCGACCTGATCGCGAATCCCGAATCGCGGGCGCTCTTCAACCGGCGTATCGAGGCGATCCGCGCGA
>CAZZBA010000066.1:6109-14311 GCA_964652765.1 uncultured Victivallales bacterium | reverse complement strand
GGGTTCATCGAGGTCGAGACGCCGATGATGCAGCCCCAGGCGGGCGGGGCGGCGGCGCGGCCGTTCAAGACGCATTACGCCGCCCTCGATGCGGAGATGTTCTTCCGGATCGCGCCCGAGCTTTACCTCAAGCGGCTGCTGGTGGGCGGCTTCGACAAGGTCTTCGAGCTGAACCGCAACTTCCGCAACGAAGGGCTCGACCGGACGCATAATCCCGAATTCACCATGCTGGAGATCTACGAGGCCTATAATGATGTCAACGGCATGCAGGCCCTGATCGAGGGGATGATCATCCATGTGGCGCAGAGCGTGTTCGGCGGGCTCAAGCTCGGATCGGAGGCCCGGCCGGTGGATCTGACGCCGCCCTGGCGCGAGGCGACCTATCAGGAACTGATCCGCGAACGCATGGGTGCCGACTGGTTCGAGCTGCCGCTTGAGCAGGCGCGCGCGAGGGCCGAGGGGGCGGGACTGTCGCTTGATCCGGCCTGGGACCGTATGATGGTGACGCACGAGGTCTACGAGAAGCTGATCGAGAAGACGCTGATGCAGCCGACCTTCGTCAAGCGGTTGCCTGCGGCGCTGATCCCGCTGGCGAAGGCCTGTCCGGACGATCCCTCGCTGGCGGATGTGTTCGAGCTGGTGATCGCCGGGCAGGAAGTGGCGCCGGCCTACACCGAGCTCAACGACCCGCTGGAGCAGCGCAAGCGGCTGCTGCAGCAGGCGGGGGAGAATCCGCAGGCGATGGATGAGGATTTCCTGGAGGCGCTGGAGCATGGCATGCCGCCTGCTGGCGGAATGGGGGTCGGTATCGACCGGCTGATGATGATCCTGGCCGGGGTGGATGCCATCCGCGATGTGATTTTATTTCCGCAATTGAAACAGAAATAGCCACAAAAAGCACATAAAACACAAAAGAAATACAGTCATATTGGATTTGTGAATTTTGTGCCTTTTGTGGCAATCAAACAAGAGCCACCATGTTGCCGTTTCCTTTATTTTTAGCTGGTAAGTATCTCAAGCCGAAACGCTCATTCATTTCGGTCGTGACGCTCTTCTCCGTGCTCGGGGTGCTGCTGGGGGTTGCGATCCTGGTGATCGTGCTGGCGGTGATGACCGGATTCGATGATATGTGGCGCACCAAGATCCTGAGTTTCAAGCCGCATCTGACGGTGACCGGGCGGTTGGGGATGATCGACGATCCGGATGCGCTCTGCGAGACCGTTGCGGCGGTGGAGGGGGTGACCGGGGTCTCCGCCAGTGTAGAGACGCGGGTCATGCTGCAGATCGAGGGGCGTGTTTCCGCGCCGGTTCTGCTGGGCGTGGATCCCGAGCGGGCCGCCTCGGTCAGCCAGATTCCGAGCCACATGCTGGCTGGAACGTTCGACCTGGAAGGCGATTCCATCGTGATCGGCTCCGATCTGGCCGCGCAGCTCGGGGTGCTCGTCGGCGACCGCCTGCTGGTGTATTCCCCGCGCAGCGTCATGTCGCCGGACGAGATCCACCTGCCGGAAGAACTCGAGATCACCGGTATCTTCGATCTGGGCATGCGCGACTTCGACGGCGGGTTCGTCCTGACCGACATCGGTATTGCCCGCGATCTGGTCGGGATGGTGCAGGGGGCCTATTCGGTGTATGTCATGACGGCGGATGCCTTCCAGTTCGCGGATTATGCAAAGCGGGTACAGGAGGCGGTCGGGCCGCGCTATGCCGTGGAGAGCTGGCAGGAGGTCGACAAGATGCTGTTCGAGGCCCTGGCAAACGAGAAGACCATGATGTTCGTGCTGCTGGCGTTCATCACGATCGTGGCTATCTTCTGTGTCACGGTGACGCTGATCGTGATCGTCGTGCAGAAGACCTCCGAGATCGGCCTGCTCAAGGCGCTGGGGGTGCCGACCTGGAAGATCCTGCTGGCGTTCCTTATCCACGGCTGGGCGCAGTGCCTGGTCGGTACGCTGGCAGGGGTCGGTACGGGGCTGCTGATATTGAAGAACCTGAAGAATATTGTCGGGCTGCTGGCCTCGTTCAATGTGTCGGTCTTTCCCAAGGAAATCTACGGGCTGGCGGAGATCCCGTGGTCGATCACGGCTGGCGACCTGGTACAGGTCGGGGTGCTGGTTATGGTGGCCTGCACGGGGTCGTGCATTATCCCGGTGCTGCGGGCGGCATTCCTGCAGCCGGTGGAAGCATTCAGGCAGGAGTAGTATTATGCTGATCGAGGCGGATAATCTGCATAAGCGGTATATGTTGAAGCGTAGCGAGGTGCATGTGCTGCGCGGGGCGGAGCTGCGTGTGGCGGGCGGGGAAACCGTCGCGATCATCGGGCGCAGTGGCGCGGGCAAGAGCACGTTGCTGCATATTCTCGGCGGCATAGACCGTCCGGATGCCGGCAGCGGCAAGGTGCGGATCGATGGCGAGGATATTTATGCGCTTTCCGGCGCGAAGCGTACCCGGATGCGGGCGGATCGGATCGGGTTCGTCTTCCAGACCTACCACCTGCTGAACGAGATGGATGTGCTCGAGAATGTGATGTTGCCAGCCCGGGCGGCGGGGCATCCGCGGCTGCCGTCGCGCAAGCGCGCACTGGAGCTGCTGGAGGCGGTCGGGGTTGCCGACCGGGTGCGCCATACTCCGCTGGAGCTTTCCGGCGGCGAGCAGCAGCGCGTGGCGATCGCGCGGGCACTGATCAACGATCCGGTGGTCGTGCTGGCGGATGAGCCGACGGGCAACCTCGATGTCGAGACCGGCGAAAGCGTGCTGCGGTTGTTGTTCACGCTGACGCGTGACCGCGGGCATGCACTCGTGATGGTGACGCACAACGACGAGATTGCGCGGACCTGCGATCTGGCCATGCGGCTGGTGGACGGACGACTGGTATGATTTTTTTGTATTAATTTTTGTTTTGCGCTGATTACCTTTATGCGCTAACGTTGATTCCCATCAAGTACGCCGTCTTGGCCGTTCAACAGCCGGCCAAGGCTGAGCGTGACATGGATATCGGGGCTGGGACGACACGAAGGGGGCGAATGATGCTGAAACGAACGTTTTATGGCGTGGCCGTTGCGCTGTTCCTCTTGGCGGGCGCAGACCGAGCCCTTTCCCAGGGGACGGCGGCGCGTAAACTGGCTCCAGAGGATCAGATCAAGGTTCGTCGCTTTATCGGGACCGGTCCGCGTGCACTCGCCACGACCCCGTTCTACCAGACCAGCATCGGGGCCGGGGCCAAGCGGGCCCAGGAGTGGCATGTCGTGACGGTCAATTATGATTCCGCCCCGGAATGGATGGATGACCTGCTGGTTGAGTTTCATGTGTTGACGATGATACCGGACCCCGAGACGCGCCGGAACCTCTATTCATTGTACAAGAAAACAGTCCGGTACGTGGATATCGAGAGGGGAAAGGATCACCGGGCGATGGCTTTCTTGCGCCCGGCCGCGATCAAACGCTACGGCAAGGTAGTCGCCAGTGCGGCGATACTAACCGTGGAGGGGAAAGTGGTCGACGAGCAGAGCGAGACCGCGGTTGATCTGCCGGAGTTCTGGTGGCGCAATCCGCTCGTGATTGACAGTCCCGCGTTGACGGTTCGCGAGGGGTACCTGCTCAATCGGATTGAGTCGCCATGGGCACTGGTGAATCCGGATGATTACGAGGTTATAAAATAGTGGCTATGTTTGATCGAGACAGGGTGCTTGCCCTTGACCTGGGCGCCAGCAAGATTGTGCTGGCCGAGTTCCAGTTGGTCAAGGGGGGGGAACCGGTACTGCTGCGTTACGGGATTCGCCTGATCGAGGGAGAGGGCGCTAACGAGACAGACCGGTTGGCGTTTATTGTTACCGCCATCCGTGATTTGATGCGCGAGCAGGCAATTCGTCCGGCCCCGATCCTGATGACGGTTTCGGGGCAGGCCGTGTTCCCGCGTTTCGTGAAGCTGCCGCCGGTCGGTCGCGACAAGCTGTCGCAGATCATCCAGTACGAGGCGGAGCAGAATGTGCCGTTCCCGATGGACGAGGTGGTCTGGGACTACCAGTTGATCGGCGATGACAAGGAAGAGCTGAACGTGATGCTGGTGGCGGCGAAGGTGGAGAACATCAAGCGGCTTACCGACTGTGTCCAGGCGGCGGACCTGGAGCCGGAAGTAGTGGATGTCTCGCCCATGGCGCTTTACAATGCCGTGCGGCACAACTATCCGGAGCTGGAAGGCTGCGTGATGGTGCTGGATATCGGCGCACGCTCATCGAATCTGATCTTCATCGAGGAAAAACGGATCTTCAGCCGCAGCATCCCGGTGGCCGGCAATGCGGTGACGCAGGAATTGATGAAGGAGTTCGAGACCGATTTCGCGGCGGCTGAGCGGCTGAAGCGGGAGCTGGGTTTTGTGGCGTTCGGGGGTGTCTATGCCGGGGCGGACAACGAGACGGCGGACCGGGTCTCCAAGATCATCCGTTCGGTATTGACGCGGTTGCATGCCGAGGTCAACCGGTCGATCAACTTCTACCGCAGCCAGCAGGGTGGCAGTCCGCCGGCAATGGTACTGTTGACGGGCGGGTCCTCGATGATCGCGCATGTCGATACGTTCTTCCAGGACAAGCTGAAGGTGCCGGTTGACTATTTCAATCCGTTTGCGCGGGTGGAGGTCTCGGCGGAGATCGATGCAGAACGGTTGAACGACGATCTGCAGAGCATGGGTGAAGTGGTCGGACTGGCGCTGAGGCGAGCCGGTCAGTGCCCCGTAGAGATCAACCTGATGCCGCCGGAACTGGTCGCCCTGAAGGTTTTCCGGCGCCGCAAGCCGTTCTTTGCGCTGTCGGCCGCCGGCATCGTGATCCTGATGCTTTGCTGGTGCGGTTATTTCTTCAAGGCCGGTGCCGCCTATGAAGAGCGAGTCGATACCGTGAAAAAGGAAATCAAATCCTATACGGAGACCAAGCGGCAGTTGGAGCAGGCGGTAGCGCAGCGTGAAGCGGCGGCGGCAAGGCTGGCTGAGGCGACGGAACTGATCGGGAGTCGCAGCCGCTGGATTGAGATCCTGGAAGGGATCCGGGGGTGCATGCAGGAGGGCATGTGGGTGACGGCGGTCACGCCGGAAGTCACGGGCGGGCGGATCCTGCGGCTGGAAATCACCCTGCAGGCCTTTTCCGACCGGCTGAAGGACGACGAGCAGGGAACGGCTTCAGAGCGGTTGCGCAACCGGTTGCGGTCGACGGCGCTGTTCAACGCGAACAGCGAGATTGTGAGTGAAATGGCTGTCGGGGCATACCTGCGGCGTTTCTCGATACGGCTTGAACTTGTTAACCCGATAAACGTACAGTGACGCAGGCATGAAAAAAGCCCAGATTATAACCATTTCCTTGTGCGCTATGGGCGCGATTGCGCTCTTGGCGGCGGGTTTTGTGCTTTATCGCGGGATCTCGCGATTCGGCGAGGCTCGCGAGGCACTCGATGCGGCCGAAGCGAAGCTTGAGGGTTTCTATCAGGAGGCGGTTTTCCCGTCGGCCGCCAATGTGCGACGTGAGAATACCAATACGGTCAAGCTGGTAAGCTGGTTTGATGAACTGGCGGCGGAACTGTGCAAGGGCAATGTCGTCAGCGATGAACGCAGTCCCTCGACGTTCAAGAGCGTGTATCTCGAGAAAACGCTGGCGCGGCTGTTGCAGGAGGCGCAGGCGGCCGGAACTGAGCTGCCGGAGAATTTCGGCTTCGGGTTTGGTCAGTATGCCGGCACGCCGACCTTGCCGAGTCCCGAGGATGTCCCTCGCTTGATGGAGCAATTGGTTCTGGTCAACCGGATCTCCAGGATCCTGTTCGCGAACCGGGTCAAGGCACTTGGCTCGGTCGAGCGGGCGGCAGTCGAGGCTACGTCGTCATTGCCGACTACGCCGTCGGCGGTTGCCCCGCCTGCCCCTGTGCCTGCGGGACCTTCCTCGAAGCGCAAACGCCCGCAAGCGGCTGTCGCGCCGCCGCCGCCGGTGTCGAAACAACCCGGCATGGTTCCGGAGGGGGCGTTGTTTGGCAAGTATCGCTTTGTCATTGAATTCAGCGCCAAGGAAAGCGCCTTGATCGGGGTCTTGAACGCCTTGGCGGCGAGCCCTACCTTCACGGTTGTCAAGGTGGTGCGTCTAAACAAGGGGATACCGGTGCTGATGCCTGTGACGGTGGACTCGGCTGCTGCAGGCGACGTGCCCATCCCCGGATTCGGTGAACCGTCGCCGACGGCGGCACCGGTTTTGCGGATTGGACCCGCTTATCCGGTCTGCGGCCTGGAAATGGAGATACCGATGCAGGTCCGCATGGAACTGGATGTTTATAAATTCAAGGGGGATGCCGATGGATCTGGGGATTAACGGTTTCCTTGAGCGGATAAAGGCGCACTACGACAAGGTTATTGCCTTTGCGGTCCTGCTGGCGTTGATTTTGTCAATAGCTATGCTGGCGGTCAAGATCAACATGCTCCGGCAGGATGAGGTCGATTTCAAGGGGTGGCTCAAGGGCCTTCGTCCGCAGAATCCGGATGCAGCACTAGTGGAGTCTTCCGCATACGATCGGGCGCGCCAGTCCCTCCAGACCCCGTTGCAACTTGCCTTGCCTGGCGTGGAAGGGGCCAGCAACGCGTGGATGTTCGTACCGGAATCCCGTTACAATTGCCGGGAATGTCGTCATCCGGTGGCCATCGCGGCCGACATCTGCCCGTTCTGTAATAATAAGCCGTTCGAGGAAAAAGATCCGGAGCCGCCGGACCAGGATGCTGACGGGATGCCGTCCGAGTGGGAGCGCCAGTACAAGCTGGACCCGTTCGATGCGACTGATGGCAAGAAGGATTTCGATGGTGACGGCCACACGAATCTGGATGAGTTTCTTGCCGGCAAGGATCCCACCGATAAGGAAAGCCGCCCGCCGGCGGTCGGCCTGTTGAAGCTGGACCAGATTTCTGCGACTCAGTTCGGGTTGCGCTACAACAGCCGGGTAAAGACGGGGTCTGGTTACAAGTTCGGTTTGAACTACCGCTTGCCTAGTGGTGAAATCAGGACTGAGTTTGTCAAGATCGGGGATACGGTTGAGGGATTCAAGGTCGATGGTCATGTGGAGAAAAGCGAGCCGGCCAAGCCGCCTGCCATGGGCAAGGTGGACGTTTCGGAGCTGACCCTGCTGACTCCCAAGGGGGACCCTATTGTACTGGTCATGGGGCGCGCCGTGAATTATGTCGAGCCGATTGCGCATCTTTCGCTGAAGCTCCGGGATGAGGTTCAGCAGTTCAAGGTGAGCAAGGGTGAGTCGTTTGAAGTGGACGGGGGGACGTATTCGGTGATTGACGTTGACGCAAAAGGCCGGAGTGTGGTAATAAGGGGAAAAGCTGCGGATTCGGCGATCACGATTCAGCAGGATCCGGGGAATGATGCCCCGTAGCAAACTTGTACTGGCCCCTGCAAGTCAAGTCGTTTTTTGTTGCTGGTGGAATCTAAAAGGACAGAGTCAAAGGAGAGGGTAACATGATGGAGCTTCGATATGCAGCGGCAGCGGCCCGTATGGCGACAGTTTTGTCGCTATCGGCTTGCCCAGTCTTCGCTCAGGCGGTGCTGGATGAGGACAGCTTGTTTGCCCAGGAGGAATTGACGATCACTGACACGGTGGCCGGTCAGTTGCCGACCGCCGAAGGCAAGGGCGATGCGGAATTCCTGAGCGAGCTATTTGGCGCGAGTGAGGTTGCATTGCCCAACGATCTCGGGGCGGCGGCAGAAGCACTGCCGCTGGAGGACGTGGTCGCCGAGGATGCCGCGAAGCCGGAAAAAACTGAAGTTGTCCCCGAGAGCCTGGATGCAGTCGTGGAAGGCGTTGTCGCGGAACCTGCCGCCGATATTGATCAATTCCCCTTGGACAAAGGGTTTGATGCGGACGCCGTACTGGGTGAAATGCTGGAGATGGGCAATAGCGATGCGGTGGCCGAAGTCGCCGCAGGTTCGGTTACGAACACCCCCGCACCGGTGGCGGATGCCGCCAAGGATAAGGACGCCGACCTCGATGCGATGCTGGGCGAGATGGTTGCTGCGGAACCCGACGTCGTTGCCGGCGATGCCAGTGCCAGTGTCGTGGCAGTTGCGGAACCAGTGGCTGTGGAACCGGTAGCTGTGGAACCGGTGGCCGAGGTTGCCAGTGTAGTGGCAGAGGCGGAACCGGTGGCTGTGGAACCGGTGGCTGAGGTTGCCAGTGTCG
>CAZZBA010000066.1:0-6009 GCA_964652765.1 uncultured Victivallales bacterium | reverse complement strand
TGGCTGTGGAACCGGTGGCTGAGGTTGCCAGTGTCGTGGCAGAGGCGGAACCGGTAGCTGTGGCACCGGTGGCTGAGACTGCGGCGCCCAAGGACGATTTCGACTCCCTTTTTGCCGACGCTCCGGTCGCTGCTGTTGATCCGGCTCCGGTCGCTGCCGTTGAACCGGCCCCGGTCGCTGTCGTTGATCCGGCTCCGGTCGCTGCCGTTGAACCGGCCCCGGTTGCAGCTGTTGAACCGGCAGCTGTTCCGGCAGCTGTTCCGGCAGGAGGCGATGACCTAGACGCCTTGATCGGTGGATTGGCTGCCGAGGCGGAGAGCGTGGTCCCCGTCGCGGAAGCGGCACCTGATACACCTGCCGTCGCGGAAGCGGCACCTGCCGCGATTCCAGCGGATGTCCCCGTCGCGGAAGTGGCACCTGATACACCTGCCGTCGCGGAAGCGGCACCTGCCGCGATTCCAGCGGTTGTTCCCATCGAAGAAGACCCCATGGCGTTGGACGATGATATTTTCAAGTCATTGGCGAAAAGTGGTAAGAAAGACATCCGTAAGACACCCCAGTCTGTGAAGGCCCCGGGGGTGGCCGCTGACCCTTTCGTTGAAGCGCTGTCGCAACCGGCCGCACCTGTTGCCGAGTCTGTGACAGCGCCAGCCGAGGTTGATGCCCCTGTTGCCGAGCCTGCTGTTGCAGTGCCAGCCGAGGTTGATGCCCCTGTTGCCGAGCCTGCTGTGGCAGCGCCAGCCGAGGTTGATGCCCCTGCTGCCGAGCCTGCTGTTGCAGTGCCAGCCGAGGTTGATGCCCCTGTTGTCGAGTCCGCTGTGGCAGCGCCAACCGAAGCCGTCGCGCCCGTTGCCGTCGCGCCAGCCGATACCCCGTTCTCGCTCGACGATTTCGTGGCTGCCGAGTCTGGTGAAAAGGCGGATGCTGCACCTGCCGAGGTGGCTGCGCTTCCCGTCCGCGATCTGCCCGAGGGGGCGGCCGCCTTCGAGGAGGCGGAACGCCTGAAGCGGGTGGCGCGTGAATATCATGCCACCAGTGCGCTGGACAGTGCCAAGAACGCCTTGCGTGAGCGGGATTATCCGCGTGCCATTCTGATGTACCAGCAGGCATTGACCCATCTGCCGCAGCGCCCCGATATGGAACCGGTGCGCGCCGAGGCCCATAAGGGGCTTGGTGCCGCCTACTATCTCCAGGCCCTCTCGCAGGAGCGGATGGGGGATTTAGAGAACGCGAAGATCGCGGCCCAGAGCGCGGTGAAATTCGGATATGTGCGCGCCGAGGAGACCGTGGCCCGCATACAGAGCAAGATCGATGTCCCGACCGAGCCACCGCCGCCCCCAGCCAAGCACCGTTGGCGCGAAGAGGAATATAAGACGACACAATCACAAGTAAAGGAATTCCTGAAGCGCGGGCGTGAAGCCTATCTGACCGGGGAATATGATCGCGCGATCCTGGCGTTTGAATCCGTATTGGCCCGCGATCCGGAAAACAAGGAAGCCATCCGGCTGATGCACTCAGCGGCGAACAAGCAGTACGACCGGTCCTCGATGGAGCTGGATGCCAATGCCGCCCGCATGACGGCGATGGTGCGCGATACTTGGAACCCTCGGCATTATGGCTTGCACGAGACCCCGATCGAGTCGCAGGCAGGCGGCACGACCAAGATCACGGGTGACGAGGAGGCTCGCCGTGCCGCGATACTGGACAAGATGAGCAAGATCCGAATTCCTGAAGTCGATTTCCGGCAGGCCAATATCCGAGATGTCGTAAAATTCCTCTTCGAGCAGAGTGTCGAGTTTGATCCGGCTCCGAATCCAGTTGATCGCAAGGGTGTCACCATCATTCTCAAGTTGGACGGGGAAGCTGGCGGAACGGCCGCCGCCGCTCCTGCCGCACCCGCAGGCGGCTTCGATTTTGGTGCCCCGGCTGCTGAGGCACAAGGGGCTGCGAACGAGACACTGGTGACGTTCAGCGCGCTGGACATCACCTTGAAAGATGCGTTGGACTACTCGGTTGACATCGCGGGACTCAAGTACCTGATTCGCGGCAGTGCCGTGATGGTGATGCCAGCCAATGAGGCCGGCGGAGCGATCGAGCACCGGATGTACGATGTGCTGCCGTCCGCGATCACGCGTCTGCGCGAGCTGAGCACAGCCGTGACTGCTGGCCGTGGCAATGCGCGCATACGCGCGTCTTCGGATTTCATCGTGATGGAGGGTTCGGGTGGTACGGGGGGTGGGGAAGAGGTCGATCTCAAGGAATTCTTCAAGGAAATGGGCGTCGAATGGCCGAATAAATCCTCGATCAAATTCGTCAGCGGGCTTGGCAAGCTCGTTGTCGCTAACACGCTGGAGAACCTGACGGTCTTCGAAAAGGTGCTTTCGATCCTGAATGTCGTCCCGTACCAGATCGAGATCGAGGCCCGCTTTATCGAGGTGGCCCAGACGGATGTGGATTCGCTGGGACTGGAATGGCTGCTGACCGATAACTGGGAGCTTGCCACGAAGACAGGCCAGGAAGGGGTTCCCTTGGCGGCCCAGGAACGCATCGTGATGAACGCGAATGGCGGCACGGGTGGCTTTACGGCAGGGAATCGTTTCCTTTCTAATGCCGGTGTTGGAGTCAGTGGAAGCAAGATGGCAGACACGGTCGCCAGCCTCAGCGGGGTGTTGACGAATCCCGAACTGACGGTTGTCCTGCACGCCCTGCAGCAGAGCGGTAACACCGATCTGTTGTCCGCGCCCAAGATCACGACGCAATCTGGACAGGCGGCGACAATCAAGGTCGTCACGGAGTACATTTACCCGACCGAGTTCGAAACCTCCGGTATTGGTGGCAACAATAACAATACGACAGCGGGCAACAACGGGGGCGGGGTTGTCGGTGCCGTGGTGACCCCGAGCGAGTTCGCCACGCGCGAGGTGGGTGTCATCCTGGAGGTTACGCCGGAAGTCAGCCCGGAGGGGCAGATGATCAGCCTGTCGCTGTCACCGGAAGTGGTTTCGGAACCGACTTGGCGCAACTACGGTTCGAGCTACACGTCGTATGATCAGAACGGCAACCCGGTTGTACAGCAATTGAACATGGAGCAGCCGTTCTTCCATACCCGTAAGCTGACGACGAACCTGTTGATCTACAATGGGGCGACGGTAGTGATGGGCGGGATGATCACGGAAGTGCGCAGCAAAGTGGATGACAAGATCCCTTTGCTGGGCGATATCCCGCTGGTCGGGCGTCTGTTCAGCAGCAAGTATGAAAAAAGCGAGAAGCGCAATCTGCTGATCTTTGTGACGGCGCGGCTGGTGGATCCGTCGGGTCGCGCCTTGGACCGCGAGCGTTTCGGTGTTGACAAGAGCATTGCCGAACGGATCGTGGCGGCCGACAAACCCAGCAACTGAAACAGGCGCTGATGGCTGATACAAGACTGCTGCTTGTGGACGGGCTGGCGGGGGCGTACCGTTTTTTCCATGCCATTCGAGACCTGAGTACGAAGGCGGGCGAGCCAGTAAATGCGGTGTTCGGTTTCGTGCGCATGATGCAGCAGCTTGATCGCGCCTGGAGCCCGACGCATCGGGCGGTTGTCTTCGATGGAGGGACGCCGCCTGCGCGTCTCGCCTTGGTTCCCGACTACAAGGCACATCGCAAGCCGATGCCCGGTGCACTCAAGGAGCAACTACCTGTCTTGAATGCCTATCTTGAGGCGGCGGGAATTGGTGCGTTGCGTCTGGATGCCTGCGAGGCGGACGATGTGATCGCGACACTGGCCCGGCGGGCGGCAGACGCGGGCTGTGACGTGATGATCGCCACCGGGGACAAGGACCTGTTCCAGCTGGTGGATGGGCATGTGCGCATTGTCTCGCTCGCGGGGGAGCCGACAGCGATGGATGCGGAGGCCGTTGAACGCAAGACCGGTGTGCGTCCGGAACAGATCCCCGACTGGCTGGCGATGACTGGCGACGCGGCCGATAATATCAAGGGAATTCAGGGAGTCGGTACGAAGACGGCGGCCAAGCTACTGAAGACGTTCCCGAATCTAAAGGCGGTTTATGCGCAGCTTGACGCGGTCGAGAGCCCCAGGCTGCGCCAGGCGCTGGCTGATTCCCGGGATATCGTGGAACGCAACCTGAAGATGGTCCGGTTGGATTGCGAAGTGCCCGGAGTGCCGGATTGGCGGACCCTGCAGCGGAATCCGGAACCGGTTCGTTCCCTGCTGGACTTCTACCGTCGTTATGAGCTCACCGCCTTTGCCAATAGCCTGAGAACGCCGGAGCTGTTCTAGCGATGAAAACGAATACGGATAGTGTAGCCGGGAAGGCCATGATGCTGCGCGGCTCCGAGGTGTTCAACGGCGTGAGCGAGGCGAGCTTGCAGTCGCTTGCCTCGGTCGCGATCCTGCAGGATTACGAGGCCGGTGAGTCGCTGTTCTACCAGGAGCAGAAGGCGTCGGGCTTCTACGTGCTAGTCAAGGGAGCGTTGACGGTCTACCGGGCCGGTATGGACGGACGCCAGCAGATCCTGCATGTATTCGATGAGGCTGGCGATGTGTGCGGCGAGGTTCCCGTGTTCGAGGGCACCACCTATCCGGCGGCGGCGGATGCGACGGTGTCATCGCGTGTACTTTACCTGCCGCGGGCGGATTTCCTGGCGATTACGCGCCGGCATCCGGAAATCCTGCTGGAGATGCTGGCCGTGCTATCCCGGCGGCTACGGCGTTTCGTGGGGCTGATCGATGACCTTTCGCTGAAGGACGTGTCCACGCGCCTGGCGGCATTCCTGCTCGGACTGGCCGATGCGGCCGGTCGCGACACATTCGAGCTGGGTATGTCCAAGGGTATCCTGGCGTCCCGGCTCGGCACGATTCCCGAGACGCTCAGCCGCACCCTGCGCAAACTGCAGCAGGCGGGGGTGGCAGAGGCTGACGGCCGCACGATCCGGATACAGGACCGTGCCCGCCTGGAAGCGATCGCGAATACCGAGGAGGGGTTATGACAAACGCGGCAGGCACCCGTCGCCGGGAACGGCTCGGCGTCTTTGGCGGGTCGTTCAATCCGGTACATCTGGGACACCTGCTCCTGGCACAGTCCGCGCAGGAGCAGTTCGACCTGGATCGTGTCCTGTTCATGCCCTGCGCGGTGCAGCCGCACAAGGATCCGCGGATGCTGGCTTCTGCCATGCATCGCGAGGCCATGGTGGAGGCGGCGATCCTCGATAACCTGGGCTTCGACCTGCTGGATATCGAGCTTCGCCGCGGAGGCGTCTCGTACACAGTGGATTCGCTGCGGGAGATCCGTTCGCAGTATCCGCACTCCGAGCTCTTCTTCATGATCGGTGCCGATACGCTGCTGGAACTGCACGGCTGGAAGGATATCGATACCGTGCTGTCGTTGTGTTCGTTTATCATTTTCGCACGTCCGGGATATGATCTGCAAAGCCTGGCCCCGGACGCCATTCAATTGCCGCCTCCCTGGCCGGATCGGCTGCTGCGAAATGTCTGCCGTGTCCGTCAGATCGATATTTCTTCGTCGGATATACGGCATAGGGTTGCCGAAGGTCTCAATATACGCTATCTTGTCCCGCAGCCGGTGGAAATGATTATCATGGAGCATCATCTTTACCGCTAGCAATCGAAACGCAGGAGGTTGGTCATCGACGCTATAGCAATCGACGCAGAAACATTAGTGGAGCGCATCCGGGTCATCCTGGATGACAAGAAGGCCCAGGACATCACGATCATTGATGTCCGCGGCACGTCCACGGTCACGGACTACACGATCATTGCCTCCGGTATGAGCACCCCGCATATCCGGGCGCTTTACGAGGAGGTCCAGCATCGGCTCAAGCAGGAGGGAATCGCCTGCTACCGCCGCAGCGGGGAAACCGAAGGCGGCTGGATGGTGCTCGACTACGTGAATGTCATCGTGCATCTTTTCGTGCCCGAGGTGCGTGAATTCTACGCGCTCGAACGGCTCTGGGACGACGTCGCCGCCATGCGCGAGCAGCCAGCGGACG
>CAZZBA010000065.1:0-15391 GCA_964652765.1 uncultured Victivallales bacterium | reverse complement strand
CGCCCTCGTGGGTGGCCAGGTGATCCGCGAACCATGAATGCTGGAGATAACCGTGCTCTTCGGGGGAAGGATAACGATCCTCCCAGGCGCATTTCGGGAAGAGCAGTCTGTCGGGCTTGTTGCCGGAGAGATCAGGAAGCTTGTTCTTCCCTGTCCTTTGGATGTAGGCGATGTATTTCTGCATGTAAGGGTAGCTCGTCTCCAGAATGCGTTGGTCGCCGTAGTAGATGTAGTGCCACCAGGGGATCAGGATGAAGGCCGCGCTCCAGACCAGATCCTCGCCCCAGCCGGGCAGGGGGGTGATATAACCGACGGCGCCATGCTCTTCGTCCTGCTGATCATGGAAATCGGCAATCCACTTGGACCAGAAACGCGGGGTGTCAAGGTTGTAGAAGGATTCCTGCGCAAAACTCCAGGCGTCACCGCACCAGCCCAGCCGCTCCTCGCGCTGGGTGTCGTCGGTAGGCACGCCCATCTGCAGATTGCAGCGCTGTGACTGCAGGGTGCAGCGGTGGATTTTATTGATGAGGTCGTTGCCGCACTCGAAAGAGCCTGCCTGCTCAACACCATTATGCACAAAGCAGGCTTCAAGGGTGTCGAGGTCAGGCCTGCCGGGAAAACCGGTCACTTCGACATAGCGGAAGCCGTGATAGGTGAAGCGCGGCTCGTAGGATTCATTCACCGCGCCCTTCATGGTGTACTGCTCGGCCTGCCGGCATCCGCTGGTCATCTTCGGGCGAATCATACCGTTGTCAAACAGCATTTCGGAATACGTGAGCGTGACCGTCCCCCCTGCCATGCCCTGCGGGATCCGCAGCGCCGCCCAGCCGGTCATCACGGTGCCCATATCGAAGACAAACACGCCCGGAGCCGGCTCGAGTACGGAGACCGGCTGAAAGCGTTTCATCACCTGGTTGGCTTCATGATCCATGGCGGTAAGCTTGCCACCGGGAGCGGAAACCATGTTCACGGGGCGCCAGCGGGAAGCGTCAAACCCCGGGGCGTCCCAGCCGGCCTGATCCAGCCTGGCATCATAGTCTTCGCCGTCATAGATGCAGTTAAGACCAATCGGCGACCAGTCGCCCTTCCATGTGTCATCGCTCGCCACCCGCGCGGTCGAGCCATCGGCATACTCCAGCTCCAACTGTACCAACGCACGCGGCTCTCCATACCACGGTGCCTGCCAATGCCAGTACTTCTTCTGGGCATTGAACCAGCCGTTTCCGAGGATAATGCCAACCACGTTCTCGCCGCGGGCAAGCTGGGCGGTGATGTCATACATGAAGTAATAAACGCGTTTGCGAAAGTCGGTACGGGGTGTCGCCAAAACCTCGTCTCCCACCTTGCCGCCATTCAGGCGCAGTTCGAACAGCCCCAGGCCACAGACAAAAACCCGCGCCCGTTTTACAGGCTTATCCAGGAAAAACGCCTTGCGCATCTGCGGAGCCCGTCCTTCCGGCTTGTAGTCCCGCAAGGCCGGCGCCATCTTCTGGAAATCCACCTCAGCCAGCCGGAGCCCGCCCGAGGTGGCGTCGTCCTGGTGCATGGAGTAGGGGTCGAAGAAGGGTTCCTGCGCCGGGCCCATCCCGATCCAGCTCGCGGTCCAGTCGGTTTCACCATAGAGGGCAGTCCCGAAATGCTGTGGTGCACTGAATCCGTGAGCATGGCCTTCCTCATCCCACACCTGCACCGTCCAGTAGCAGTCCATGTTGCTACGCAATCCGGTGCCGGCATACGCCACGTTCACGGACTGCCGGCTCTCCACCTTCCCGCTGTCCCAGAGATCGGCCTTTACGGGAACCAGCAGGTCTGGCGATGACGCGACCAGGATCTGATATGCGGCTTGCCTGCGGTTACGTCCTTCAAGTGGCACCTCCCACGAAAAGCGGGGATTCCTGGCGCCAATCGCCAACGGTTCTTCTGCATATTCAACCAGCATATTCATCGATCCTTGGCGGATAAGTGCCACCTGTTCCGGTGTTCATCATCGTTCCCTGTTTGAAAAAATTCCCAATCATTCCTCGACCGTCACGGTTGTCTTTCCATTGGAAACATCAATCCGGTACAACCTGCCTCCGAACGGTATATTCCGCAACGTGATCGTCCCGTCAATCCCACAGGACGGATAGGGGCGAGGATTGAAATGCTCATCGATGTCGCAGAGGGCTTCCACCCCGATCAGGGGCAGCAGCGCACCCCAGGTATAGTGGGGATGACAGGCTGGCTTTCCGGTGTCACTGCGGTAGTTCTCGCTGCAGATGCGGGCGGACTCCCACCCTTGCATGAAAAGCCGCACGCTCCGTTTGGCGAATTCAGCCCGGCGGGCGGGATCGGCATATTCCTTGAGCCCCAGCCAGATGATATAGTTTGGCGGTGGCCAGACGTGCCCCTTCCAGTAGTGCTGCTTCGACCAATCCGGATCATCGAACGGAAGCGTCGGCAGCATCCACTCGCCCCAGAACCGGTCTTCCCGGTAGAGTCCCTCCAGCAGACGCGCCGCGCGTTTCCCTGTGGCCGCACCACAGGCCAGCGGATAGAAGTTCATCGGGGTGATCCTGGTCAGGAACGAGGGTTGTCCGTCAGGTGTATCCTTCCAGTTCCGGCTGCAATAGATGCCGAGCTGTTCGTTCCAGAGTCGATCATTGATGCGCGCATTCATAGACTCGTGGTCGGCGCGATGCTGTTTTGCCTCGGCTGGCTTCCCTATCGCATCGGCGATTCTGGCCAGATACAGCGCATCGAGCGACCACAGCGCGTTCAAGTCCACGGCATCCGCCGTCATCTGCGTACCGGCCATCTCAACGCCTTCAAAATGCGGCGTGTCGTCCCAGCCGGTCTCCAGTCGGGCACTCTTGTAGTCGCCCAGGCCGTCGCCCCATTCGAGCAATCCGTTGCCATTGCCGTCTCGTGCGGTATGCCACCACCGGCTCCAGCGGACCAGTGCCGGATACACCTCGGCCAGGAATTCATTATCCGGCCGGCGCTCGTGCATCTTCCATACGCACATGGCGCCCACCGGCGGCTGCGAGCGATCCGCCGTGACAAAGACCCTTGAGTCCCGTTGCGGAATATCCCAGTGGGAGCAGTTGGCGAGATACCCCTCGGGAAGCTGGTAGGCAAGATGAGCCCTGACGGTTTCCATCGCCCCCTCGGGATCCTCAAAGCATGCCAGTTGCCCGTTGAAGAACTGGTCCCAGCCGAAATACGGACCGAAGTCCGGATTGTATCTGGCATGCTTGTAGATCCACCAGCCCCGCCCGACAATGTGGGCACGCCGATTATCAAACGTGCTATAGGTTCGTGCGAAATTCATGCTGTCGGCAATCGCCTGCGCGAATCCGCCCCAGTCGCCCTCCGACTTGAAGCGCTCCGCCTCGTACTTCCGCGCCGCTGCCGCCAGGGCCGGGCCGGCGCTGGAGAGCGCCGGCAAATCGCCAGCCCCAGCAACCAGATGCACGGGACAATCCGGCGTCAATGCGAAGGTAAGAAAAGCTTCCCCGTTATACCGAGCCTTGATCCCGCAGGGCACCGGGCAGGCACGCGCCGCCACAGGCACGTAGCCGCCCCGCCGGTCCGCCAGCAGGCCGGTGACGCCACCCTCCCCATCCTCACGCCATACGCCCGGCATGGAGGTCCAGCCCTGCTTCAGGCAGAGATCGAGTGCCACGCTTGCTGTGGTTGTGATTTCCGCGATGATACAAAGCTCACCTGTGCGTCCCCACGTGATGGTGATGTCGGCATCCCCCTGCCTGAAGGTCCGCTGGATATAGGAACCATCCGGGGCGTTGATTCCGGGCGGCACATGGGCATCATCTTCCGGTTTTTCTTTCCACTGGGGTTCAATAATGAATCCTGCGCTATTCCCATATACAACCGCCATCCCCAGCGGCGATGTCGCACAAAGATTTCCAACAATCACACCGAGTTCTTCAGGTCTTCGCATAATCACCGCTTTCCATATTTATCGAGCGATAGCCTATCAATACCTACTATCAATATACGGGTATTCCAAGACAAATCAACCCCGTGTTCTGTATTTCGTGACGATCGGTATTCCCCCGGCATTATTCGTCCCCATGGGATGATCGCGATCCGTATTCGGCTCAGAAACACCTTGATTACGAGCAGATTAGGGGCTATATCCGGAAGTTATAAACCAGAGATGAGAGGGCCTTATGATGAGTCAGGCGCAGAAACAGCCGAATATCGTGATCATGTTTGCCGATGACCTGGGATATGGCGATGTCGGCTGTTATGGCGGCACCAGCATCCCCACGCCGAACATCGACCGCCTCGCCGCGGCGGGGATTCGCTTTACCGATGGCTATGCCACTGCCGCGACCTGTACGCCATCGCGCTATAGCCTGATGACGGGCACCTACCCCTGGCGAAATCCGAAGGCCGCGATCCTGCCGGGCGACGCGCCGCTGATCATTTCCCGCGACGAAACCACCTTGCCAAAACTCCTGAAGAGTGCGGGCTACAAGACCGGGATCGTCGGCAAATGGCATATGGGCATCGGCGACGGCGACCTCGACTGGAACCGGGAACTCGACGGGACGCCCAATGACGTCGGTTTCGACCACTCCTACATCATGGCGGCCACCAATGACCGCGTTCCCTGCGTGTACCTGCACAACCGGACCGTCGATAACCTGGATCCGGCGGATCCGATCGAAGTCGCCTACAAGGCGGAGAACCCGTTCCCCGACATGCCGACCGGCCGCGATAACCCGGAGCTGCTGAAGATGCGCAACAGTCATGGTCATGATTGCACGATCATCAACGGCGTCAGCCGGATCGGCTACATGCGCGGTGGCAAATCGGCCCTCTGGACCGATGAGGATATGGCCGATGTGTTCTCGGGAAAGGCGATCGACTTCGTGAAGCAGAACCGGGATCAGCCGTTCTTCCTGTTTTATGCGTTTCATGAACCGCATGTCCCGCGCCTGCCCCATGCCCGCTTTGCCGGCACGACCGGGCTCGGGCCGCGCGGCGATGCGATTGCCGAGATGGACTGGGCCGTCGGCCGGATGCTCGACACGCTGGATGAACTGGGGCTGGCGGAAAACACCATCGTCATCTTCAGCAGCGACAACGGACCGGTGCTGGACGACGGCTACGAGGATCAGGCCGCCGAATTGACCGGGAGCCACCGCCCCGCCGGTCCCTTGCGCGGAGGCAAATACAGCCGTCTCGACGGTGGCACCCGTGTCCCGTTCGTGCTGCGCTGGACCGGAACCGTAGCGCCGGGGCAGGACTCCCCTGCCCTCGTCTGCCAGTCGGACTTCTGTGCTTCCTTTGCGTCACTGGCTGGCGTCGCCATGCCGCCGGGCGCCTGCCCGGATAGCGAAAACGTGCTGGCGGCCTTGCTGGGCCACTCGGCCCAGGGGCGCCATGAACTGGTCACGGAGGGGTTGCAGCGCAAAACGCTTCTCCGAAAGGACAATTGGATTTTCCTGCCCGCCCTCGATGGCGCACGCTATCACGGGAACGTCGGCACCGACATGGGCAATAGCCACTGGGATCAGCTCTATGATATCGGCGCGGATATCGGCCAGCAACGCAACCTGGCCCGCGAGATGCCAGAGAAAGTCGCCGAAATGAGACAGCGGCTGAAGGAGCTCCTGTAAAGGGTACATGCATCCGCGTGACCGATGCCCAGGACGACGCAGCGAAAGGGACAGCGACTGGCGAAGCCTTTTTCGAGAAGCCATCTTGCCTACTCAAAACCATCGGGACCAAGTTCCGTCTGCCCGCCTGCCGCGACCGCGACCGTCTTGATCTTGTCCCCATACCGGACAACACACGGATCGGACGTGTTTGAGATGCCGCTGACAACGGCTTTCAACAGTTTGCCGTCCTTCCAATCCAGATCCAGCGCATACCCGCCACGCACCCGCATGCCCTTGACGTGCCCGGTCGGCCATGCCGTTGGAAGGGCCGGTAACAGGTGAATGATCCCCATGTGACTCTGCACCAGCATCTCATTCACCCCCGCCGCGTAGCCGAAGTTGCAGTCGATCTGGAACGGCGGATGGAACCCCCACAGATTGGGATAGACGTTACCCCTGATAAATTCCTGAATCAGTTTATAGGCGCGGTCGCCGTCATGCAGGCGGGCCCAGACGCTGATCTTCCAGGCCTTGCTCCAACCGGTGGCCCCGTCGCCGCGCGCATTCATCGACACCCTGGCCGCCTCGGCCAGCTCCGGCGTGGTCAAGGGCGAGATCTGCCGCCCGGGATGCACAGCGATCAGGTGCGAGAGATGCCGGTGCTTGTCGTTCGGATCGTCCAGGTCCTCGGCCCATTCCTGCAACTGCCCCCACTTGCCGATCTGCGGACCGAGCAGATTCGCCTTCATTTCAGCCACTTTGACGCGATACTCCGCATCCAATCCCAGCGCCACTGGACTTCCAATGAAATTATTGAACAAGTCCCAGGCCAACTGCTGTTCATAGGAATTGCCCTCGGCGAAGGGGCCATGCTCCGGCGACTGGCTCTTGGGACTGACTAGCCGCCCGGCGGAGTTGGTCCTAAGCGAGTCCTCCCAGTACTCGCACAGCTCCTTCATGACCGGATAGGCCCGAGTGCGCAGGTACTCCTCGTCCAGAGTGAAGGCGTAATGATCCCACAGGTTCTGGGCTACCCAGGACGCATCACCCGGCACCCAGTGGTAGGTGGCACCGCCAAAGATCCCGTTTTCCGAGCGCGTCGCCCAGCCCCGGACATTGAACTCTTTCCGGGTCGCTTCGCGCCGCACCTCTCGGATGGAATGCACCCATTCGGCCAGCGGCCGGAAACATTCGGAAAGGTTGGCCTGGTCCACAAACCAGTAGTTCATCTCGACGTTCACATCCGTGTGATAATCGCTGCGCCACGGCGGCCAATTGTACGGATTCCACAAGCCCTGAAGGTTGGCCGGCATGCAGCCGGGACGTGAACTGCTGATCATCAGGTATCGCGCATGTTGGTAAAGCAACTCCTCAAGATCGGGGTCGGGCTTGTTTTGTCGATACGCGTCAAGCCGCGCTCCTGTCTGGAGCTCCAGCGTCTCCGCATCGGTCGTGCCAAGCTCCAGGGCCAGTCGATCGAGAAGGCCCTGGTAATCCTTGACGTGCTCCTCCCGCAGCGCATCAAAAGGACGCGCCGAAGCTTTCGCAAGCCGTTCCGAAATGCGCTCGTGCGGATGTGCCTGCTTCCAGCCTTTCTCGCGTTGGTTGAGGTAGTCGGTACCGGCATCGAGCAGGATCATCAGACTATCGCAACCCTTGAATGCTATCACCCCGTTCGTGCCGGCCGTGACACTTCCACCGACATTCAACACCATCGCCTGGGCCTCATAGCTCAAGTTGATAGTCCCCGGCTTCAGCTTGCCGGAAAACGTGATCGTGCTCCCGTCCGCCTGCACCCCGTCGCCGGGATGGGCATCCTTTAATGTGACAGTCCCGCTATACGCGCCTTTCCGGTCGGCCGTGAACCGGAAGACCATCACATTGGCCGGATGACTGGAGAAATACTCGCGCTGGTAGCGGACGCCCGCCGCCTCGTAGCGGATCGTGTGGATCGCCTTGCCGATATCCAGTTCGCGCCGGTACTGGGTGGCCTCGGGGGTTAGGTTCTCGAGGCCCTCGAAGGCAATAAGCATCTCGCCGAAATTCTGGTAGGCACCCGTCTCATCCTCTCCCCCGGTCCACAGCGTATCCTCGTTGAATTGGATGCGTTCCCCGTCCAGCCAGCCATAGATCGTGGCCCCGAGACGGCCATTGCCGATGGGATACACGGAGGAACCCCAGGTATGCTGGAAATACTTTTGCGGCTTCGGCGGATCCGGCATCAATACCACCGGCTTATCCGACCAGATAACCTTATCAGACGCCGTCTCGGCAGCCTGCCCCTCGATACCGGTGCCGCCAAGCACCAGGATGCAGCCTGCAATACAGGCATGAATATTACGCATGTTTCCCATCGTCGCTTCCTTTCCTACAGCTTCAGATCGCGGGTGAGCCGGATCGTGCGTGCGGGCTTGCTACCGGTGATCTCGATCGCGAACCCCGCCATGTCCCTGGATACCTTCAGCGAGAGCTTCTCGCTGCCTGGGTTCAACGCCGTCACGTGCAGGTTTTCAGGCGATCGCTGCGTACTGATCCAGCGAATGATCTTGGTTTGTTCGGCGGTGTTCTCCGGCATGCCCGAAGCGCGCTGCATGATGCTTTGACCCAGAGAGGCAAAGGTCATCGCCAGTTGTTCGCCCCCCTTTCCGAGCACCGCCCAGTCGGTCCCGGTCTCGAGGTCGGCATAGGTGTGGAAGCGCGACTCGATGGCGTGGCCCGGAGCCGTGTCGACCACGAGCCAATACGCGTTGTCGACCAGCAGGAAGAGCCGGCCGACAAAGACTCGACGCCAGTGGGGCGTAAAGACGCCGCCTGCATCGATGCGGATTCCCAGCAGGCCTTCGCCCTGCACGATCTCGGTTGCCTTGCAGGCAACATCCTCGGCACAACCCAACCCGTCGACGAAAAGCGTGCTTTTGGCCGCGGAGCTGCGGCTGTATAGGTGGTGTCCGCGGCCGGTGAACGCGACGCTCGGCATCGAGCCGCGCTGGTCCTCGATCATGGGCTGGCCATTGACAGCGCACTTGAAGCTGAGCAGGTCCATGTGGCCATGCCCGGTGATCCGGCTGCTGCCACCCCGGGCCGATAGACGCAGGGTCGGGAAGGCCGAATCATCCATCAGCACGCCCCAGCCCAATCCCTCGTACACGCGGGCCATGGGCTGCTTTTTCTCCATCCGTTCCGCCTTGAGCGCGGTCATGGCCTCGGCGGAGGGGATTGAATCGGCGGCATAGAGGATGTCGGCGCTGGTGGCCGGGGAAAGGCGGGAGCGGGTGGCGGGATCCGGAGCCGGCGGCACGTCAGTCATCAGGAACGTCGCCGCCCGCATGGCGGCATCCGGCTGGTTGACGCGTGCGGCCATCATGAAAAAGAAGCCGGTCGGCCCCCAGCCGTCGTTATCCCCGAAATTGATGCCGGTGAAATCGACGGGGAAGTGCAAGGACTTGCCCAGCTCCGGTATATCAAAGGCCGGGTGTTTCCTGCCCGTGGCCTGTTCGTAGCTGAGCAGGTAACGGACGGCATAGTGCATCCCGTAGTTCCAGTAGCCGGTCCCCTCGTGGTTGCCGCCGCCGTTCTCGATGTAGGACTGGAAGTAATGCGAAAGCGAGGTCTCCACAAAGGGGATCAGTTGGCGGACCTCGGGACGATCGTCGTAGAAAGCAAGGGCGAGCATACCCATGCCGCCGGCACAGACGCCGTTCCAGTTCGACCAGGACTTGTTCACCCACCAGGGCGGGTTCGCATAGGCACGCAGGGCCTGGCTGAGATAGAAGCGGTCCAGCACGTCGAAGAACACCTTCTGCTCCGCAGGCGTGATGTCGGCGCGCAAGACATCATACATCAGGGCGATATCGGCGGCATGCTCGCCGTAGCTGAGGCAGAAGAACATCGGGTTATCGGCGGGGGTATTGACGTTGGCCTCGCAGCTTATCTGGCGCCAGGTCAGGATGTTCTCCAGATGCCGCATGGCCGCCTCGCGGTACTTCGGCTCGCGGGTCAGGACATACGCCGAGGTCAGGCATTTCAGGTGGCTGGCGATCAGGCGCGTGCCCTGCTGGTTGGTCCCGACCTCGTCCTGGGCGATGGGCTTGAGATCAACGAGCCAGTCCGCATCGGCGAGGATCCGCGCGGCCGCGCTGCGCATATACGGCGAATGCAGCTTATCCTTCAGGTTCAGGATCGTCTCTGCCGGGACCCAGAGCCGGGGATGCGCCTTGAGCTTGAGAACCTCGGAATCCGCCATTTCTCCCGGCTTGCCTGGCTCCCCGGCCGCATACAGGCCAGCCCCGCTGATTGTCGCCCCGAGCAAAACCGCAAGTATACTTGTTCCAATCCCCGTCTTTTTCATATGGTTTCCCGCTCCCTGTCCCCTTGTCCGTCATTTTTTAAATGCAATTCAGACAGGATATACGGATGACGACACGAAAAAAAGGGGTTCTTTGCAACTGTTCGTGGAAAACTCATACCCTGGCATCCGGCACGATCCCGGCTACCGCCCCGTCGGCGAGTCGCTGGAGTGGCTGATGCGGCATTCATCAGATGTAAATCGCAAGGTCATGTGAGGAATTCCATCAGGATGTGGGTTGCTTTGCAATCCCATATTGATCCCATTATGGCCTAGCCACGATCATCTCGGAATGCGGCCCATGTGCCCTGCAAGCGTGCAACCAAATCGCGACCTCGGTTGTAACCGCGTGCTTCGATAAGACGAGCCGCATCGAGGGCGAGTGCCAAGTCATCAGCATCCGCGCCTGCAATCAGTTGCCGCAGATCCAATGCATCCTGAGGACGTGTGCGATCATCGCGCGAGAGAATTTTAAGCACAATGAGATGGGGAACGCTTGCAACCGGCACGGCGAGATGGCTGGAAATATGAAGGATCTCGGCATCCCTGCAGATCTCCGATTCAATACCCGAGGATGCAAACAGGATGTCCAGCAGGAGGCCTTCGCTTCGTAACGATGCCGGTATCATGCGGACCGTTGCAAGCCGACAGGTTTGTTCCTGCTCCACGGTTGCTACAGGCACATATCCACAAGCTTGCATCTCGTGAATCAGTGATTCCGCTGCGGCATCGCTGGTCACGGCTACGGCCAAATCCAGATCTCGTGTGAATCGAGGTTCGGTGCGAACAGAAACCGCCAGCCCGCCGATAAGTGCCCACGGTTGCATACGTTTATCAAGCAACGCGGCAGCATGTTGCAGCAGATTTTCAAGCACGTTCATACAAAAGCTCGTCGAACACGGACGTTGCCGGCGGTATCTCCGGGAATCGCATCGTCCGCGCGAAACCGCCACTCCCGCAAGAGTGCATCAATCGTCTCGGGAGCGGCCAATGGATTTTGGCGCTTGATGCGCTCCCGCATGATCTCGATGCCCGCCTCGATCAGCGTCGCGGCGGTCGCGGCGTTCCTCTGGTATTTTTCCGATTTAAGCATGTCGCCATTCTAGTCGCCTTGAAATGGAAATGCAATATTTATGGGTATTACGCATAATACTTCGACTTACCCCCACCCATCCCGCCAGAAACCGCCCGTCGCTGATTTCGCGGGCTTGACCCATGGCGAACAGGGTTTTGAGCAGCGCCTCGACGCGGTCCTTGCGGGACGCTGCCAAAGTGGCGGGAGCATCCTGCTCCCGATGGGCGAGTAGGTATATTCGAAATCGGGGAAGTCGCACAAAACACTAGCCCGGTATCCATCCTATGCGCTACTGTTCCCCGCATAGCCTCAGTATCAGGATGTTCCTTGACGCATAGCAAGACACCGATTCTCCCCGATACACGTCAGTAATTTTCCACAAACCCTTAATAACCAGCAAACCGGCAGACGCGATGCCCACGCGTTCCCCCGCTATTTTTGACGCATAATAAGAGGTTGGGCACAGAGAATGAAACTACACTACGCAATACTCCTTCTGCTTCTTCCGGTGGTGTCACGCGCCGGATCACCGCTCGACCAACGCATGTCGCTTCGCGCAATCGAGCCTTGGCTTGCGACCAAAGTGATCGAGTTCGTAGGAAAACGTACTGACCTAGCGATCGACCTCAGCCCTGCCGTGGCAACCAACTCCGTTCAACTCAGGTTGGCGACCGACAATCTCGACGCCCAGACCATTCTGGATTGGGCACTTTACTTCCTCCATGCCGAAGCGGTTGTCACTGGTGCAGTGCTTCGTGTCCGGCAGGGTACGCCTCCGGTGATCCCTGCCGCGAAGCCACTCTCGGCCTCGCCGATTCTGGCCCAGCCCTATCCGCAGACTAAGTCTTTCACTCACGATGCAGACGTGATGCTCGAATACGTCCTCCACCATGCCAAGTTCGGCAATGTTGTGATGGAACCGGCCTGCCCGGAGTTTCTGACAAAGGTCCATCTCAATCCCCAGGGCCGTTCATCCGCGGACATCATCGCAGACCTCTGCGGTCAGGCAGGTCTTGAATGCACCTTGCGAGGCAAGGTGCTGTTCATCAGAAGGAAGGAACCGGAGGTGCCCAACAAGACGCATGGACACGTACCCTCAAAGGCCGCCGCGGACGGCGGCCTTTGAGTTCCGGTTAGGCGCGAGGTTGAAATGAGAACACAACTGCTTGTCCCGTTATTGATTTTGGTGTCGGCTCTGGGTTGTGCTCAACTCAGAAGCGATACGCCTTCGTCTAAAGACATGGAAGTCTACCACGAGTTACTGAATGTTGCGCTTCGGGAGTATTTAGTTCGAAGAAACGGAAAGCCACGCTTTGAAGGGCCAGTGCTGGCAGTCATCACCTATAGATTTCGACCAGGCTATTCGCCTTCTATCCCTGGCGTCGAAGTCGTAGTTGGGGGAAAAGACGAGGCTCACAGCTACGCAAACGTAGTGCTGGTTGACAAATTCCAATATTTCGGTGATTGGTACGAGATTACAATCGTCCGTAACCCCTACACCCCGCTGGGCTCGTCATTCATGACTTACACCATTGAAAACGTGGCTGGCAAGTGGCAGTGTTGCCCACCCAAGAGAGACATCCCGCTTGCAGGGAAGTCGTAGCAATGTCCTAATGACCCTCATGTCAGGCCACCCGCTTGAACAGCGTCTCCTTGGCTTCCTCCAGTACGGCAATGACCTGTTGCCGTTTTACCGTCGGCGAGTCGCTGGAGTGGCTGATGCGGCACGTTTCGAGCGGGTGGGATCAACGCTGAAGAGCGATGAAAATATCCGGGCCAAGCGTGTGGCAGCAGCAAGATTGCGGACGGTTATTGTCCGCGGGATTCTGCGTATTTGTTCACTTGGTCCTGGATCAACCACGTTGCCCAGCACCCTAATGCAAAGCTGATTACAAGGCCAAAACCGCCAGAAGCGAGCGCCAGGACAACGGCAAGGATATTGAGAACCAGAACGTACCCTCCGATATTCCTGTTGCTCCATCGGTTACCCGTGTATCCAGGCTCCTTCTCAAGGCTGTACGCATACAGGATCTCGAAGACAACAAGTCCGATGCCAAGCGTGAATATCCCGACCAGGAGCACCTGGTTGAACTTGTATTCATCCTTCTTGATGAGTTGGTTCACGCCGAGCCCCAATTTGGGGATCAGGTAGAATCCGTAGATACCCAGGGTTACAACCATGAGCAGGACAACCATCCCGAGATCCCTGCGTTTGATTTCATCATCCATTTCTCGTTTCCTCCTGCTTCCTCCTCTGGATCTCCTCGGCAAAAGCGTCGAACGCGGACATTCTAGTCGCCTTGAAAGGGAAATGCAATTTTTATGGGTAACCACGGGGGAGGGCGTCACACATCCATCCCGCTTGTGGTTGGGCGCTGGAGGCCGACGACTTGCTTGATGCTGTCTTTCCATTTGATTTTGGGATCGTCCTTGTAGCGGGCATCGAGCGCGCGGATGGCGTCGTCATTCTGAAGTGCCATGAGCGTGTTGCCCTTGCGCATCGCGTCTGCATCGCCAGGGCAGGTTTGCGGAAGAATGCTTCGCAGCCGGTTGATTTTCCCCAGCCAGATGGAATCGGTGACGTAGGGGTAGACGGTCTCAATCACGCGGTCAATGTTGGCATCCAGCATGGGCTCGCAGGATACGCCGGTTTTTAATCGTCTGATTGCGGAACGAAGGCCTCAACATTGCCGACGGCAGGTTATCCTTTATTGGCTGCCCCGATCACAAGATTATCGACGATTTTCAGGATGGAAGTATCCCATGGGTATTTGTCCTGATCATTCATCCATCTGGCGGATTGCGCTTGAAAACTGGAGTCCTCAACTATTGGATAGAAGAAATCTCTATGGATTTTCCGAAGTAAGAGCCATTCATTCTCAATATTGTTGGTTATGTGGGTATTGCCAAATAAGAACTTAAACGTGTACTGGCGATCAATTGGGGCAATGAGGTCGGGCAGCAGATGTGCCATGACCTTGGAGTGCCCGACAATACTGGTTTTTGTTTGCATGATACGTATCCCCTTGAAGACACGCGCCAGTGCATTCCAATCTGTTTCTTGCATGATCTGTGTGGTCCGATTCTTCACCTTGGTCAAATCGGACTTGATTGTCTGCATGCTGTCGCTGAACTCTTCATATGCGCGCATTTTTGAGCCGCGCCCGCCCATCCGATGCATGCCCCAAGAGACTAGAACGGCATAAATAGCATCTGTTCGCTCTTCTGTTCGCAAAGGCCCGGCAAGACCCCGCGCCTTGCGGTGAAAATAGAGCGATGGCCCTGTGAATTTCTTAAGCTCGTAAAACCTCTGATGGTAACGTTTCGCATTCTTAAGCACGTTTTGCACTTTGGCTGTGAGGTCTACATCCATACGTTTTTTTGCCATTGAATTCTCCTCGTATTCGACTACAGGTGATCGGTATCGATGAGCTCGCGGGTGTGGCCGGCTTGTTCCAGCCACCAGTAGGTAAAGTGCTTCGAGAGCCAGGAAGCGGCCCGTTCGGTTGCCAGGATCCGGCGGCGCGAGGTGTAGATGATCGGGATGCCGAATTTGGCCTCGATCGCGTCATAGATGCCACAGACCGCATTCGGGTGGGCTTCTGTCAGGAGATCCTCATCCTGGTCTCGGTAATTCGACTTCATTTCCTCGTAGGTCGCCTCGATCAGGATGGCTTTCCACCGGAATTTCGCCAATCGTTCGCAAGAACGGATAAATCGCTCCCGACCGGACATTGTGCTCTGGATGGCATCCACCATCGACTTACGCTCCAGCGCCAGCAGAGACTCCATGCCATCGATGGAGTAATCACCGGTTTTCAGGGTTGTGAATTTCAAACCGCCGATCCAGTTCGGGTGTTGTTGAACAAAGCTATAGGGCTGCTGCTCGCGTGTATCCACCAGGACGGTTGGTTTGGGAATCCCCCACTCCCGCACCACGGCGCGCCCCTGCCGCATCACGCAGAGGCGGCGGGTTCCTGGCGGGGCTGGTTCGAGTCTGTCATCAGCTATGTTCATATGATTGCGCGCGAAGGAAGCCCATATTAACTAGAAATCATGATTGCGTTCACGCGTGCCGCCACACATCTACATGCGACTGTATTCGTGATGGAACGGTTTCAAAGGATGGTCCGCCGTTATTCATTTCATTCAAGACAACAAACTGCCCCGGTAGCCGGGCGATTACGAATGCGCCGTAGTGGACATCGCCGTCAGGCTGAAGGGGCATTCTGGCATCCATTATGACTTCCCCAAGCTTGCGTTCATTGGCCGGAAATAAATGAGGGATTGATATTTCGACCATCCATAAGACATCAGGTGACAAAGATTCGAGGCTTTTGATCGTTTGTGGGTCTT
>CAZZBA010000064.1:780-15563 GCA_964652765.1 uncultured Victivallales bacterium | reverse complement strand
TCCGGCCAAATGGGAATGCAAATGGCAGGGCTACTCCATCTCCCAGTTCACTTCGGATTGCGTCGCTTCCTTTGATGATTTCCCGCCACTGAGTTGTCGCATCCTGACGGGCAAGATTGGGGTGGGACCACGTATGGTTTCCGAATGACATCCCTTCTGTATGCAACGACCGGACTTGCTTCCAATCCATATACAGACTGCGATGTGGTGTATCCTCTGTCGGTGCTATTTCTGATTCCCAAGCATCAAGGCCGCTGTCGATTTCTGCGTGCGTTGCCTGTGTCCCTAGTGCATCGACCCAGCAGTGCAGTGGAGCCTTTAGCTTTTGGACATGCAGCTTCGGCCATCGGGATTGGATGGCCTCGGCGAAGCCTGAGGGGCCAAGGCGTGATCTAAGCAGTGCGAGCCGATTCGGCCACAGAAGGCGACCGCTCTCGATGGCGCTTGGACAAATGAACACCGTAGCCGTCGCACCATAGCACCGGAGAATGGGCCACGCGGTAAGCGCGTTATCTCGATAACCATCGTCGAACGTGATAGCCAGCTTACCTTGTCCAAGTGTGTTTGTTGATGTTTCCCTAACAAAGCGATCCAGGGGGACGATGGCGTAATGTCGGGACAGGTACTTGATGTGACGATTGAACAATCCTGTAGGTATTGTCGTGCCGAGGCCGCAAGTGTCATCAGTTTCGTGGTTGCTGACGCTATGATAGGCGAGAATACGAGACGTCCTTCCTCGACCACGCAGCGCGAATGCCATGAGACCGGATGAAAACCAGAGGCGGCAGAGCCAGCGCTTTACAAAAGCTTGTGTACTCAGATAGCTTCGGATGCTGTTTGTTGTGGTGTTCATTAGTTTGGTCTTCCTGATGAAATGTGCGCGAGCAGGATGTGGTCGTTTTTCGGATCAATCTTTCTCAATTAGTCTAAGATTTCTGTCCAGGAACGCTAAGGATGTCTCCTGAAAATCCCGCATCCGCCTGTTCACTAAACCGTAGTCTATTCCCTTCTCTATACTCCGTTTTCGTAGTGCTGCATCTACCGAGTCAACTACAACATCCCCTACTTCGAATCGGTCCGCAAGATCCAGCAACCGTGAAGCTCGTGACTTTTCCTTATAGTAGGCCAGAAAGGGCTTTTCATATTTCATTGAAAACATGCATCCATGGAAAGAGTCAGTGTATACAAACGTAGAATATGCCAGCAGTGAGAGCCACTCATTCGGAGATGCACTATAGAGCACTTTATCGGCAAATCTCTCAGCCTCCAGTGACACGTTTGCAATCACAACGGCATACACTGCTAGTTCACCATACTTGTCTTTTATGGAGTCGATAATCCTCTTATGGCCGCCCTCAATTTCGCTCCCAAGTAGATAGACAAAAATATACGGCTCCTTAATGCCAGGATCGCTAATGAACCCCTCAAAGTCATAAAGACAAGTGGGGTCTGCGACAATTTCAGGAATGATTTTGCTACAGTTTTTGACTAGCTGCTGAGTCCGTACATCTCGAACTGAAATACCATGAAATTTGTGCAGTAGTGAACTTATATGTCGTCTATGAAATAGGTCAACGCTCTCATAAATGCTGCAAGCCGCATAGCTTATCCGGGTTCCCGTATACTCCGGTATCCAATCACACAGATGGACAATCGGTCTATGAGTTAAGCAATTCCATATTTGATCACTTCCCACAATGATCGCGTCAAACTCAGCAGCAACCTGGCCGATGGTCGTTTCGTCCACATGCTGTGTAAATCGGAGATTGTTAGCTTTAAACTGCTGAAAAGTGTCCAAGAAGGACTGTGACAACGCTGTGGTAGGTTTTGTTCTTAGAAGTAACCGATGCATCACTTGTCTATAGATACTTTTGACGGAGAATAGAAGGTTGAATCCGCGCCTTATGGTGCCTCTTAAGGTACGTCTATTGGTCGGCGCATAGTCTATCACCTCTACGAGAAAGCCTCTACTTTCGAGAACCTTGGACAATGCCACGCACTGTAAGATACCTCCATAGTTCCTTGCATATCTCATGGTTAGTATGCCTATTGCTTTTGGCATAGCGTTACTCCTTAAGTCGCTAGGTTAAATGATTTCATAACCTCATCATGGCCAGCAAGCTACACTTTTCATCGGTTGCTCTGACCTTCTGTTTCAGTAGCTTGTCTGTAGTGATGCATAGCTGCAACGGTCATTCCCTGGGCATATGCCGTCGGCGCGTATCGTTTAGACATACGGTCAAACCCCATGCAGTTGCCCTGAGAAAAATCAACCTTCCCGTCTTGGCGTGTATGCGCCTTGAGCGATGAAACTGCCCGCGTAATGGCATCTGCGGCATGAGGAACATCACAGAGACCTTCCTCTTTCATCCTACAGAGGAAATAAGTGAGCAAAGCTGTCGCCGATGAATCAAACCGACTGGAATGCTGGGTGAGGAGAGACCCCCACCCGCCATCTGGTCGCTGGAACCTATGTATGGAGGCAAGAAGCCGCTGGCACGCTAGTTCGAACCGAATCCGAGCCTGATCACCACGAGGAAGGGAACAGATTGTATCGATAAGTCCGACTGCATACCATCCTACTCCTCTACCCCACCCCAGAAGCCCAACGGCAACCCCTCCTGATGCAGGATCATACGCATGATAGGGAATGCCTGTTTCAGCATCCACGCCACATGCGATGAATTCTGAAAGTTGTGCAATTGCTAGGTCAGTGGCATTCGAGTTCTTGCAGAGTGCCCCATATCTGGCCAAAAAGGGACACATCATTGGAAGAGCGTCAACGAAGCGCATCTCCTGCTTGCCTGGGCGGAGATACCCTAAAGTTCCACCCTCATTCTTGGCGCGGATCAAGTAGTATTGGGCGATGGCTTTCGCTGCTGCCATGTAGGTATCATCATGTGTCGCTTCATAGACAACCAGCATCAGTTCTCCATGCATCCCTTCATCGAGTCTCGTCAATTCGAGGCATCCATCCGCAGTAGTTATATGTCGAAGAAAAGCATCACAATAATGCCGTAGAGAGTGCAAGCATTCCGCGTCACCGCTGACAATATATGCTTCTGCTATTCCTTTCGCGAGAACGGCTTGTGGCCAAGAATGCTTCAGCGGATTCGAAAATGCTTTGAGCCCACGCGATCTGAGGTCCACGATTATATCGGTCACTGTGAGGCCTACATCTCGCTGTTCTAGAGGAGGTCTACTCGCCAACCACTGCAAACCCACTCTCTGAATCGCCTCCACATAGAGGGTTTCGCTCGAGAATTCTCCTTGATTGCGACGAGCAAGTTTTGTAGCAACCAACCTCCAAATATCCTTCCCGATCCAGTAGGCATTCACAATGAGTAGGGCACCCAAGAGAAGTTGCCAAGGTAGTGGAGACGTCCACCTCATCCCTCCCTGACCGCTGTCCATTTCCTTCCTGGTGTCCTCCGAACTCCCATTCAGACGACCCACAGCAGCAAACCGTTCGTTGAGCCTGAAACCACTTGCTTCGCTAGGAGAAGGTTTTACCGCAGCTAACAACCGGATGTCCGTTCCAAAGCAGAAAGCAGTAGCGATCAAAAATACACTAAGAACGAAGTGCCACAATAACGATGATGGTCGCTTTTGCCACGCTTGGATGCCATCCCTATTGTCCCCACTGTCTTTTAATTGTCTATTCATTTGCCTTTTATGTACTCAACATCACTCATGAATGGGCACTATGCATGGGGCTTTCTAAGCACTGGAAGGCCTTTTCTGAGTATATTGGAAAGGTAGATTCGTTCTGAATTGTCCAGCCCGAATAGCCAGCCTGTCGCACAAAGGCTGATCCCGCAGACTAGAAACGAAAGTATCAGTCTCCCTATAGACGGGGAAAGGCTCAACGCAATAAATGCTGCGAGGCTTGCCGGAATCGCAGTCGCCAGGAAACAGCGCACAGGAACAGCCCAGAACCAACGTGATATCGGTATCTGCATTAGCCGTCGTACCCACCACACGCGCCCCAGTGAGCAAACTGTTTGCGTGATGATCAGTGCGGTGCCGACAGCCGGCACAATATTCCAGTCATTTGCAAGAAGGACCCATGCAATTACGGGTGCGCATAGGAGCGCTGTTCCCAATGTTGCTTGATACCCAGCAATCAATCCCCGAGCGGCCACGGCAGCCATGTAGCCGATGGTCATCTTGTCTATCAGGAAGCTCACTAATACGATCCGGCAAAACATTGCTGTCTGAGGAGGGATTTCTTTGAGCCAAAATTCCAAGATGGTGTCAAGCTCAATCATCATCGGAATCAAGAGAAAACAGACCAGGATTACAGAGAATTTACAGGCCCGCAAGGCTAGCGAAACTACACGTTCACGATTGCCCCGCCCCTCTGACGCTGTGATCTCAGGGGCGAGTGCGTTAAAGAATCCCTGCGAAATTCCTGACATCTGAGCAGAGACCTGATTTGATAGCCCGAATGATGCATTGAACCGAGGCCCACAGAATATATTGATGAGGAATGCCATGCCTTGTCTGCGGGCGACGGCTCCTAAGGCACCAAAAAGGTTCCAGCCTGCAAAAGAAACCAGATTGAGCACATGGCCAAGTTCTGTTCTCTTGAGTATCCTTAGTCGGCATTCTCTGAATCCGAAAAAACAACGTGTGATCTGTGTGCCCGAAATCAGCAGTGCAATTGCAGCAACACCTGCGCCATAAGTCGTAAGGCGGTCTTTCTGAACAAAGGTCAAGGCATAGGCAAAAAACAACATAAGCACCGTCTGCGCTGTCTGGTAGACTGAGAGTTCGACAATCCGCTGTTTGGCAGTGAAAATTCCTATGAACGGGACTGCAAGAACCTGAATGAATAGGGTGATTAAGCTGAACAGAAAGGCTATTTTGCAGGCAGCCAAGCGCTCCTTCGGGATTACCAGCACATTATCAAGCATGTACCATCCGAGTGGCAACGCAATGGCGGTTATTGCAAAGCTGAACCCAATGCGAAGTAGTAGCGACGCGTTAAACCACAGGTTTACACTCTCCGGGTTGCCCTCTCCAATTGCATAAGCGAAATGCCGTTGTGCACTTCCTGCCATTGCCCCCGTCAAAAAGCCGAGAAAACCAATAATACCGGCGACCACAGCATACAACCCGAAATCCGTCTGTCCCAGTGCGGACAGAATCCAACGACTGCTCAACAGAGCCAGCACAGCACATAGCAGCATACGTGTGTAGGTTGCCAACGCGTTCACCAGAACAAGATGCGTTCCTGTTATAGGTATTCGTTTTTTTGGGGTTTCCAAGGGGGCGGTCCTGAAGGTTGTTAGGGTCGATAATCGATATTTGGTTCGTTTTAGGTGGGTGCTTTGTGCTTAGTGCTTGGTTACTGTTTGCTTTGAGGGTTAAGAGGTCTCTTCATTCTTCAATTGACCTTTTTCGGGGGACGTTATCCTGACGATTTCGTCTTTGCCGCCGGTTCCCGATGGCGGTAAATGGTCCCTGTTTGCGTTTCTCAGTTTCTATAAATCGCAGCTTATCCCATCCTGCAGGCGCTGAAGCTGTAGAAAACATGGAATACTAACTGATTTCGGAGCGCGTGGGAATAATAATATAACGGCGCTGATCTAAACCGCAACAACATGCATTTCTCATTATTGCTTGAAAAACCTTTTTTTCTGGCGTAACGCCAACCATGGCGGTGAATAGGCGTATCATTCTTGGGGGTCACATCTCGACATTCTACATTTGGTTGGTTGATCTTCTCATTCTTTCTGTTCCCAGTCTCTCCCTGCCAACTGCTCCAGCCCCCTGTCAGTCCTGTTTCTTTTTCTTTTTAACGACATGCTTGAACTTCAGCACGGCAAAATTGATTTCAACGGAGGTTTCCGTATCGGTTGTCAGGAGGTCATCATCCAGGATTTCGGCAATGATCTCACCGCTTTTCTGCATCAACCCTTCCTGTCTTGTCTTGTCCTTCTCGCCAGAGAGCGTTTTGATATTGCGCGACAACTCCCGTATCTTTGCAAAGGTCTCGATAATCGCCAGCGTTGTTTGCACCGCCTGTTCCCCCTTCAGGATCGTTGCAAGCATATACAAGCCCTTTTCCGTGAACGCTGTTGGTAGCTTAACTTTGCCGCCCCGGTTTGAAGTCGAAAATTTCGACTTCAAAACGGACCAATCATCTTTTGTCAAATGCAGCAGGTATCCATCAGGAAACTTTTCCGGATTGTTTTTAACAGCCTCGTTGATCCGTTTCGTCTCAACTCCATAAAGCACCGCCAGCTCGCTATCCAGGATAACCTGAAGCCCCCTGACCTGAATAACCTTTTCTTCCACCGCCTCAAATCGAATCAATCCGCTCATCATATTCCTCTCCATCCTTCAGCTTTCATCCCTCAGACCTTCGGGGTCACGTCTTCACAATTATTGGTTGTCGGGGTCAGGCCGCGAAAATAGAAAATGCGGGGCTCGGGGTCAAGTCTTCACAATTAACATTTGCTTCATCGGTTTTGGTTGTCTCGTCATTGTTCTTTTCAGGTCACATCCCGCCATTCTTCTTTCGGTGGAGGGACTTATCTCGATAAGGTATTTGCGGGCATCAGGCTGCATAGACGGTTTCCCTTGATGCGTTGACGCTTTCCCGGAAGTATGGGTTGCGCATTGATCTAGGCGTTATGATGTCTACTGCTATGCCGAGCAACGCTTCGAGCCGCGTGGCAAGCTCGAGGTAGCGGTCCAATAGCCCTCCGACGGGGCTCGAACCAGGGGCATTGGGGTCAAGTCTTCACAATCAACATTTGTTTCATTGGTTTTGATGGTCTCGTGATTGTTCTTTTCAGGTCACATCCCGCCATTCTTATTTCGGCGGAGGGGCTCATCTCGATAAGGTATTTGCGGGCATCAGGCTGCATAGACGGTTTCCCTTGATGCGTTGACGCTTTCCCGGAAGTATGGGTTGCGCATTGATCTAGGCGTTATGATGTCTACTGCTATGCCGAGCAACGCTTCGAGCCGCGTGGCAAGCTCGAGGTAGCGGTCCAATAGCCCTCCGACGGGGCTCGAACCATCAAATTCCACGATGAAGTCTACGTCGCTGGACTGCGCATCAAATTGTCCCGTCGCTGCTGATCCGAAGACATCGAGCCGCTGTATACCCTGGCGACGGCATATGTCGGCAATCTCTTGTTGGTGGCTCTGTATCAGTTCGATCATGGAGATATCCCAGTGGACAAGACTGCGGTTGTAAACAGGAAACAGGAGAGAGGGTTCTTGGGGGCCCGACAATCGATATTTGGTCATTGTCTTGTGCTAGAAGGGCATCGACAAGGTTGGAGCCGATAAACCCGGCTCCGCCAGTGACTAATACCCGGCTATTTTGTAGGGTTGTTTGCATGGTTTTCTATAGCCTCCCATCAATCAACTCCTTGGCGAGGAATGATTTGATGTCGAAGACGACGACGTTGTCCTTGCTGAACCGGGTCATGTCCAATTCCCGGAAACCGTCGTGCGCCACGGCCAGCACCACGGCGTCTGTGGCCGCCTTACTGTCGCTGTTGGGACGGGGACTCAGTTCGATTCCATATTCGTGCCGGACCTCATCGGAATCCGCCCAAGGATCATAGACGCTGACGTTGCAGCCGAAGTCCTGCAACTCGTGGATGACGTCAATCACTTTGCTGTTGCGGATGTCTGGACAGTTTTCCTTGAAGGTCACCCCCAGTACCAGTACGTTGGCCCCCTGGATCTTGTGCCCTTTCTGGATCATGAGCTTGATAACCCGGTTGGCGACATGTACGCTCATGTTGTCATTGATCCGGCGTCCGGCCAAGATAATCTCAGGGTGGTAACCGAGGGATTCGGCCTTGTGGGTGAGGTAGTAGGGATCGACGCCGATACAATGTCCGCCTACCAGTCCCGGACGGAACGGCAGGAAATTCCATTTGGTCCCGGCTGCCTCGAGGACATCCCGCGTGTCGATCCCCATGCGCTCGAAAATCAAGGAAAGCTCGTTGACGAAGGCGATGTTGACATCGCGCTGGGAGTTCTCGATGACCTTGGCCGCCTCGGCTACCTTGATGGTTGGTGCCTTGTAAGTACCTGCCGTGATGATCGTGCGATATAGCGCATCGACTTTTTCCGCAACCTCAGGCGTGGAGCCGGAGGTGATCTTGCGGATCTTGGTGACGGTATGGACTTTATCGCCCGGGTTGATGCGCTCGGGGCTGTAACCGCAATAGAAGTCCTGGTTGAACCGCAGTCCGCTGAACTTCTCGAGGACCGGGACGCAATCCTCCTCCGTACACCCAGGGTAGACGGTACTTTCGTAAATGACAATCGAGCCAGGCTTGAGGGCTTTTCCGACGGTCTCGCTGGCCTTGATCAGCGGTGTGAGGTCAGGCCGGTTGTACCGGTCGATGGGGGTGGGCACGGTGACGATGAAGAAATCGGAGGCTTTGAGATCATCGATATTGTTGCTGAAGGAAAGGTGCTTTGCAGTCTTCAAGCCTTCGGCGTCAACCTCCAGCGTGCGATCCTGGCCAGCACGAAGCTCATCCAGCCGGCGGGTATTGATGTCAAAGCCCACGACGGGAAAGTGCTTGCCAAACTCAACCGCAAGCGGTAGTCCAACATACCCAAGCCCGATGATTGAGATACGGGGTGTCATTGGTTTTAGCTCCTTTGTTCTATGTTTCTGTTGCCCGCAAATAACGCGAATGAAACGAATTTCGTACAGGTTATTGGGGTCTCGACATTCAAAATTGGTTCGTTATTGTTGGGTGCGGGGGGCTTTGGCGCACGGGGGCACTACCCGCCAGAGCAGGCTTCCGCAGAGGACGCCGGTGGTGTTGGCGAGGATGTCCGTCCACTCAAGGTTGCGGGAGGAGAGCAGGGGTTGGAGGATATCGAGCAGGACTCCGTAGATGATGATGCCGGTCGCAATGGCAAGGATTCGCCGGTATGGGTGGTCGTGGCTCTCTCGCATGAAGGCGGGGCGAGCGAGCCAGGCCAGGATAGTGTACATGAGGATGTGGATCGCTTTATCGGCCCCAGGCGGCAAGGGCATTTCGTCAGGCAGGGCGCTTTCAGGCAGCAGCGAGGCAAAGGTAATGGCCGCCAGCCAGATGTAAAACGCTGAAACGCCGAAACGCTGAAAAACCGAAATGAATGGGAATGAGGACATGGGGTAAAGTCGAAATGTAAAAAGTCGAAAGTCGAAATGGGGGAAGGTTATTTGTTTTGGAAGTCTGCAGTCTTCAGTCTGCGGTCTTCAGTCTGTATTTACTTAGCTTCTTGTGATCTGTTGTGTGTGTGTCACGTGTCGCCATTCTTCAATTGGTTGGTTGTCGTTGATAATCCATAGTTTCAGAGGGTGGCGGCGAGGGTCTTGATGTAGGCGACCAGATCTTCGCGCATCTCGGGATCGCGAAGGGCGAAGTCGATGTTGGTGGTGATAAAGTCGGTCTTGTTGCCGACGTCGTAGCGCTTGCCTTTGAATACAAGCCCGTAGGCGGGGCGGGCCTGCAGGAGCGAGCGAATGGCATCGGTGAGCTGGATCTCGTTGTTCTTTCCGCGCTTGGTGTCGGCAATGAATCCGAAAATCTCGGGGGTGAGGATGTAGCGGGCCGATACGGCCAGATTGGAGGGGGCCTCCTCGATGGAGGGCTTCTCGATGAGGTCGGTTAGTTCCATGATGCCGTTTTCCGGCTTGGTTCCTTTGGCGATGCCGTAGCGGCAGACGTGTTCGCGCGGAACTTGCTGGAAGGCGATGACGGGAGCATCGTGGGCATCGTGGATGTCGGCGAGCTGGCGGGTGACGGGCACCGTCGTCGCCGATTCGATGATAGTGTCGCCCAGCAGCACGGCGAAGGGCTCATCGCCGACATGGTGGCGGGCACAGTAGACTGCATCGCCCAAACCGCGCATTTCGCGCTGCCAGACGAAATGAATGTCGGCCATCTCGGAGATATCGCGAAGGGATTGCAGCTTGGCGGTCTTGCCGCTCTTTTCGAGCTGGATCTCGAGTTCAAGGTTGCGGTCGAAGTGTTCCTCGATGGCGCGTTTGCCCCGTCCGATGACGATGATGATATCGGTGATACCGGATTGCACGGCTTCGCTGACGACGTACTGGATGACCGGCGTGTCGACCACTGGCAGCATTTCCTTTGGCTGTGCTTTGGTGGCGGGAAGGAAGCGTGTTCCAAATCCGGCGGCGGGAATGACGGCTTTCCGTATCATAATGGGTTTCCTTGTGCTTAGTTCCTTGTGCTTGGTTCTTTGTGCTTGGTACGTAGTTGGAGGTTTCAGGTTGTTTGATGGTGGGGTAACGGCGACCACTGAGTGGATCGTCGTGGAGAGGGTAAAATGTTTTTTGGTCTTCAGTATTCAGGCTGGAATGAGGGGCGAGATGATGGGTTGGAGGACTTCGCAGTGGATGGCGGCGAGGGCTTGCTTTAGTGCGTCGAGCATGGCTTCGTCCTCGTAGGTGCCGATAATGGCGCCGCCGGAACCGGTGAATTTGGCACTGGCACCCGTGCGTCGGGCGGTTTCTACCATTTTGCGGTTGCCTTCGCCGACATCATAGAGGGCCGCGCGGCGGTCGAAATTGGCGTTGAGCAGCTTGCCTAGCTTGTAGCCCTCGTTCGCGAGAAGGCAGGTACGAGCCTGTTCGGTCAGGTCAGCCCAGAAGCCGATGGCATCCAATACGGCGGGGTCTTTCTGGTTGTAGCGTTGGCGGAGCGTATTGTGGACAATTTCGGAGCCTTCGGCGAGATCGCGACGGTAGGCGATGTAGAGGGGAGGGAGCGTCGCGGGGTCGAGGGTCTCGTAGCGTCCGAAGCCTTTTTGCTGCATGGTTTCGCGGTTGAAGTCCATGTAGACAAGCCCGCCGTAGACTTGGGCGACGCGGTCCTGGAGTCCGGCAGCAATGCCGAGTTCCTCGGTTTCGACCGAGAGAATGATGTTGGCAAGTTCGGGGTGGGGAATGGCCAGCTCGTAGAATTCCATGAGGCAGCGCATACAAGCCGTGATGATGGCGCTGGAGCCGGCGAGTCCGACCTGATGCGGGATATCGGAGGTGTAGTGGAGGGTGAAGTTGCGGCCGTGGAGAGGGTGTCCGTGGCGGGTGGCGTAGTCGTGGAATATCTTGACGGAGGCTTTGAGCAGGCGAATGCCGCCGTAGTAGCCGAAGCTTTTGACATCGCGTGCCAGGTCGGCAATGCCATTGAAGCGTGAGTGGTCGCGCCGATTGGGTAGAATTTCCAGATCGGGGGTTTCGTAGAGCACGACGTCCGCGCGGAAGTTGGTGAAGGTGAGGGCGATGGTTTTTCCGAAGTAGCCGTCGGATGGATTCCCGATGAGGGCTCCGCGGGCATAAGCTGCTTTCCGTATCATCATGGCTGTTTCCTCAGCTTCTTGTGATCTGCAGGCCGGCAGTGGAGAGTTCGGGTGTGACGAAGCGGGCCTGGGGGTTTGGCGGGCGGGTGGTCAGTTCCTGGCGGATGGCTTGGGCGGCCACTGCATCCTTGGCGCAGATCATGAGATATCCGCCACCGCCCGCCCCGAGCAGCTTGGCCCCGGCGTTCCAGTCGCGGATGCGGCGGAGGATGTCCTGCGTCTCGGGCGGATTGGTGCCGGTGTCGAGCTGCTGGTTGAGCTGCCAGCTCCTTCCGATGGCGCGGCAAAGGCCGTCCCAGTCGGCGGTCTGGATGATCTCACTGGTGCGCTCGGCGTGGCGCCCGAGTTCATCGAGCAGTGCCAGGTGCGGCTTGTGGTTGAGGAACATGCCGCGCACGATGTCCTGTAGAATACTCTTGGCGATGCGGGTGATGCCGGTGTAGTAGAGCAGGATCAAGCCCTGGCTGAAGGCGCTGGCGAGCATGTGCTCCGGCAGCCATTTGCCCTGCGGGGTCTGCACGATGCCGGGGGTGGTCGTGAGCAGTTTGACGCCATGCAGCGCAGCGCCGAACTGGTCCTGCCAACCGCCGCCTGATGTGAGCATCTGCTCGAGGGCGAGGGTGCGGGCGCAGATGTCGTTGACGCTCCAGCCGAGCGCACAGAAGTCGCTGATTGCCCCGAGGATGGTGGCGGCGAGGATGCTGCTGGTGCCCAGGCCGGATCCCTTCGGTATGGCGGCGACAAAGGAGATTTCGAGGCCGCCGCCGAAGTCCTGAAGCTGCGCTTCGAGCGTGGGGAAAGCACGTCCGTTGAAGTCGGGGTGGAACCCGGCGATGGCGAGGGCGGCCTTGGCGATGGCGAATTCGTTGCCGACGATGGCGCAGTCGGCGATATCGGCATAAGAGGTCAGCCGGGTCTCGCTGCCGAGGTCGATCGATCGCAGGATGATCCGGGGCTGGTCGTGGCGGCGGATGAAGGTCTGCAGCGGTGGCTGGCCGTTGAGGTTGACTGCGAGGTTGACGACCTTGCCGCCGTGGAGCTGGCAATAGGGCGGGGTATCGGTCCAGCCGCCAGCTAGATCGAGGCGCACCGGGCAGCGGGCCCAGACGATCTGGTCGGGTGCGGTATCGCTGCGGGGGTGTACCTTCTGTGCGAGCACCGGCTCCAGCACGGCCCGGCGCAACAGCGCGAAGGCGTCGCGCTCCCAGCGCTGCCAGTCGTCGGACCCGCCGCGGCGGCGCAGCGTCTCGGCTCGGAACATGCGGTCGCGGGCGAGGGTGATGATGTCGCGGCTGTCCTCGCTGAGCGGCGGCGGGAGCTGCAATTCCGCGCTGGCGGCATAGCGCTGGGCGAGATGTTTGAGGTCGGTCTGGTAGAAGACGCTGTTGAGGTGGTTGCGGGCCAGGGCGGCGAGGCTGGCGGATTGGAAGGCGCGGCGCTGCCGGTAGAGGGCTTCGAGATCGGCGTGGTCGCCGAGCGCATGGGCGGAAATACGTTCGACTTGGGTGTAGCGCACGGCGAAGCGGGCGTTGGCGTCGTCGGTAGGCGAGCTATTGATGAGCCATTGCAGGAAGTCGCGGTCGATTGCCGTTTGCGGCAGGACGGGGAATAACGCGGCCTGCTGTATATCCGCAGCGGGATCGAGTCCGGCATCGGCCATGGCGAGACCGCGTTTCGCGAACCAGTCGGCAGCGCGGGCACCAAGCCATTGCGTGGCGGGGGTTCCGAGCGGCCCGCGGTAGTCGTCGTGCATGCCGTAGCAGCGGATGGCCATCCGGTTGTCCGCCAGCGGGACGATGTCCAGGCAGATGCCTGGCGGCAGAGCCAGTGCCCAGTCGTTTGGCGGAATGCCGGTGAGCACATGGTCCGTGGTCAACTGCCAGTCGGCTCCGATATGGGAATTCTCGACCCAGATGCGGTGGTTCTCGGGCGACCATTCCAGCTCGATGCGGGCGTTCTGCACAAAGAGATCCGGGTGACGCTTGACGCCAGCGGAATGCTGCCGGTGCTGGTTGAGCACGAGATTCTGCAGTTCCAGCGATGAGCGGATCAGGTCCGCGCTGCGTCCAAAGTGATAGAATTCGGCATCATCGAGCGGTATCACGGCGGTGGTCAGCGCGTTCAGGGCGGGGTGCGTGCGTACCGGTGACTGGCCTAGTCCGAGCCCGAAATCGGAATAAAGCTCGAACGGGTCGGACGTGCGCGACGGGGTGCCCGGCGCGTGGGCGTCGGCACAGTTGCCGAGCGCCAGCAGCGTATCGACGGCGCGTTCGCTCAGCATCCAGATCCCGGCATCGAGCAGGAACAGGTGATCCGTGGCCAGGTGCTGGATTTCGGTTGCCGAGGGTTTCTGCTTGAAGAACGCCAGTTGTGTCGGGTTTTTCCGGTTGCAGAAGAACACGCCGAAATGCTGGGCGTCCTCCGGTTTGCCCCAGAGCCCGATGCAGATGACGTCGGCCTCCGGAATGGGCGGGAGACGGTCTGCGAATTTCACGAGGACATCGCCGCTGGCGATCATCAGCCGGCTGGATGGCGGCGCCCCGGCGAAGATGCGCTCCAGATAGGGCAGTTGCAGGTCGAGCAGGTGCTGGTCGATACGCTGGCCGGTGGCCCAGCGCCAGACTGGCATGGGGGTGAAAAGCTTGCCAGCGGGGGCGTAGGCCGGGAGGCGGCGGCTCTGGCCGCCGCCGTGGATCATGATCTTCGGCGAGCGGCGCAGCCAAGCGTGGAAATCCTCGCTGGCGGCGGTGTCGCGCCAGGCCGAGAGCAGCAGGTGGGCGCTGCCGCCGCCCGAGCCCAGGCGCGCGCCCGGCGGGTCCGCGTTGACATACCAATCCGGCGGGGTCAGGCCTTCAAGGGACGGGATGGTCGTGCGTGCGGCGGGGGGGATGCTTAGTAGGTATTGCATCGTAGGAGCCAGGGCTAAGGGACTAGGGGTTAGGCTTTAGGGGCTAGGGGGTAGACGTTACACCTTACCGTGCTGGCCGAATTCGGATTTCAGGATCTGCTGGATTTCGGGTTTGGCGGCCTCGATCCGCTGGCAGAGGGTGAACTGTACCATCGCCCGGTGCAGGTTGTGCTCGGCGGAGTTCGCCTTGAAATAGACGTTCCCGGCCAGGTAGTCCTCAAAGAAGCGGATCCCCAGTTCGAACGCGATCAGCCTGACGGAATCGAAGAGATACTTGCGGTCGTTCTCGCTGAGGAAGTCGCGGGCGTCGACCAGGTATCCCCTGATGAAGGCGCGGCAAAGGTCGAGATCGAAGACCACGGTGTCGAGGTCGCGGGTCTCCTCGCCGACCGGGTTGCAGAGGGAGCGCAGGGCATCGCCGACATCGTAATGGATCAGGCCGGGCTTGACCGTGTCGAGATCGATCATGCTGGTGCCCTTCCCGGTGATGTTGTCGATCATGAAGTTACTG
>CAZZBA010000064.1:0-770 GCA_964652765.1 uncultured Victivallales bacterium | reverse complement strand
ACTGACTTTAGGGTCGCCATGGATGACGCGCGTGTGCAGCATACCCCCGGATTTGGCATCCTCGAGAACCGTGCTGAAATCGCGGCGTTCCTCAATAAAGTTTTGCCATTGCCCTGCCTCCGCTCCTTGTAGCCGCTGCCGGGCCTCCGCCGACGTCCGGGTGCGGTCATACCGGGCCAGGTAGCCGGGGGTGACGTGGAAGCCGGGCAGGGGGTCGGTCAGGACCTCGGCGTCGAAGTCCGACAGCAGGCGGTGGAACTGACCGAGGACGCGGCCCATTTCCCCGGCGTGAACGGGGTTTTCCGCGATATCGTAGGCCGTGGCTGACTCGATCATCGAGAGTGCGCGCCAGCAGTTGCCGCCGCTCTCCTTGTGGACATAGCTGCCTTCGATCGTGCGGATGACGCGAGGGAGCTGCCATATCCGGTCATGCGTCGGGCGTTCGCGGTCAAGGCGGGCATGGATATGGCCGGTCACGCACAGCATGTTCTCGACGATCTTGTCGGGGTTGGCGAATACGCGGTGGTTGATCCGCTGCAGCACGACTCGGGTTTCCGCGGAGCTGGTGCGGAAATGGGCGACAAAGGTGTCATTGACGTTGCCGCTGTGGATCGGGATGACCGCGACCAGCGTACCGGGAACATCAAAGTGCGCCGCCGCCCGTTGGGTTTCTTCGTCTGTAAGCAATGTCAGTCCTCGTTTTAGGGGTTTTCGGGAGAAAGATACACTCCGTGCCCGTCGTTTATGCAGCCGAATCGGGGCAGAATTCG
>CAZZBA010000063.1:0-15615 GCA_964652765.1 uncultured Victivallales bacterium | reverse complement strand
TCTCGGTGGTTCCCCGGGGGGGACGTTGGGGGTTCGAAGTTGGTTTCCCCGGGGACCCACCGTTCCCACAGCACGGCCGTCGCGACCCAAGACCAATCGGAATCCTGGGTATCCGGCAGACGCACCTTACTCTCCCTCACAAGCGTCTCGGAAAGTGCCTCAGCCGACGGGTGTTGCTTCGCGCCGACGACCAGAGCCGCACGGTCCAAATGAATACCAAGTCCCTGGAGCTTTTCCAGCAACTGCTCATCGGTCAATGAGCGTCCGTACCGCATGGATGGACAATGGGGGTTAAGCGCGACAAGCGATGGGTGTTTATGCGCCTCTTCCTCGCAAATGCGATCCAGCGCATCGAACGAGAGATGGAGCTTACGCTGCGGCTGCTTCTTCATAGTTCGTCTATCCTCAGTGGTTCGTTACGGCCTATCTCCGAAATGGTTAATCGCTGTTTGGCCAAGTGAGAATAGCCTCCCGTGAATTGCAATTCTCGACCAGGGCAAGCAGGGGTGCGATGATCTTCACATGCACCCAGGCCTCCCAAGATGCGTCCAGCTTTGTGCGATCAACGATAATCTGGTCTCGACCTGGCATCTCGGCAAGAATGCTGTCGATGTGGTCAGCGGTTTCCTCGTAAATCCGCGCCGAGCACCATCCACCCCATTTCGGACCTGTAAAGTGAGCAAGCAAGGACTCGCACTTATCCGCAGCATCACCGGCAAAGGGGACAAGGTAACCTTCCTGGCGGGATGGAAGACAGGCGTATCCTCCGGTCTGGTTCTGGTACACAATGCCGGTTGAAGCGGGAACGATGAGAGCAAGACCTCCCAGTTCATACAAAAGCACCGTCGTCGTCTCGTCCACCCCTTCCATCATGGTGAATCCCTCCGGGCAAAAGCTTTAGAAGCCTATTCTCAAGACGGGCCACACGAAACTGTTTTCGGAAGAGGATATCACAAACTGTGATATGTTCCGAATCTCACATTATGATCCCGGCGTTTCTCCCCCGTTCGCCGCTGCCATCCCAATACAGCATTCCGCTATCGGCTCCGCGCCATTCTCAAATCCGGCAGCATCATGCCGCAACAACCGCCCGGCGTCAAACCTCCATGCTGAAAAGTTGCCAGCAGGCTTTTGCAGGACGGCCTTTCGCAGAGCGGGCGAAATAGATTTTCAGCACACGCCCCTGGTCATCCTCCACCTGATACCAGTGCTTGCGGACGTACTGCTCGCCGCTGCCATGACGGCAGGGGCCGGTTTCACGCCACTGCCGCTGTATCTTTACAATCCGCAGCACGGCACAACGCCACGTGAATTCACGCGGTAACCCCGGCTCCCCCGCCGCCATGCGCCCAGCATCGAACGTCGCCGTCCCCGGCTTGAGCGCTTCCGATATGAATTGCTCACTCATGCTTTTCCAGCCTCTCTGGAGACAGAAGGCGCCGGCACGCGACACCCGACACGTGACACCCGACACGCGACACCCTCTTCCCTAGACATAGAAGAGCCGGGTGACGAAGTACCCGACAATCAGGATCAGCAGAAAGGCTGAAATAACCGCCCGGCGGGTGGCATAGCCAACGCCGACAGCCCCCTGCGTCGTGGCGAACCCTTCATGGCAGGCCACGATCGTGATGATGATACCGAAGAGGAACGCCTTGAACATGCCAACACCGAGATCCTTTATCTCGGCATACCGGGTTGCATTGTCCATGTAGGCCGACCACGCCACCCCGAGCTGGGTCTCGCCCACGATCCCCCCGCCAATCACCCCCATGACGCAGGTATAGAACGCCAGCAGCGGCGTCATGATTGCCATCGCCACCAGGCGGGGCATCACCAGGAATCGGACCGGATCAATCGACATGATTTCCAAGGCGGCCACTTCCTCAGACACTACCATCGTGCCGATCTGCGCGGCAATCGCCGACCCCACGCAGGCCGCGAGGATCAACCCTGTCATGAACGGCCCCATCTCCCGCAGCATGGAGACCATGACGGCGGTGCCGATATTGACCTCCTGGTTGAACCGCCGCAGCTCGATCCCCGTCTGTAGCGCCAGGATCATGCCGGTGAAGAGCGCCACGACCGTGATGACACCCAGGCTCTTGATTCCGAACACGAACATCTGGAAGACAATCTCCCGCCGGGCACGTTTCCTGAAGATCGTCCGCATCGTGATCACCGCCGCCAGGAACAGCAGCACCGCCCGGCCTGCGTCCCGCAGCGCGAATACGGCACCACGACCGGCCTTGCCGAAGAGATTCCGGGGTTCGGGGAAGAATTCGGGTTCGCGTGTCATCATGGTTCGTCCATCCCTGTTGTGCCGGTGTGTGCGTCACGACCGGCCTGGTCCAAGACAGCCTCTCCGGCAGACTGGCTGCCGAATCTCAAAAAGTACAGGAGCCGCCATGTCCGGTCCGCTCCTTTTCTTTCCATTCCTGCCAGCCCGTACAAGAGCGACCAGGAGCGCGTCGCGCCCGCCACGTCCCGGTGCGTCTGCAAGAGCGGGAACACGGAAAAATCCCGCTGTGTCGCCGTGCGGCGATGGCGGTAGAGCCCCCAGAGCAGTTCCGATTCGCAGGCATCACCGGCGTGTTCCCGCGTATAGAGACTCCAGAGCGGTGCCCAGTTGCGCTCGATACCGGGCGTGTGCTTCAGCGGCCAGAGCGCCAGCGTCCGCAGCAGCGAATGATCCGCCTCGCGCCGGTACGAGACCAACGGCCACAATTTGAAATAACGCGACAACGCCTTGCCATTCCCGGTGTCCGCCTTGTCGTCATTCATGTCGCCGGCAGGCCGCCGTTCATACCTGGATTCGTAATACACCAGCGGGATCGCCCGGAAGTGGTTCACGGTTTGATTTGGCAGTTCGCTGCGCTTACCGGAAACCAGAGGCCAGAGCGCGAACCATTGCCGTTCGTGCTCCATCGCCTTGCGTCCGTAGAGAGGCCACAGGTAGAGCTTGTCCAAACCTCCACGACTGAACTGGACAAATGGCCAGGGGGCATTCCAGGCAAGATGATCATCGCCCGCCCACTCGTATTTGAAGAACGGCGGCAGCAGCATGCGCGAATGCCGCTCACCGACATCCACCTTGCCGCATACCGGGAACAGCACGAAACCGTCGCCCTTCTGGTTGGGATAATGGTATTGCACCGAGGTCCAGAACGGCCACAGCACAAACCGCTTTGTCCAGCGGTCCTGATTGTACGAATGGCCATAGAACGGCCACACCCGAAGGCGATCAACCTCAGGACCGACGGTTCTTGCGAAGATCGGCCACAGGACGCTGTGCGACCGAATCGCGTCCATCTCGTAATAGGCATAAAGCGGAAACAGCACGAAGACGATCCGGTCCCGCCCCAGGAACTCACGCATGATACCGCCCAGCGGGAAGAAGGCGAAATAGGCAGCCCCCTGCAGGCTGCGTCCTCCAAAGAGCAGCGGGAAGACCGTCCAGCGATGCCGGGACCGCGACTGCCCGACATCGAAATCGTGCCCGAACGCGGGGAAGTAACGCCAGTCGCGCTCGCCACGGTAGGTCTTGTCCATGCCCAGAGGCCAGAGGAAATCGCTGACCTCCCGGTCCTGCCCCGCATCCGTGACGCGGCTCCAGAACGGGCGCACCGCCGAGAAGGTCATGCCGTCATCCGCCACCTGGCGTTCGACCAGGGGACCGAGCACCTGCGCGGTCGCGCTCCCGTGCACATCGTCCCCGGCCCGGTAGAGCGGGCCTGCATCCACATGCCGCCCCACTGTTGACACGCAGCCGGTTGCGAGCGCGAGCAGGAAAACCGCCAAGCTTAAACCGCTAACTTTAAATGCTATTGTCACTTCTTTACATTTCTATTTCAATAGATTAGGGCGAAAGATTAAGGCGAAAGATCAGGGGTGCATATTCTCCATCCTAATCTTTCTACCTAATCTTTCGCCTTAATCTGCCCCAATTCTCACCTCGTTTTGCCTGTCGCTGGGGAAGTGTCTATTCAATGCTGTTGGTCTCAACATACTCACCAATCCGCGTATCCTTCCTGAAGAGCGTGGCGATCAACGCCGCCCGGATCCACATGCCGTTGCGCATCTGCCGCCAGTAGACGGCGTGAGGACTGTGATCCACAGCGGTCGCGATCTCCTCGCGACGCGGCAGCGGGTGCATGATCACGGCCGATGGCTTGAGCAGCGGCAGTTCCGCCTCGCCGAAGCAGAACGACGAGATATCGATCCGCGCGCTTTCGCCGCTGGACGTATCCCACTCGTTCTGGACGCGGGTCATGTAGACCGCATCGGCGGACGGTAGCTCCCGGCGCAGGTCACGGCTCAGCGAGAAGCGGACCCCGCGCCCGTGCAGGATCGCCTGGATGTCCTCGCCGATCTGCAAGGCATCCGGTGCCACGAAGCACTGTTCCACATCGCGGTATTGCGCCAGCAGCACCGACAGCGAACGGACGGTACGGCCGCGCTTGAGATCACCGACAAACACGACGCGCTTGCCATCGATGCCGCCGTTGTGCTCGAAGCTGCGTTGAAGCGTGTAGATGTCCAGCAGTGCCTGTGTCGGATGCTGGTCCTTGCCACTGCCGGCATTGATCACCGGGATCGGACGTTCCGAATTGGACAGCAGCCAGGCCGACCGTTCCGCCAGGCCGCCGATCTGGCTGCGCATGATGATGAGGTCGAAATAGGAGCTGAACGTGCGGATGGAATCGTCCTGCGTCTCCCCCTTGAATTCGCTCGATATGGACGTATCGCGCACCTCGCCCAGCTTCAGCCCGAGGATCTCGCAGGCCGCGCAGAAGGAAAGGAACGTACGGGTACTGGGCTGTGAGAAATACAGCATCGCCCGCTTGTGCGAAAGCAAGGACTGCAGGAAGTCCATACCCTCATGCGTCTTGGCGATCCGCCGGATGCGGGTGGCCAGCTCACCCAGCGCATCCAGCCGGGCCCGGTCGAATTGCTGGGCGACAATCACATGCCGCTCGCGGTCAACATCCCGGAAATACGGTGCCTTGGCATCCGGAGACAACGCCTGGAAATCCTCCCAACTGATTTCAGACAATAACATAGCAATTCCTTTCCCCACTCTCATATAGAACGCCCAACATCCAACATCCAACATCCAACATCCAAGTATGGACTTTTCCCTTGGACGTTGGGCGTTGGATGTTGGTTGTTGGATGTTGATTCATTCAGTTTTCCGTCTTCTGTCTTCCGTCTAAAGTCCAAGGTCTGCAGTCTGCGGTCTGCGGTCTGCAGTCTTCCCCGTCCCCATCGTGGCCACGAAAAGTGCCTTCAGCGTGTGCATCTTGTTCTCGGCCTGGTCGAAGACAAGCGAGAAATCCGCATTGAAGACATCATCCGTGACTTCCAGCGCACCGCAGTCGCGCGTGACTTCCGTATTCGTGTCGTGGAACGCAGGCAGGCAGTGGAGGAAGATCACCTTGCGCGTCTCCAGGTTGCCGGTCTTGCGCATCAGGTCCATGTTCACCTGGTAAGGCCGCAGCAGCGCCAGCCGAGCCTCCTGCTGGGCCTCCTCGCCCATCGAGACCCAGACATCGGTATACACGACATTTGCGCCAGCAACGGCAGTGGCGGGATTGTGATCCACCGTCACCGTCGCCTCGTTAAGCTGTGCGCGTTCCTGGCACCACCGCACCAGCTTCTCATTCGGCGAGAGTTCCGCAGGTGTGCAGTTGACGAAATGCATACCCGCCTTGGCACAGCCGAGCATGAGCGACGTGGCCACGTTGTTGCGCCCATCGCCGATGTAGACCGTCTTCAGGCCGCGCAGATGCCCGAACCGCTCGCGAACGGTCAGCAGATCGGCCAGTGCCTGGGTCGGATGGTGCGTGTCGGTCAGGCCGTTCCATACCGGAACCCCGGCATGCCTGGCCAGGGCGTCGACGGTCTCCTGCTTGAACCCGCGGAAAAGGATGCCGTCGAACATACGTCCCAGTACGCGCGCCGTATCCGGAACGGACTCTTTCTTGCCGAGGTGGATATCCAGCGGGGTCAGGTATTCGGTGATGGCCCCCTCGTCGGCCGCCGCCACCGCGCAGGCGCAGCGGGTACGCGTCGAGCTTTTCTCGAAGATCAACGCGATGTTCTTGCGATCCAGCAGCACGCCGCGCTCGCCCGCCTTTTTCTTCGCCTTCAACGCGGCGGCCGTATCCAGCAGGTACAGCATCTCCCCGTCGGTCAAATCGGTCAGCGTCAATAGTGAACGCCCCCTGAACTGCCTGGCTAAATCCATGTTCTTACCGCCTCACTGTAACTATAACATCAACATCCAACAACCAACCAACGAATACCGACCGGTCGCCACCGGGAGAGAACTTGTGTAGCCGGAAAAGCCTTGTAGCCGGGGTCGATGACCCCGGCGGGCAAGAGAACGTGCATGGCGAAGCCTCTCTCTCGTTTGCAAATCCATTCACGGCCGGGGTCACCGACCCCGGCTACAAGCGCATTCCTCTTTGTGCTCCTTCCCCATTTCCCGAATTCGTCACTCCAAATTCGAGCAGGCCACCAGCGATACCAGTGCCTGCATGGCCCGCCCGCTATCGATCGATGCCTGCGCGACCTCCCACCCCGTATAGATCGAGTCGGCCTTGCCACCCGCCGCGATCGCCGCCCCTGCATTCAGGCAGACGATATCCCGCGACGGGCCCTTCTCGCCGGAAAGCACGGCCTTCAAGATGCGGGCATTGGTCTCGGGATCGCCCCCCCTCAGCACACCGGCATCCGCATAGTCCCCGATCAGCGACAGAGGATCGAACTCGTAGGTCTTGACCGTCCCGTTGTTCAGCTCGCTGATACGCGTGGTGGTCGTCACCGTGATCTCATCCATGCCGTCCTGACCGTGGACAATGAACGCCCGGCGCGTCCCCAGGCGCAGGAGTACCTGCGCGAAGGGTTCGGTCAGCGCCGGGGCGAACACGCCGATGATCTGCCCCTTCGCCCCCGCCGGATTGGTCAGCGGCCCGAGCATGTTGAAGATGGTACGGAAGCCCAGTTCCTTGCGCGGTCCCATGGCGTACTTCATGGCCGGGTGCAGCTTCGGGGCGAACATGAAGCCGATACCGGCCTCGCGCACGCAATCCTCGACGGTCTCCGGCGTGGCGTCGAGGTTCACCCCCAGCGCCATCAGCACATCCGCCGATCCGCAGGCACTCGTGATGGCACGGTTCCCGTGCTTGGCCACCGGCACACCAGCCCCGGCGACAACGAGCGCCGCCGTGGTGGAGATGTTGAACGTGTTCTGCCCATCGCCCCCGGTCCCGCAGGTGTCGACGACCAACAGTCCGGCGCAGTCGATGAAGACGGCATGCCGCCGCATGGATTCCGCCCCGCCGGCAATCTCGTCGACCGTCTCGCCTTTCATGCGCAGCGCCGTGATCAGCGCGGCAATCTGGGCCGGCGTGGCCTCGCCATTCATGATCAGGTCAAACGCCGCCGACATCTCCGTCTGCGTCAGGTTGCCCCCGCCGGTCACCTTCTGTAAATATGCCTTCATTTGATTCCTCTTGCGCCCTAAAGCATCAACACCCTACATAAACCGGCCGCATGCCATCGGGAGCGTCTTGTAGCTGGGGTCGGCGACCCCGGCTGCGCATGAGAAGTTCTTACCGTTGCCTCTCATTTGCTAATCCATGTGCGACCGGGGTCACCGACCCCGGCTACAAGCGCATTCCGTTTACCAGTCTTTAAATATATTTTGTGTCTTATGTGCCTTTTGTGGCTATCTATTTCCCCTGTCATTACGTGCGCTGATAGTCTTCCACGATCGTGCTGAAGTTGCGCAGCAGCCGCTTGCCCGTCGGCGTCAATACGGATTCGGGATGAAACTGCACGCCATAGGTCGGGTGCTCGCGGTGATGCACACCCATGATCTCGCCATCCTCGGTCCAGGCATCGGGCACCAGTTCCGGCGGCACCGTCTCCGGCAGGATCGCCAGCGAGTGGTAACGTCCCGCCGCGAACGGATTCTTCATGCCCTTCCATAGCGGCCCGTCGTCGAACCGCACCAGCGAGGTCTTGCCGTGCATGATCCCCTTGGCGGGACCCACCGTGGCACCGAAGGCCACGCCGATCGACTGGTGCCCGAGACAGACCCCCAGGATCGGCAGTTTCCCGCTCATGGCCTTGATCAGCGCCACCGAGATCCCCGCCTCCAGCGGCGTGCAGGGCCCCGGCGAGATGACAATCCCCTGCGGACGCGCGGCTTGCACCGCCTCCACGCTGATCTCGTCATTGCGGTAGACCCGGATATCGGCCCCCTGCCCCATCATCACCTGCACCAGGTTGTAGGTGAACGAATCGTAGTTATCTATCAGTATGATCATGACGTTCACGCCTTCCAGACGTTGCGTTCCCCGTGCTTAAAGTTCCAGTCCGTTCAACGCCAGCTCCACCGCCCGGCGCATGCCCTGCGATTTGTGGCAGGTCTCCTCGTATTCCCGCTGGGGATCCGAATCGTACACGATCCCCGCGCCGGCCTGCACCGAGACCACGCCGTCCTCGACTTCCAGCGTGCGGATTGTGATCGCGAAATCCATGTTGCCGGTATAGCTGATATAGCCGACCGCCCCGCCGTAGGCCCCGCGCGGCGAGGGTTCCAGCTCGTGGATGATCTGCATCGCCCGGATCTTGGGGGCCCCGGAAAGGGTGCCCGCCGGGAACGTCGCTTTCAGCACATCGAGCGCGTCGAACTCGCGACGCAGGATGCCCTCGACGTGCGAGACCAGGTGCATGACGTGGCTGTAGCGCTCGATCACCATGAAGTCGGTCACCTGCACGCTGCCCGGCTCGGCCACGCGCCCGATATCGTTGCGCCCCAGGTCCACCAGCATCACGTGCTCGGCCTTCTCCTTCTCGTCGGAAAGCAGTTCATCCGCCAGCGCCCGGTCCGCCTGCTCGGTGGCCCCGCGCGGACGCGTTCCCGCGATCGGGCGCACCTCGACACGGTTGCCGGTCAGCCGCACCATCACCTCCGGCGAGGAGCCGACCAGCGTCTGCTCGCCCAGCTTGAGGAAGAACGTGTAGGGCGAGGGATTCGTCAGGCGCAGCGCGCGGTAGAGCTGCAGCGGCGGGACCTCGGTCCTGGCCGAGAACCGCTGGCTGAGCACGGCCTGGATGATATCGCCCTCGACGATGTACGCCTTCGCCTTCGCGACCATGCCCTTGAAGGCTTCCGGGGTCATGTTGGTCTCGAACGCGGCTGGCGGATACCGGCGGGCCGGCGCGGCCCGGTGCTCGGGCAGGGAGGCGATCACGGCGTCGATCTGCCGGCAGGTCTCGTCGTAGCAGGCGGCCACGTCATCGCCCGCCTGTGGCGAGGTGCAGAAGACCACCTTGATCGTGTGGCGCACATTGTCGAAGACGATCAGCTTGTCCACCTTGAGGAACCGGCTGCGCGCGGCCACCCGCTTGTCGCCCGCTTTCGGCGAGGGCATCCGCTCGAACTCGCCGATCGCCTCGTAGCCCAGCACGCCGACCGCCCCGCCGAAGAAACGCGGCAGGCCGGGAATCTCCGCAACGCGCAAGCCGCTGTAGACCTCGCGCAGGGCCTCGAACCCACCGGTGGCACCGTGGCGGTGGTCCACCTCAAGCAGCAGCTGCGGATCAATACCGACGAACGAATACCGGCCCCAGGTCTCGCCACCTTCCAGACTCTCGAACAGGAATGCATTCTCATTGCCGGCAAACCGCTGCAACACCGAAACCGGCGTCTCCACATCGGCCAGGGCCTCGCGATAAACCGGCACGACATCATGCCGCGCCGCCAGCGCCATGTACTCTTCTTTAGAAGGATAAAACACAACCGTCCTCGTCTTCCGTTTCCCGGCATTCATGCCCATGCAAATCATCGCCAACGCGCCATTTGACGCAACTTTCGAATGCTAGGCCCCCAAGCATGGAATTGCAAGTTCAGACTTCCCGTCGGCGTTGCCGCGCATCTGCGATTAGGTGAGCCTCTGCCGCCCACCGGCCATGCGCCGGTGGGATCGTAAACTATGGCAGGATGATGGCACGCGCCTGGCGGATGAAGAAGGCCTTGCATTCCTTCCAGTCGAACGGGACCAGCATCCGCGGCATGGGTTCGGCTTCCGCGTCGGCGAAGTAGGTCAGACTCTTGAGAATGTGGTAGGTATTAACCCTGCTTGCGCCATACTTGCGGGGCAGCATGCCGAAGTAGGATTCGAGCGCGGAAACCTTCTGCAGGATCATGTACAAGTCGGCGAAGTCCTTGCGGCTGCCGCGGCCCGAGATGGCGGCGAGCTTCATCAGCGCAATGTCATCGACGGAGGCAATGGTGAAGAAACGATAGGCATCAGACTCGAACAGGAACGGATCACGGACGCGGAAAAACGAGAGCTTGGTGTCCCGGATCAGGACCGTCAGCGTATGATCGGCCTCCTGCAACGTCTCGTAGCGGCCGTGCGCACCAAGCACCTCATGCAGACCCCGTACGTCCAGGTCATCCGTACGGAAGAAATCCAGATCCTCTGAAATACGATGCCCCAGACGGAAGGCCAAGCCGGTACCGCCTGCCAGCGTCCAGCCTGACAACAGCGGCGATCCGGCCCCCTCCAGGTCCGTCAACAGTTCCAGGCTGTGTCGCGGGAGTACTTTCTCGTGCATGGGATGCCCTCCATGTTCAACATTTGCCGCCAGAAGTTGGCGGTCCGGGGCGACAGGCGCTGGGCGGATGCGGCCGTGACCAGGAACGCCTGCCGCCCCATCTGCTCGCGCAGAATCTCTACGTCGGCCAGCGTGCCGTATTCAAGAACCCGCTCGACCACCCAGACGGGGTACGTCTTAAGGTCGTCGGGGGATAGCGGATGGTCCCAGAACAGTCGTCCGATTTGCTCCGCCACCTCCTCTGTGCTGCATGCTGGCGGCTTGCGTAAATCCATGGGGGCAAGCGCAATCTCGAGATTGCAATTCAAGGCGACTGCAAGCTTGCGCAGCGTATAGGTCTCGAACCGTGTCCATCCGTGCTCATAGCGCGAAAGCGTCGCCGCCGAGGTCCCTGCCCGGCGGGCAACCTCCGCCAGTGACAAACCCAGGTCCATGCGCCTGCGTTTCAACTGCTCCGAGATATCGTTCCCCATACTCATGCTATTATCATGCATGATAACAAAACGGACGTCAATCACATTCGACTTTGGAACGGTTCAAGGTTGTTCAATTCCTGCTTGATCGAGTCATACAGTTCCGGCGTCCAGGCCGGGACATCCGGCATGGTTGCCGGAAGACCGCCTGTACGGAAGTCAACCGGCCGGCGCAATTGCGCCCGGAACGGGATCGCACTGATCGCCAGCGCGAGAATCGCCAAAAGAATATGGATTCGTTTCATCCTCATGAGTTCACGGTTGTCTCGACTCGAAACGGTACTGGCCGGACTCGACCTGCAGCACGGCATGACCTGCCTCGATTCGCAGCAACACGACGCCTTCAACGGAATCGATGGGGTGCCCGCCTTCGGTGACATCGGTAGCCTTGGCGGCGGGAATATAAACCGTCGCCTGCGAATTGGGCGGAACCGTGACCCGTAGCTTGACGCTTCCCGCATCCCGTTCCCAGCGGCTGCGGATGATGCCGTAAGGCGATTCGGCTACCCCTTCCGCAAAATCCAGGCCAGCGGGAATGACCGGTTTCATCAGGAAAGACTGGAACCCCGGACTGGCGGGATCGGGACGTATGCCCGCGAGCCCCTTGGTAAACCACGCGGAGACACCGGTGTAACAGGTATGGATCCGGCTCGGGACATCGACATTCCAGTATTCGGGCCAGGTGCTTTCCCCGCGCTTGAGGAAATACCCGTAACCAGGTTCCTCAGTACTGGAGAGAAGCTCAAGGAGGACCTCGCTACTCTCCGCCTCCTCGACGAGGTGCTTGAAAAGCACCGGCAACCCGGAACTGCCCATGTCGCGATAGGCCTTGGCGCGCAGCTCCTTTTGCAGGCTGGCCGCAATCGTCGGACGCAGCGGTTCCGGCGTAATGCCCGCGAGCAACGCGAAGGCGAGCTGCACCTGTGTGCCGTTGGCGTAGATCTGACGCTCAGGGTGGTAATACGCCTCATGCACCCGCTCACGCAGCGCGTCGAGCCGCTCGCGGTATAGCGCCGCGTCGTCGTCCCGCCCGAGTGTCCCGGCCATCTCGATGAAGCTGGCGAGGTTCATGGCATAGACGCAGTTGTTGAAGTACTCCGCCTCGGGGGAGTCCCCGCGCTCGCGGCGCTGTCCGGGGGCTGCCCAGTCACCGAGGAATTTGCCCCAATGCGGGTTGTAATTGCGCAGCAATCCATCGCTGACGTTGGTATGCAGGAATTCGAGCCAGCGCCGGCTCGACGGGTAGGTCAGCTCCAGGATGCGACGGTCGCCGTAGTGCTGATAGAAGCTCCAGGCGATATTGAGCCCGGCACTGCTCCACATTGGGCCGCCGTAGTGCTTGTTGATCTGCGGCGCGGTGTGATGGATCCAGCCGTTCTCCTCCTGCACATCGGACCAGTCGCGGACGTGCTTGGTATAGAACGCAGCGCTATCATAGTTGGAAAAGGCAATCCCCCAGGCGCAGGCGAAGGCGACCTCGCCATAGCCCAGGCGTTCACGGTGGGGACAGTCCATGGTGAACCCCTCCACCAGGTTCGCACGCCAGGTCCAGAGATCGGCAGCATAGATGGCATTCAAGAGCGGGTGCGACGACTCGAACGCTCCGGTGCGACGGAGATCGGTACTCAGCGCATGGCCGGTGATGTCGTCGGGCCTGGGCTCGGATATCAGCCCCGTGAGCGTGATGTAGCGGCCCGCAACGTAATTGAAGCGGCTCCGGAAGATGTCATCGTTCCCCGCGCCTGCACTGACGAAGTAGCACCGCTGGTTGAAATCCTCGACCTCGCTTTCCCGGTTGGAGACCTGGATCATCACCTCGTCACCCGAAGCCAGCCCCCGCAGCCGGATCGTCAACCCGCCACTGAAGTTCCTGCCCATGTCCACACGATACGCGTCGCCCTTGCGCATGATGGATTCGGCCGGGATGGTTTCAATCTCCCGGGTCGGCTCCATCATCTGTGCCGAAAGCGCGACTTCGACGGGCGTTTCCATCGCATGGGCCCACCCGCTGTCGTCGAAGCCCGGGGCATTCCAGTCGTTGAAATGACGCCGGGCGTCGATCCGCTCGCCTCCGTTGTCGCTATACTTGGTGTCGCCGGTGTTTTCCGAGGAGCTTGCTTCGCAGCGCCAGGTGGCATCCGATGCCAGGTGCAGCGCCTGCCCATCCGTGAGCGTCGCGGTCATCTGGACACGTAGCGCCGGACGGAGCCTGAAGAACTCATAGCGGGCCCATCCCGGTCCCTGCCAGATGGCAATGGTGTTATCGCCGGTCCGGAGCAAATCGGCGATGTCGTAGGAACAGTAAAGCACACGCTTGTCCAGGCGCGACACGGCAGGGGCCAGCGCATAATCACCAACGCGCTTTCCGTTGACATAGAGCTCATGATAGCCACGCGTGGCGATGTGGATGAGCGCCGTGCTGATCGGTTGCCTGATCGTCAGGTTCTTCCGATACCAGGCATGCCGGGTGTCGGGGGCATCCGGATGGCCAATCCACGACCCTTGCCAGTCCTCGGCAGACAGGAGCCCCATGGAGAAACGCGCGGGCTTGCTCCAGGCGGACTCGGCACCATCCTTGTCGTGGATGCGCACCTGCCAGAAGACAAACTGGCTGGAGGCGAGCGGCCTGCCGCCATACGGAACGAGCACCGACTGCGACGAGGAAACCACGCCGCTGTCCCATAAATCCGCCTGTCCGCTGGCGAGCAGTTCCGGACGGCTGGCAGCGCGGACCTGGTAGGCGGTTTGCCTCTGGCCGCGCACTCCATCGGCATCGACCTGTTTCCAACTGAAACGCGGGACGGCAACATCAATCCCCATCGGATCGATCAGGTATTCGCACCGCAGGTCAGCAGGCATAAGCGCATCCCGCATGACGGGAACGTGGCGATCAAATAGAGGTTTAGTATCCATGATGTATAACGCTCCTAGGAAATCGCCAGCGACACCGCCCGCTGCCATCGCGCGAGGTGCCCGGCACGTTCAGAATCCCCCATCCGCGGCTCGTATCGCCGGGCCAGCTTCCACTTCCGCCCAAGTTCATCGCGGTCCGCCCAGAATCCGGATCCCAGCCCCGCCAGGTAAGCCGCGCCCAGTGCGGTGGTCTCGCTGATCGCGGGCACATCGACAGGTACCCCCAGCAAATCCGCCTGGAACTGCATGAGGAATGCATTACCCGCCGCCCCGCCATCGGCGCGCAGTTCCTCAAGCGCCATACCCGCGTCGCGGCACATGACCGCCATCACATCGGCACTCTGGAAGGCGATGCTCTCCAGCGTGGCCCGTACCAGGTGCGCCCGCATCGTGCCGCGCGTCAAGCCGGTGATCAGCCCGCGCGCGTCGGGATTCCAGTACGGGGCACCCATGCCGGTCAGTGCCGGTACGAAACAGACCCCGCCCGTATCGGGCACGGAGAGCGCCAGGGCCTCGGTCTCGGCGGCGGAGGTTATGATCCCCAGGCCGTCGCGTAGCCATTGGACCGCCGCCCCGGTCACGAAGATCGATCCTTCCATCGCGTATTCTACCGGCTCGTCCCCCAGTTGCCAGGCCACGGTGGTGAGCAGCCGTTCCCGGCTGACGACCGGTTCGGTGCCGGTGTTGAGCAGGATGAACGATCCCGTCCCGTAGGTGTTCTTGGCCAGGCCACGGCGGTGGCAGGCCTGACCGAAAAGAGCCGCCTGCTGGTCGCCGGCGATCCCGGCCACGGGGATCGACTGCCCGAAGAAGGCCTCCGGATCGGTATGCCCGTAGCAGGCGGACGACGGGACCACTGCGGGCAGCAGGGCTTCCGGGATATCCAGGCGGGCGAGGATAGCCGGATCCCAGCTACAGTCGTGGATATTGAACAGCAGGGTGCGGGAGGCATTGGTGATATCGGTGATATGCAGCGCACCGCCCGACAGTTTCCAGGCCAGCCAGGAGTCGATCGTGCCGAACGCGATATCACCCGCCTCCGCCTGTTCGCGCAGCCCCTCCTGATGATCCAGCATCCAGGCGATCTTGGTGCCGGAGAAATAGGGATCGATCAGCAGACCGGTACGGGCCTGCCAATCCGGTTCGAGGCCTTCCTGCTTGAGCTCGCGGCAGTGCTCGGCCGTGCGACGGTCCTGCCAGACAATCGCGCGCCCGACCGGGCGTCCGCTGCGCCGGTGCCAGAGCACGGTGGTCTCGCGCTGGTTGGTGATGCCGATGGCATGCAAGGCGGCGGCGGAGATGCCAGCATCCTGCAAGGCGGCGGCAACCGTGCGGCAGACGCCCTGCCAGATCTCACCGGCATCGTGCTCTACCCACCCCGGCGGCGGATAGTATTGCGGGAATTCGGCAGTAGCCCGCCCGCGCACCAGCCCGGCATGGTCGACAACCAGCACCGTCGTGCCGGTCGTCCCTTGATCAATAGCCAGGATGTAGCCATTCTCAGCCATGCCATCTCTTATTCCACACCGCCCCGCACCCTGTCAAGAGGTTCAATGAAGTTATCGACAAGACGGATACGGATCGTCTAAGC
>CAZZBA010000062.1:9908-15714 GCA_964652765.1 uncultured Victivallales bacterium | reverse complement strand
ATCCGACCAGCCCGCGTCCGAGCGGGCGGCCGGTACGGCCCAGCCAGTAGCCCAGCAGGCAACTGGTCATCATGCCCAGCCACGATGCCAGCGTGCCGCCTGCCGCGCCGAGTGCGGCCCCGCCCAGGGTACTGACAATACTCGAGGGCACAGGCAGCAACACGTCGCTGCCCAGGGAACCGGCCACCATCAGGAAGGCGGCCATCGGTCGGTCGTGGAGTTTACCCATGACCGCTTCCATCCAGGCTTCCAGCGGTTTCCCGACCGCCAGGAACGGCAGCAGGATCAGCGCCAGCAGCAGCACGATCAATGCCGTCCACAACCACGCAGTCCATCTTTGTTGGATGTTGGACGTTGGATGTTGGACGTTGGGCGTTGCGTTTTGAGTTGCTCGTTCCTGGTTAATAATTTCGACTTTCGATTTTCGACTTTACCCAATCGCCTTCAGTCATCGACATCGGAAGGAAGGGGCGGGGCGTCCTTTACCGGGCAGGGGGTCACGTGCCAGATTTCCTCGGCGTACTCGCGGATCGTGCGGTCGGACGAGAACTTGCCGGCAGAGGCCACATTGAGAATCGCCTTGCGGTCCCAGAGGTCGGTATCCCGGTACTCGGTGTCGATCCGCTGTTGGGCGGCTATATAGGCCGGAAGGTCCGCGAGCAGCATGTAGTGGTCGCCCCAGTCGAGCAGTGCCTGGACAATCGGGCGGAAGATGCCGGGCTCGAGCATCGAGAAGAAATCGGTATTGATCATGTCGATGGCGCGTTTGATCTCCGCCTCGCGGTGGTAGACATCCCAGGGCCTGTAGCCGGGGCGGCGGGTGTTGACCTCGTCGGCCGTGAGCCCGAAGATGTAGATATTCTCGTCGCCGACCTCTTCCTTGATCTCGACATTCGCGCCGTCGAGGGTCCCGATGGTCAGTGCCCCGTTGAGCATCAGTTTCATGTTTCCGGTGCCGGAGGCCTCGGTGCCGGCCAGCGAGATCTGCTCGCTGACATTGGCGGCGGGAATGATCTTTTCGGCGAGTGAGACCCGGTAGTTCGGCAGGAAGACCACCTTGATCTTGCCCTGGATGCCTGGATCCTGGTTGATGACCTCGGCGATCTCGTGGATCAGCTTGATGATCAGCTTGGACATGGCGTACCCCGGTGCGGCCTTGGCCGCGAAGATGAACGTGCGCGGGATGACATCGAGGGCGGGGTTGTCCTTGATCCGGTTGTAGAGGATGACGATGTAAAGCGCGAGGAGCAATTGGCGCTTGTACTCGTGCAGCCGCTTGACCTGGACATCGAAGATCGAGTCCGCGCTGACGGTGATGGCGGTCTCGGCGGCGATGGAGGCGGCCGGTGCCTGCTTGTTCTGCTGCTTGATCGCGCGGAAGCGCTTGCGGAATGCCGGTTTGTCGGCGTAGGGACGCAGGCGCTCGAGCTGTTCGAGCGCGGTCGGCCATTGGTCGCCGATGGTCTCGGTGATCAGGGCGGAGAGGCCGGGGTTGGATTTCAGCAGCCAGCGACGGGGGGTGATGCCGTTGGTCTTGTTGTTGAACCGTTCCGGCCACAGTTCCGCGAAATCCTTCAGGACGTCCGTGGTCAGCAGCCGTGTATGCAGCTCGGCGACGCCGTTGACCGAGCAGGAGCCCACGATGGCCAGATGCGCCATGCGGACCTGCGGGTGGTCGCCGTCGGCGATGATGCTCATGCGTCCGAGCCGCCCCGTATCCATGGGGTAACGGGTGGCCACCTCGCGCATGAAGTGCCGGTTGATCTCGTAGATGATCTGCATGTGCCGCGGCAGCAGGCGCTCCACCAGGCTGATCGACCATTTCTCCATGGCTTCGGGCAGGATGGTATGATTGGTGTAGCCGACCGATTGCTGCGTGATGCTCCAGGCCTGGTTCCAGCCCATGCCCTCGATGTCCATCAGCAGCCGCATCAGTTCCGGGATGACCAGCGTCGGGTGCGTGTCGTTGAGCTGGATGAACGCCTTGTCGGGGAAACTGCTGAAATCGTCATTGTCACCCTTGAAGCGGCGGATGATGTCCTGCAGAGAGCAGGAGACGAAGAAATACTGCTGGCGCAGGCGCAGTTCCTTGCCTTCCAGCATGTTGTCGTTCGGGTAGAGCACCTTGGTCAGGTTCTCCGCCAGCACCTTGTTCTCGACCGCCGCGACATAGGAGCCGCGGTTGAAGTCGTCCAGGTCGAACTCGTCGGCGGCACGCGCGGACCACAACCTTAGCGTGTTGACTGCCGAATCCCCGTAGCCACAGATCGGCAGGTCGTAGGGCATCCCCATGACGGATCGGGTATTGATCCATTCGTAGCAAAGCCCTCTGGGCGTGTGGCGGACTTGCACCTCGCCGCCGAAACGCACTTCCGCGGTATACTCCGGGCGGGCGATTTCCCAGGGGTAGTCGCGCCGCAGCCAGGGATCCGGCTCCTCGACCTGGTAGCCGTTCTCGATCCTCTGGCGGAAGATGCCGTAGTCATAGCGCAGCCCGTAGCCGATGGCCGGCAGGTCGAGCGTGGACATGGAATCGAGGAAGCAGGCGGCGAGCCGTCCCAGGCCGCCGTTGCCGAGACCGGCATCGACCTCGTAATCGCGCAGGTCGTTCCAGTCGAGATTGAAACTCGAGAGCGCGTCGCGGCAGAGATCCTCCATCTGCATGTTGATCACGTTCGTGCCGAGCAGCCGTCCGATCAGGAATTCGAGCGAAAGGTAGTAGATACGCTTGACGTTCTGGCGGTGGTGGATCTGCTGCGTGCCGATCCAGCGCTCGACCATGCGGTCCCGCACGGCCAGCACCAGGGCCGAGTAGCGGTCATTGTCGGTTGCCGTGAAGCGGTCCTTGGCCAGTGTATAGCGCAAGTGGTGCTCGAAATCGGCCTTGAGGCCCTCCACGGTCATGTCGACCCGGTAGTTGCCGGTGCGTCGTTTTTTTCCTGCCTGTATAGCTGTCGTCATATCGGTATGCTTTCAATCGAAGTTGCAAGGTCCGCGCCGGTCGGAGTGGCGGCCCCGTTTAAATGATTCGTCACGAGCTCGATTAAGGGCGGTAGTATAACGGAGCCGGACCTGGATATGCAAGCTTGATAGCGGGTTTGATAGCGGGTTGCGACGCGTGCGTACCAGGATAGGTGATATCGCATAAAAAAACACTGGCAAGCCAAGATGGGATCTGCTATTTGAGGCCGCATGAGCATGCGTCCGATTTCAAACTTCGTTAGAAAGGTTCGGCCCCGTGTCGTTGTTTCATTGTCCGACACAGAAGCAAGCCCGATGATGAACATGATCGTGGCGCTGGCCCGTGAGTGGGAATGGGATCTGCTCGATTATTCGCTTGTCTACGGCGAGTTCCCGAACGATCCAGCCCCTGCGGGAGCCCTGATCGACGAGCTGTGGTGCAAGCAGCTGGGCCAGCTGTTGCATCAACTGGGCTGTCCGACGGTCAGGCTTGGCTCCAGGGCAAACATCCACGACCATCTGCTGCCTGCCGTACTGCCGGATATCGAGGCTGCCGGCCAGCTTGCCGCGCGGCATTTTCTCGAACGTTCCTTCGAGAATCTTGTATATATCGGCTGGAATGCCGACAGCCCTGATTCCAACACGCATTTGCTTTACAAGGCGTATGCCGCCCTTGCAGCGGAATACGGGGTGAGCGTCCGGTTATACGATCTGGTGAAGTGGCATCGGGTTGATGAGTCGCCTGCTGGCCGTTTCGAACGCAGGGTAAAGGAGATCGGGGGCTGGCTGGAGACACTGCCCCGGCCCATGGGGCTGCTGACGTATTCCGATGAAATGGCTGCCAAGCTCTGCGTGATCTGCAGGCGGGTCGGGCTGAATGTCCCCGAGGAGGTGGCCATCCTGGGATTCGGCAACACGACCTGGTGTGATCGCACGCCGGTGGCGCTATCCTCGATCATGCTCAATGAGGCTGAACGCGCGAAAAGGGCCATGCATCTGCTTCGTGACATGATGGAAGGTAAAGCCGGTCCGGCGGAGCCGGTCGTGGTGCCGCCTGAAGGTATCAGGCTGCGCCGGAGTACCGACGTGCTGGCGCTTGGCGATCTGACGGTTGCCAAGGCCCTGGGTTTCATCTGGGAGCACTCCGGGGAGAATGTCGCCGTCGGCGATGTAGCTATGGAGGTCGGCCTGTCGGCCCGCCAACTGGAACGCCGCTTCCGGCAATCCGTCGGTCGTACGGTCAACCAGGAGCTTGTCCGGCGGCGGCTTGAAGCGGTCAAGCGGTTATTGCGGACCACGACGGTTTCCGTCACGGACATCGCGCCCATGACGGGATTCCGTTCCACGCGTCATCTGCACCACTCCTTCCGCCAGGCAACCGGTATCACCCCGGTTCAGTTCCGGCTTGGCACCAAGCCGTCTGCGTGACCCACCCCGCCTTTCGGGCACCCATCCGAGGATGGATGCCCGGAGGGCGGGGGATCGACTATTCGCACCCATGTGTCCGTATTTATCTCTGTCTTTATCCGTATTTATCTCTTTTTGTATCTTGCCATTCTTTGGTACTGTTTCCAGCACACCCATTATTCAGGGGCTTGTAAGTAATTCAACGTATTGATGATGAATTTGGCGGGGAACAAGCGCAATCGGTCTCAGGTATTTCCTTAAGAAGTGGCGTTTTTATAGGGGTTCTGCTGACCATGGAGTGGTCGAAATCGGCGGGTCGTTGCCAGATGAAAGGATGATGGTTATGGGAACAAGCACGCATCGGTTTACACGGATTGCAGTGGCACCCGCTTTCCTTCTGCTTCTTTTCGCTTTCCTGCCAGCCCAGGCCGGAACGTTTGTGATCGTGGAGGAAAGCTTCGAGAATCTCTTGGGTGCCATGCCTGCCGGATGGAGCAGGGAGAGCTCCTATTCGAGCGTGTGGAGCGAGGATAGCGGGAAATTCACGACCCCTTACGGGACAAACGCGGTGGCGATCTGGGCGGCGACGGGCGTCAAGACGACAAACATCACGGATCGGCTACAGCCCGGCGTGACATATACGCTCACCTTCAATGCCGGCAATTCAAATGATGCTGGTGTGATTGATCCGCTTAACCGGTACATGGCCCAGATCCTGGCCGGAACAAATGTGATCGCCTCCGCCAGTGCGCAGACCGATACCAAAGATATGTCCGAGGGGGGTACCGTGACGATCACGACGGACGATACCCACCCGCATCTTGGCAAGGTTCTGGGGGTGCGCTTTGAAATGGCCGGCGACTGGCACTACAAGACGCTGATCGACAACGTGAAACTGGTAGCGGAGGAGTCTGCGGAATGGACTCGAACACTTTTCCTGGGACGGTGAAGCTATGAATTTAAAAAGCATAATCGGCATTTGCGTTCTTTTGGTGGTTGTTTTATCCGGTGTGCCGCAGGTCTCCGGACAGACAGCACCCAATTTGTTGGTAAGCCAGACGCAAGGCGTCGATGAGTCGAAGTTTTTCTATCTTGGGCCGACAGGGATGAAAGGGTGGATGTACTGGTACAACCTTACCTCGGTGGCTCGCCAGATCTTGGTCACCGAGGTGCGGGCGGGGACGCCGTCCGCCGGCGTGATGCAGTACCGCGATGTGATTCTCGGGATTGGCGGCACTAATTTCACGAGCGATGCGCGGGTGGCATTTGTGGATGCGGTGACGGCCGCCGAAGCAGGCAATGGTCAGTTGCATTTAACGGTGTATCGTCCGTCGAACGGCACGACGACCACGAAAACAATTCAATTAGGCATCACGAATGCGCCTCTTGCAGCGACAACCCCGTACAACTGTGACAAGTCGCTGGCGATCCTGACGAA
>CAZZBA010000062.1:0-9898 GCA_964652765.1 uncultured Victivallales bacterium | reverse complement strand
TACAGCCATGGACCGCAAGGGGGACCCACCCAGGAGTTTTCCGTGTGGGCCATGCTGGGGTCGGGTATCCCTAAATACGTGAATTGGGCGAAGACCTGGGTGAAGGCCCAGCCGTTTGCCACCCGCACCAACCTTTCGATTTACCGTCCGATTGCCGATCGGAACTGGAACGTGTCCTTCGCGGCGGCGACATTGGCACAGTACTATTTGTATACCGTGAAGGAGGGATCGCCGGATGCGAGCGTTCTGCCGGCACTGACGAACATCACCCTCTTCCTCGCGCAGGGGCAGGACCGGCGCGGGCAATGGTCGCACACCTATGCGTACCCGGCCAATAATGGTGGCCAGCTGCATGGGACGTTGCCAGGGTATGGTGCCGTCAACGCTGCCGGGCTTGTATCGCTCTATGCGATGGCACTGGCCAAGAAATGCGGGGTGGATCACCCTGAGATCGATGCCTCCATTCAAAAATCGGCTGAGTTCTTCCGGGCGCATGTCGGCATTGGCTCGATCAATTACGGGTTTAATCCCCCCGTGTGGTACGTAACGGATTCAAACGGGCGCATGGGGATTGCGGCGCATGTTTTCCGTGCGCTGGGAGATGTGGAAGCGGCCAAGTGGTTTGCCATGATGACCTCCACGTATGGCTGGCGGGATTGGGGGCATACCGGCAATGAGTTCAATCATGCCTGGGGTCCGCTGGCTGCCAATATCGGGGGGCCCGATCTAGTGTCGTTTGTGCAGACCAACCGGTTGGGTAACTCTCCCTACTATCAGTCGTCTCTTACGATGCGTCGCCAACCGGAAGGGTGGTTCCAGTCGCAGGCGCAGGAGGGTCGCGGAGGTGGCCGGCAAAATGGCCACGCCACAGGGGCTTACGCTTTGCAGCTCGCCATACCCAACACATCGATTGATGCCACGGGAGCCGGGTATGGCACGAATTTCTGGTTGACTGCCGAGGAGATGGAACAGGTGCGAATCGGGCAACAGTACGAACCCGGTGGTGCCACGGTCAGTCATCTCTCTAATGGAGAGCTGGTTGGTCATTTGCGTAATTTTGCACCCAAAGTCGCCTTCAAGATGGCCGATGAATTGCAGATCCGTATGGTTACCAATGCGGCCCTTCGCGCTGACTTGATTACGATGGTCGAGGATGCCGCCGAACTCGACACGGCGCGTGTCGCGGCACTGCGGGCACTGGATGCGGCGGGGCGCGAGGCGGTCATATCCACGGTGGATAACTGGTACTCTCCGACCAATGGTTATGTCTTGAACTATGGCGCCTGCGATTATGGTATAAAAACAAACCAAGCCTCGCGATTCAAGATACTCGAAGCGATTTCCCAGTTCGATCGCGCGAAGCCCTTCGATATGCTGCTGGTGGGGTCTTACTCGGCATCCATCTACACGATGAGCACGAATGGATTTTCCGAGGCGGAAATGACCAATTATTTTGGTGCGGTCGAGGTAATCTTGTCACCGGATTCAGGGAATGTCGGATGGTTCGTCGACAGTCAGCGCGTTCGCTATTGGCCAATGCCTCTGTTAGCCCGATTTGCCGATTCCATACTGCGCGTGGCAGAAACCTATGCATTATCATATGACGCTACCTCAATTCTCGCCCAGCCTCCGATCGGCGAGGGGATGTACACATGGATGGTCCGTTGCGGGTATGAGAATAGCGGTCCCTCGCTGGTTACAAGTGACGAGTGGAAGCGGTATGGACAGCAAGCCCTTATCTACACCAATTACCTGCGGCGCCTCAAGGCGGTGAACTTCAACTACGAGCGATATATCAATGTGGATGAATATCTGGATTTCTATCTGCCCGCGACAAATCCGACCCTCTACTGGTTCCGGAATCTGATTGCCGATAATATCACGCCGGTTTCCTCGCTGGTTGACCTGCGCGGCCTGATGGATCAGAAACCGGACGATGATCTTTTCCGCGCGGTCACCCTCGATAAGATTGTGAAGCATACCGGGAATACCAATCCATTCGACGATATTGTCAACTATGTCGGGTATCGCTCGCCGATTGCCGGTACGCACTGGCGACTTTACAGGGGGGCTGTGGAGCTCGGGACCAACACCGCGTACAGCACGGATCAACAGTGGCTGGATGCGTTGCCTGTCGCCGTATCGAGCAATGACCAGGTGCGGATCGGCGGCATTCTGCATGTGCTGGCGGGACGCGCGGTTTCGGCGGCCAAGCCCCTCGCTGCCGATTTCCTGATTCATGACAATGACTTTGTGACCATTGCCGCTCTCGATGTGTACCGGGCGGTGGGTGCCGAAAGCGATCTGGTCATGCTCTTCAATCAGTTCATGACCAACGTTTCATCGACGGTGGAGGGGGTTGTCACGTTCGCCGATGATTTCAAAATCCATGCCTACTGGGATGCCATCCATGCCATCGTCGATCGCCACAGTCCCATTACTCCGGCGACGGCTAACGCGATCGCGGCCGCTTTCAACGCGCGGACAAGTAGCGGGGTAAACATGTCGGGAATTGCAACCGTCGGTATTCCGCGGGCGGAGCCGATGTCCATATTGAGTCCTGTCGGCAGTAGTGTTGACAAGGTGTATGCGAAATATGTGACGGGACCGATCGGGATTCTCGGTTTGTTCCCGGGCACGGATTGCGACCAGGCCCTGCGTAACCTCCAGGGGCTGGCGGAAGAGCGATGGTGGGACCGTTCGCACAAATATGCCTCTGGGGAGGCGACCATGTTGCAGAAGACGATTCCCGAGATCGTGGCGATCGAAGGCGGTAGTGGCACGAATCGCTGGAGTAACCGGGCTGCCGGCCTGCACCTGATGTCGGAACTGTTGATGGATCAGGTGGCCGTGTCCAACCAGCTTGGGCTCTTGAGGGATTTCAAGTTCGAAGGGAAATTCGTTCAAGAGGCGAGTAGTGGCTGGGTATTCAAGGACTACCAGTATCAGCTGAACCGACGCCGTGGGCTGGAGGAGACGCGCGGCGTTCATTTCTTCTACGTGAAGTAGCCATACAGACAGGATGTGGGCATGAAGATCATTTCTCAAGGTGGGTGGGCGGCCATTTTCCTGGCCTGCGTCTGCTGCTTGCGCGTGTTGCCAGCCCTGGGTGCGTTCTCTGCGCTTCCCTATCATGACAACTTCAACTACGCGGATGCCACCGCGCTCGCCGGAACCAACGGCTGGTCGGTTTATACCAATGCGCCGGGCTATGGAATCCTGCCCACTCCGTATCATGGCTGGACCGGCCATCCCGGCGGCCAGGCGGTGGCCTCCAACAGCCTCGGCCAGCTAACCGGGCGATCCCTGTTGAACAAGTTTGGTGACTACACCAAACAGCCCGGTGTCGGCTGGCCCACCAGCAGCGGCTTGTACGACAAGCCCACGGTCGTCACGGCGCGCTACCTGCTGGACTTGAGCAATGCCTCTGCGCCGACGAATGAGCTGACGACTTCCTCGCGGTTCGGCACGATGTTCTGGCACGCGGGGCGCTGGAATTACGAGAATCGTGGTTCCTACTACACGATGATGACCGCCGTGCGCTACTTTGTTAAAGATGATGGCCTGGTCAGCGCCTACAACGGCAGCGTGCTCAAGAACCTGACGCACACCCCGATCACGAATCCGACCCCGATGACGGTGACGGCGGACTACGTAACCAAACGCTGGTCCCTGTGGGTCGGCAACGAGCAGGTGGTGACCAATTTCGCCCTTTTCAAGACTCACTTTGGCAGCAGTATGACGAATTTTACCCACATGCTGCATGATGGCTGGTACAAGGATTACGACGGACTCAAGGAAGTCGGGTTCATCGACAACACGGCTGATGGGCGCACTGTGCTGGACAAGGTGCGCGTATTCGAGGGGGGTATCTCCGCGCATGCCATCCCGATGATCGAGATCTTCGAAACGCGCACGCTCGACGGCCAGACGGTCACTATCACCGAAGGGAATCTCAACGGGCAGAACAAGTGGTTTGCCAAGGGTGCCAGCGTTTCGTCCTCCGCCCAGAACACCGCTCCCGGCAGCAGCGGGATCCAAGGGGTCGCGATTGCGTCTGGCGGCGAGTTCTTCAAACTCTTCATGGATGGCCAGACGAACGTGTGGACGGATTTGTGGATGGTTCCGGTCGTCTCTGGCAGCGGGTCGGCGACCGTGGATGCCGGGGGCGGTCATGCCGTTTTTTCCGTGGATGCGACCGGCGCGATCATGGCGTACGACGGGGCGGCCACTACAAACGTCGCGTCGGTGACGAATGCCGCCGCCTGGTCGCGTTTCACGGTACAGTCGGATTATGTCACGCGGACCTGGGCCCTCTATGTGAACGGGACACCGGTTCGTACGGGCCTCGCCTTCCGCGAGACGCCGCTCGGTGCCGGCTATGACGAGGTCCGGATCGCCTCCTCCGGCACGGCGGTCGTGCATGTCGACGATGTGGTTGTCAACACCGAGTCGCCCTTCAATATCCCGTTCGTCTCATTCCAGACCGATACCGTCGAGATCAGTGAGGGCGTGGCTGAGGTTACCGTTACCGTATCGCTGAGCTGGGCCTCCGTGCAAAGCATTACAGTCGGTTACGTACTCAACGCCGATGGCACGGCGATGCAGATTTACGACTACAACGCGGGGGACGGCTCCCTGACCTTCATGCCGGGCGAGACGGTCAAGACATTCTCGTTCACGATCAACCATGACGATTTCAGTTATGCCGAGCACGACGATACCCTGGTCTTTGCGCTGACGAATATAGTGAATGCGCTCCCCGGGGCTGTCGAGACGACGACCTATACGATCCTGACCGATCCGGCGCATATGCGGGTGATTCCCTTCAGCGAGTCGTTCGAGCACCGTACGGTCGGGAATCTCGACGGGCAGCGTGGCTGGGAGTCTCTCTATCATGCCGTGCAGACGAACGATACCTACGGCGGCAGCAGCAAGGCGGCTAGCAGCACACGTCTGGGTGCCGAAATCTCGCACGACTTTACCAACGAACCGATGAATGTGTTGCTGGAGTGGAGTGCCAAACCGGTCCGGGCACAGCACGAGCCTACCCCGCCAGCGGGCAGTTCCTACGCCTTCTACGTGTCGGATGCCGGGCATATCGTCGCCTTCGATGGGACGACCGCGACCAATATGGGTGCTGTCGTGGTCCTGGCGACCAACGCATGGTCGCAGTTCCGTGTCTTTGCGGATCACTACGCCAAGACCTGGGATTTAGAGGTCAACGGCACCCCCGTTCTGCAGGGTTTTGGTTTTTATGATGCCACCGTACCGCATTTCGGTGGGTTCAGTGTTGACGGGCAGGTCACGATCGACGACATCGGTATCGGGTATGGCCCGCCGTCGACGCCGACCGGCCTGGTGGCGGTTGCAACTGAAGCGCGTGTCGCGTTGAGCTGGTCGTCGGCGCAGGGGGCCATCACCTATCGCCTCAAACGCGGGACGAACCCCGGCGGTCCCTATACCGTGATCGCCTCGCTGGCTGGGACCAGTTATGTCGACAGCTCCGCCCTGAACGACATCACGTATTATTATGTCGTTTCTGCCAGGAATGTGATCGGGGAGGGGAATAACTCGCTACCTACCTCGGCGACCCCCCGGTCCAAGGTCATGGGGCTGGCGGTAACGGAGGGCATCGGCCAGGTCACCTTGGACTGGACGGCCTATGCCGGGGCCACCAACTACCATGTCCAGCGCGGGACCGTCGCTGGCGGCCCCTATACGACGATCGCCACGCCGGTCGCCAATAGCTATGCGGATACCAGTGCCGCCAATGCCGTGACGTACTACTATCGGGTTATCGCCTACGCCGATACCTATCAGAGCATGCCCTCTGACGAGGTTTCCGGCTCACCGGCCTTGCGTACGATTTTCTACGACAGCTTCGAGTCCCCTGTGATCTCAGGACGCATCGAACGCTCGATTCCGGGCTGGGCGATCCGGAATCAGCTTACCGGGGCATCAGACTCACGCAGCGGGCTTTGGAACGAGGATACCCTCTCGATGGTGACTCCGTTCGGCCAGCAAAGCGCATACGTCTGGTCTGATCGCTACATCCAGACGACCAATATACAAGAGAAGTTGGAGGGGGACGCTACCTACGTGGTTACCTTCAACGTTGCCGCCGAATGGGCCCAGGGAGGGATCTACTACCGGGTCGAGTTGCTGGCGGGCTCGACGATTCTGGCCTCGGTCGCTGCTGGCTGGCCGATCGGGATGCACGATTTCGCCGACCGTTCGGACCTCATCATCTTTAACTCCCCGACCAATCATGCCGCGATCGGCCAACCGCTGGGGATCCGGGTGATCTATCAATCCGGTGACTGGCATTATGTGATGGGCGTCGACAATGTGCGTCTCGCGGCTACAATCGACGCCCCGCCGGTATTGCCCGACCCGATGGCGTTTGCCGTTGCGCCCGGCGCGGTCAGCAAATACGCCATCAAGATGACGGCGGCGACGGTGACCAATGGCGTGACGCCGATCACCTATCTATTCGAGAATACGGATACACTGGTGCAATCCGGCTGGCGCAGCGGTACTCTCTGGACCAATACCGCGTTGGTTGCCGGCACGGAATACGGCTACCGCGTCAAGGCGCGCGATGTCTATGGCAACGAGACCGCCTGGAGCGCGGTCGTTACGGGCCAGACCTTTGGTGCGACCATCATGACCAACAATGCCGGGGCGGACTCCTGGAATACGGCTGCCAACTGGACGAATAATGTCGTACCCACCGGCGACGAGAGCCCGCGTATCGCCACCGGGGTCGCGGCCGTGGTCGGCTCGGCGCCTCCCGCGTATACTGGCAATCTCACGCTCGATGCCAACAGCTCCCTGCAATTCGCTTCGGCGGCTACGGCGGCCGTGCTGCCGGGGACGGGTAAGCAGATATACCTCAACAGCGACAGTGTCCTGCGGGCTTTCACCACGGGCGGTATCAATTCCAGTCTCGTCATGCTGGGCAATGCCGAAGTGCTCGGTAGCTCCAGCGGCAATAGTGTGACCTTCAACGCCGGTATCAGTGGCAGTGGCAAGCTGACGCTCGGTGGTGACAGCGGCAATCAATTCCGCCTGAATGCAGCCAGCACGCTGACCGGGGGCGTGGCCACGCGCGATGTCGCCGCGGCAGGGCATCGTGTCTATGCCAATGCCAACGGGGCATTCGGCGCAGGCAATGTCACCATCAACACCAACGCCACGCTCTATCTGGCATCCGGCCTGACGAATACCTTGGCGGATACCGCGCATCTCTACCTGAACGGGGCGAAGGACTCCACATCGGCCGCCAAGGTGGTGCTAGCCTCCAATGAGGCCGTCTTCCAGCTTTATGTGGATGGTGTCATCCAGCCGCGCGGCACACATGGTGCCAGCGGGAGTGGTGCGCAGTATGAGAGCGCGACCTTCAGTGGGGCAGGCATCCTGACGGTGATCGTGGGAAATGATGAGGTCTACGATCTCTCGAGTCGCGACATTACCGAGTCTAGCGCAGTCTTGCGCGGCAATCTGGATGCAGCCTACTCCACCCGCACGGTGCGCGCGTATTGGAGCACGAACAATAATGCCAATGGGGCGGCTTGGCTGGTTGATGCCGATGCATCGTCCGCGATTGTGGGCACCTATTCCAATACCGTGGCGCGGACCCTGCAGCGCGGGCTGATCTCCCTGGCCGCCAATACCCTCTATTATTTCACTTTCTCGGCATCGAATAGCGTTGATGTGGTCTGGAGGACAAACGCCTCCTTCGAGACCGTCGGCCCGCCGGTGTTGTCGAACCCGGGTGCGTCGGCAACAGGCGATGGCACCGCGACGCTGGCAGGCCTGCTGACAGCGGGTTCGTTTGCCGAGACGACGTTTGTGTGGGGCACGGCGGACCAGGGTACCAACAGCATTGGTGCCTGGGGGCATTCGGTGGCTATAGGCACGGTCACCCAAAATATGGGCTTTGCCACGTCGCTGGCGAGCTTGACCTATGGCATCCGTTATCATTACCGTATCTACGCCGAGAATGTGATCGGGTCGTCCTGGTCCAGTGTGCAATCCTTCACGTCGACGGTCCCGCAGCTCGCCGGTACCCCGCTCATCGGGATCGCGGGAATCTCGGCCACGAACATCACGCAGACCTCGGCCACGTTGCGCGGCACGCTGGAGGCGCCGCGGTCGGTCTTCACGGTCAAGGCCTACTGGAGCACGAATAACAATGCCGGTGCAGCGGCCTGGCTGGCGGATGGTGCCGCAGTGAGCGCGAGCCTGGGCGGATATACCAATGTCACGGGGCAATCCGTCGGTCACGCGGCCTCCGGGTTGAGCGCCGACACGACGTATTACTACACGTTTGTGGCGACGAACGTGGCGACCAATATCTGGGCAACCCCGAACACATCTTTCACCACGCAGGGGGCTCCGGCCGTGGATAACAGCGCCGGTGCCAGCAATATCGTGGCGGGCACCGCCGCGTTGCAGGGCCTGCTGACGGCGGGCTTCGAAGCGACTGCCTATGTCTGCTGGGATACGACGGACAAAGGCACTGGCGGTACGAACGCCTGGACGCATATGGCGGCGGCCGGCCCTGTGACCGAAGGCGAACTGTTCGCGGCCAGCGTCACGGGGTTTGTGTACGGTGTCCAGTACCGTTACCGCGTATACGTGCAGAATGTCTACGGTGAGGCCTGGTCAGGGGTTCAGTCCTTCTGGACGCTGCCCTCAGAGACGCCGCATCCGCTGGCATCCGGTGGTACGACTACCAACCTATACACCGACGGGGCCGGCAGGCTGTGGTATGCGCATGTCTTCACGGACGGCAGCTCTTTTACCGTCCCGGCTGGTCTTGATGTGGAATACCTGATCGTGGCTGGCGGCGGTGGTGGCGGTGGTGTGTCCACCGGCGCGGGTGCCGGTGGTGGCGGTGCTGGCGGCCTGCTGACGGGAACCACGAGCCTTTCCTCCTCGGTTTATGCGGTTGCTGTTGGTGCCGGCGGCGCGGGTGGCGTTAATGCACGTGGCGCCAATGGCGTCAATTCCTCCGCCTTCGGTCTTTCCGCCAGCGGCGGTGGTGGTGGCGGACAGAATCTGAGCATGGCGGGCCGGGCTGGCGGTTCCGGTGGCGGCGGCGGGTCAACGAGCGGAGCAGGGGGGCTCCCTGTATCCGGTCAAGGTTTTGTCGGCGGGTCGGGTGCTGGCAATGCGAATCGTGGTGGTGGCGGCGGCGGGGCCGGTGGTGCTGGCGGGACACTGACCGCTGGCGCGGGGTTGGTATCGTCAATGGCGACCGGCTCGGCAGCAACCTATGCGGTTGGTGGTGCGGGTGGACAGCAAAGCGTTATATTCTACCAGAACGGCGCCACGAACACGGGTAATGGCGGATCCGGTGGTTCCTTCATCAACGCGGGAAGCACCAATCGTGCTGGCGCTGCCGGTGGCTCCGGCATTGTCGTGGTGCGCTATGAGGTCACGCCAGGCGCCGATCTGGAGGTTCGCAATACGACCGTGACCAATGTCGCGGCAACCTCCGTGGGCATCCTCGGCGAGCTGGATTCCTATGGGGCCCTGTTCAATGTAAAAGCCTACTGGAGCACCAACAACAACGCCAGTGCCGCGGCCTGGCTGGCGGATAGTGCCGCAGTCAATGGCCCTGTCGGGACGTACACGAATGTCGTAGGGCAGCCGCTGAGTCTTTCGTTGACAGGGCTGATGCAGGGCAGAACCTATTACTATGCGTTCATGGCCACCAACGCGCTGACGAACATCTGGGCTACCCCGGCTATGGAATTCGGCACGAAAGGCGCTCCGCAGGCATCCACTGCCGGCGGGGGCACGAATGCCGCGTATGGAACGGTTACGCTGCAGGGCAAGCTGATTGCCGGTGGCGAGGCGAATGCATATTTTGTCTGGGACACGG
>CAZZBA010000061.1:12667-15729 GCA_964652765.1 uncultured Victivallales bacterium | reverse complement strand
TCTTGGCGCGGACGTCAGCGATCTGAGCGATACGGTTAAGGTGTTGGTACAAGCGAAGTCAGGCGCGAAATACATGGCCGAACTGCCGGAAGTCGATACGCATAGTGGTGTCTTCCGCGGGCGTATCCAGTTGCGCTATGCCAGCAAACAGGAAGCCACGCCCACCCCCCAGGTTGCGGCTGATGGCAGCGTCATTACGAACCAGCCTGCCTACAATGTCCTCCAGGATGGTATGCCGGTGGTTTATGGCGACGTGGTCGCCATGCGCTATACCGACGCGAACGGTGTCAATACCGAATCCCGGATGCTGCGCCTGAACAAGGGAGCCGATGCCACGCTACGGCCGTTCTCCAAAAAGTATACCGACGAGGATATGGCCATGCGCACGCAGTTCGGGTTGGCGGAGGCGTATCTCGAAATGGCCAAGCGGCATCGTAGGCTCGGCCAGGAAGCGTTGGCGGCCGATGAGTATGCGCGGGTCAAGGATTTGCTGCAGAAAGCCATGGAAATGTTCCACGATCCGACCACCCGCGCCCAGTCGGAATACATGCTGGCCAATCTGACCCAGGAAGAGGCTGAGGCGACCAGTGATCCAAAACTGCAGCAGGAGCGCTACCGGGCGGCACTCGCGCGCTATATGCGTGTCACCCAGAGATATGGCGAGACGCTACCCGCCTCCAAGGCCCAGTTTATGATTGCGACGGTTTACGAGGCCCTGAATGAACCGGACATTGCGGCGCAGGAGTATGTGAAGTTGGCGTACAAGTATCCTGACTCCGAATACCTCGCCTTGGCCATGGCGCGCCTGGGCGCGCATTTCCTGCGCAAGGCCTCCGCGTACGAGGAGCAGGCGAAAAAACTGCTTGCGCAGACCGGGGATGCGGACGCCCTCTCGCAAGCCGGTGCCTTGGAGCGGATTTACGTCGGTGAGTATATCAAATCGGCCGAGATATTCAGTCGCTTGCTGAGCCGGTTCCCCAGTCATGAGTTGGCTGGGGCGGGCGGCCTGCGGGCCGGGCAGGCTTACATGCGTGCCGGGATGAATCGCGATGCAGTGAATGTATTGAAGCGCGTGTTTGACAACGAGTCCTACAACGGACCCGATATACGTTCGGAAGCCCTGTACTGGGGCGGGATGTGCTATGATCGCCTGAACGAACCCATGGCGGCATATTCCGCCTTCAAGCGGTTGACGTATGACTTTCCGGAGAGCAAATGGGCCGCTTTTGCCCGTGGGCAGCTTTCCTCCGAAAAACTGCTCAATGTGGAATCAAATATAGAACGTAAGCGTTTGGAGGAAGGGCAATGATAGGAGTATCTTTCAGGCATTGGGCGCTGGCCATTGTTCCCCAGGCTTCGTTGCGTGTCGCGACGCTCGTGGTCACCTGTCTGGTTTTGGGCAGGGTCGATACCGCTTCGGCCACGGCTTTTGATGATCAGATGGCCGCCTTCGAGAAGGCCGGCAATCAGAGCGAGGCCATGGTTACGGCGCTGCTGAAGGCGGGCATCGATGAACATCGCGAGTCAGAGGTCCTGGCGGTGGTGCGAACGTGGCTGTCGGCGAATACGTCCAGCTCGCCGGCGTTGTTGTTCTATGTCGGCCAGGCACACCAGTATTCCGGGGAGTGGTCGGATGCCCTGGTCTTCTATCGCAAGATCCTTGCGGATAAGGCGATCGATCCCAGGCTGGCGGCCCTGGTGGTGCCGCAGACCTATCGCCTTTTGATCGACGATATGCGCGACACCGAATCGGCCTACCTGTTCATGCGCACGGAAGGTATCCGTTTGCGCCAGTATGGCCGCGTCAGTCAGTTCGACCATTGGTTCATGCGTGAAGCCCAGCGGCGTAACGATTTTGGGGCACTGGCCGAACGCCTGGCGGCGATCCATGCGAATCCCAAGGAGAATCCCGATCCGTATGCCGGGTTCATGGCGTCGTTACTGACGCGCTTGGAAACCTATGAACCGCTGCCGGACGCCACGGTTGAGGCGCTTGAAAAGCTTGTTGCGGTGGTGCGGAATGAGCCCCGTTTAAAGGCGCGCTGGGACTGGAACAAGGCGGCCATCCGATACGGTCAGGACCTTGCAGCCGCCGCCGCAGGCAAGGCGAGCCAGGCACAGTTGGACGCGCTGGTGGTCGAAACCCAGCCGGCCGCCCGTGCACTGCTGGCGGTTGAACCGCTGGAAGGTGCCAAAATGATTATCAAGACGTGGCAAAACCATTCCGGGTCAAGGGGGCGCAACCTCTATGCGCAGCGCGAACTCAAGGCGCAGCCATTCCTGGAGGCCTTGCAGCACTTGCCGCTCGAGCAGGGCAAGGCGCTGCTGAAGGTGGAACTCGCTACGCGTGGCGGCCAGATCCCGGTGGCCAAGTTTATATCGCCAGCGGCAGCCTGGTCGCTGGTTCCGCGTTTCCCGGCCGTATTCAATGCGGATGACGCTCCGGAAGTGGCGCTCTGGGATAAGGCTATGACCGTCGAAACGGCCCGTGAATTGGCACCGCACTTGCTTCGGAATCCGCAAGGTCATGCCGCCCTGATCCGGGCGATGGCGGCGACTGGCTCCAAAGAAATGGTGCCGCTGCTGGATTCGATGATGAAGTCCGAGATCTGGCGTTTCGCGGATGCCGCGAGCATGGTCAAGCTGGTCTTGGACTCAGGCCTTGACCGTGCCGGTGCCAGTCAGGACACGCTTCTAGGCAAGTACCGGGATGCGTTCAGCAAGCAGCAGGCCACGGTCAAGAAACCAACAGCGCCTGGGGCTGGCTTGCCGCCGCCGACGGTGCCGCCCGCCGGGCCAATTGCGCCGGCGGACCGATCCGCAGCCGATCCGGCGGTCGTCAGCCAGGAGCTGCTGGCATTACCGAAAAACGCGCCCCCCCTGGAGGTGGAAACGGCATTGAAGACGGTTTTGCAACGCGCCAGCCAGGCCTCGGAGCTGGTTACGGTGCTCGGGCTGCAAGAGGTTTCCGCGTCGCCTGAGTGGACTGGCAACACGCGCAAGCTGGTCATGTCCCTCTTTGGCCAACTCGCGCCGTTGGGCGGCTACCCGCGAGGGCAGGG
>CAZZBA010000061.1:0-12567 GCA_964652765.1 uncultured Victivallales bacterium | reverse complement strand
TCATGTCCCTCTTTGGCCAACTCGCGCCGTTGGGCGGCTACCCGCGAGGGCAGGGCTATGGGCAATTGGTGGAACGTCTTTTGGACGATGCGCAGAAATCCGGAACGTGGGGTGAGGTCGTCCCCTATGTGTCTGCGTTTTGGCGGGCCATTGATGACGATACGCGGAATGCCGGGAAAATGATTGCTTTTGCGGAGGCCGCCCAGGCGGCCGGGAAGTCATCGGTTGCGCTCGCGGTTGCGCGCATCGGGTTGCAGGGAAAGTTCGCTAGTGTGGATCCCGGCGATACGCGCAATGGCGGACAGGCCCGCGCCGAAACCCTGCGCGCGCTGGCGGGTAGCGCTTCCACCAAAATCGGCATCGTGGAAATCCCCGTTGATGCGAAACACCCGGCTTATGCAATCTTTCAATCCAATGCTGCCTTTTTGCGGGGCAATCATGGTGAGGCCTGGAAGTTATACACCGATAACAGTGCCCTCCTGATGACCGCGCCGGATAAGCAGGACGGACCGCCGCTGTTGCGCCAGCTCTCGGTTGACTACGTGGTCTGGCTGCTGAAGCGTACGATCGCGGATAACCGGACAGATGCCGCCGAGTCGATCTTCAGTGAGCTGACGAAATGGGCGCGCGAGGAAAGCGGGTTGCTCAGTCTGCAGGAGGATGCGGAATTGAAACTGGCCTATGCCGATATCGCGCTGCGCCGGGGTGCCCTGCCCGCCGCGCGCGCCTGGTATCGCCAGGTGGCGGATGCGCGCGAGTTCGAGGGGGCCGAGATACAGCTCCGGGCGGCGCTGGGATCGGTAACCATCGATCGGATGTCTCGCGACTTCGGGGCCGCGCTCAAGGAAATAGATAGTTTGCTGCGCAAGAATATACCGGAGTCCCAGGCGCTCCTGCACTATGCACGGGCCGAGGTCCTGATGGAGCAGGAGTCCTACAAGGAAGCCATGAGTGAGATCGATGACGTCTTGCGCCGTGAACCGGCGCATGCGGATGCCATGCTCCTGCGCGGCAAGATCCAGATCCAGATGCGACGGCTGGTCGAGGCCAGTGAGGTCGAGATCGGTATTACGCGTGCAAACAAAGTGATGGTGCCGGGTGAGGTTCTGAAAATCAACCTGCTGGATCCGACGCTCAGTGTTTCCGGCGTGGGGACCGATATCGAGGTCGATGTCTGGACGAAGTCCGGCGATCGCGAGCGACTCATGTTGCACCAGTTAGGTGATGATGTGGAGCGTTTCCGTGCTGAAATCTCCACCACCCTCGGCCCACCGGTTCCTGGCGATAAGACTTTGCAGGTTATCGGCGAGGACGAGATCCGTTTCGGGTACTCGCAACGCTTTCGCGACAAGATGAAGAAGCTGCCGCCTGATCCGGGTACTGTGATCACGATTGCGACCGATGCCGAGCTTGCCTTCTCGGCCGGTGCCTTGCCGCCGCGTGCAGGCGAACGCGAGATCCCGATTGAGGAGCTGAGTCTCTCGAGCGCGCAGCGCCAGCTGGGCACCGGAACCGTCAGGCCGGGTAATCCGGTCTACCTGCGGGTGATTGATCCGGATCAGAGTAAAACCAACCAGCGCGATGAGCTTCCCGTTCGGATCGAAGTGTCCAGCGGGGACGTTGTCCGTCGTTTGATGTTGAAGGAGACGGGGCCCTACACCGGGGAGTTTACCGGTGTCATTCCCACCGCTGGCGCACAGGCAATGGCCTTTGCCTCCGAAAGTGCCACAGGACGTGACCCGAATATGTCGATCAGCGCGGAAGTCTATCCCGGCTGGCTCGGTAATGCGGGCGATAAGGAGAAGGCACGCACGTTCGGGGTCGATTTCAATGACAACGTGCCGCTCGGCACCATGACCATGCAGTGGTTATCCGATGATGCGGCGCTGACGCATTTCGTCCTCCAGACGTCCTTGAATGGTCGTGACTGGGAGACCCGGTTGCGCTACCCGGGCAATACCGTCCCCTGGGATGGTCATCCCAGGGTCAGTTCGTTCGCCGTCGGCCCTGGCGGTATGGCGGCATCGACCACGACGGGGCGATCGTTGCCCTCGGACTGGGTGGAGAACATGGAGATCACGTCTATCCGCCCGTCGTGCAACTATCTGGCCGCCAAAGTCCCCGGACTTTCTACAGGTAAGCTGCCGCTTGTTGAAGGCCCCGGCAACCAGACGGTGCTGATGCGATTCCGGGCACTCTTCTATCAGCCGGATCTCGCGACGCGGCGGTTTAACCTGACAGGGGGCACGCCTGCGGGCACGATCTTCCTGATTGATGGCCAGCCGTCCGGCGATGACCCCCTGCAGCCCCTGATGATGACGCGCGAATTCCAGCCGGGATTGCATGACGTCCAGGTCTGGCGTCGCGGTACTCGCGAGGCGCTCTTGAACAGCAGCCCGGTTCTTCAGTGCGCGGCGCAGGACAGCGATGCATGGCAGCCCTGTCCGGACAGCATGTTTGATCCGGCCACATTCCCCGCCGGTGTGCAGGCCCTGTTGCCGCAGCCGGCAAGCATCACCAACGTGGCTGGCGGCGTGTCGATCGCATTCGGGGATCAAACGCAGGCGCGGATTGTCCGGCTCTCGATTTACGGTTTCCAGGGCATGGCGCCGGGGATCGGCAAGGTGACCGCGCAAGGGCGCGACGGCAAGGCATACCTGCCAGTCGCGCAGGACTTCATGAAGCTGCGCGATAACGCGCAACTCGAGGTGTTGCCTCGCGACCAGATCGTGGCGTTCTACGAGGACCCCGTACCGGCCACCCCGGGTCGTACGCAGTTCAAGGCGAGCCTGGGGGTCGCGTTCAACACGGCCTCGATAAGCGCTTCGTTCTTAAACTATAGCACGACCGAGAAAGGGCGCCAGTTGCAGCTATCGCCCATTCGCCGGTTCAATTTGGGCGATGCGATTGCCGTGGTGATCGATGATATTGACATGGACCGGGGCCCGGAACCCGATCTGATTGATTTCGTGGCCATAACCAGTGAAGGTGCCAAGACCCAATTGAAGGCGATAGAGACCGAGCCGAATAGCGGCCGATTCATCGGTCGGATCTTTCCCGTGGAGGGTAAGCCACAGCGCGACTCGGAGTTGCAGGTCTCCGAAGGCGGCACGGTGACGTTCACCTACCGTGACATGGAAAACCTTGATCCCGGCATACCGACGGACCGCCGTGTCACCATCGAGCATGCAAAGTACATGACGCCCCTGTTCGGTGTGTTCACGACCCAGAGCGAACCACGGCCGGAGGCCTATGTGCGACCGGTCACCTCGCTACCCGTCGTCGAGGCCGATACGGAAAAGGGAAAAGGGGCAAAGCCGCGGCCAAAGGGTGCCCCGATGCAGCCCCGGCGGACGCTGTCTTATCATTTCGTGGATGAATCCGGTCTGGCAACCACGCCCCTCAAGACGGTCATCGGAGGCAGTGTCCGCTTCGATGTGGTCGCCTCGCATCTGGCGCTTGGCGGTGGCAGCACAATCAACGCCTACGTGCAAACCGATGCGGGACGCGGCATGGCGGCGGCGGATCCGGAACGCAAGGCGGCAGCGGCGGATATGCCTTTCGATATTACGGTACCGGGCACGCTAAAACTGACCGGTTCCCTGAGCGGTGGTGGTACCATTACACCCCAAGGCTATACCGGGGGCAAAGGTTCCGGGCCTGTCCAGAAGGGAAAGCCTCTCGATGAGGGTCGGTTCGCGTTCTCCGTCCCGCTCGCGCTGGGGGCCTATCCCTTGGTCACGTTGGCCACGAAGGATACCGATTCGTCATCCCGCGGGGCTGGCAGCCTCGCGGTACGCGCTGGCGATACGGTGCATATCGGATTTGCCTGGTTGGATGAGAATAAGCAGATGCAGTGGAAAACCGCCGCGCTCAAGGTGGAGAGCCATGCGTTCCTGGATGTCCTTGATGAAAGCTACAGTGCCCAGCTCGATCGGGTGTTCGTCGGCGAGAAGGTGTTTGTGCAGTTGCTGGCCCCCGGACTGAGCCGCGATGCCGAGCGCGAATGGGCAACAGTTACCGTGGTGACCGGCAGTGGTGTATCGGCACCGCTCCGGTTGCGTGAAACCGGACCACATACCGGACTCTTCAGGGGTGCGTTCGACATCACCTACGCCGATGCGACGCTTCCGGATCCCCTGCCGCCGATCGATCGCAGAGGACTGCCGGTTCGTTACGGGGATGAGGTGACGGTGCGTTACCGGGCTGATGGCGATGCGCTGGAGCAGCAGGCGATGGTAGCCATCAACATGGGTGCCGATGGAGCGATTGCGCCCTTCAGCAAACGGTTCACGGGTGATGATATGGCTGTCAAAACCAGTTTTACACTGGCCGAGTGCTACTTTGAATTGGCCAAGCACCACCGCACTCTGGATCAGGAAAGCCTTGCGCGTCGCCAGATGGCACAGGCCTCGAAGCTTCTGCAGGAGGCGATGGCTACTCACAGTAGTGGCGATTTGCAGGCCCACGCGGAATACCTGCTTGCCAACCTGACCCAGGAATATGCGGATTTGGCGCAGAATGAACAAGCCAAGATCCCTGGCTACCGCGAGGCCCTGGCGCGCTTTATCAAGATTCCATCGGACTATCCGACTACCGAGTTTGCCGATAAGTCGCAGTTCAAGATCGGCTTGCTCTACGAGAAACTGGCGGAAGGCGAGATCGCGGTTGAGGAATATGTCAAACTGGCCTACAAGTATCCGAAATCGGAGCACATCCCGGAAGTGATGGGGCGTCTGGGGAAACACTTCCAGGCCACGGGTCAGGCCTACAAGGAACAGGCCGACCTGCTGCGCGAGAAGGGCGATGATGCCTCAAAGGCGGAAGTGCAGCGACTCGACCAGCTCTCGTACCCCGAGTTCGGCAAGGCGGCCACGATTTATGAGAAGTTGAATTCGCGCTTCCCGGATCATGCCTTGGCTGGTCTGGCCGGTCTGGCGGCGGCCCAGAATCACATGCGCGCGCAGCAGCTCGACAAGGCCATGGCTGGATTCAAGAGCGTGGTCGCCAACGAGTCCTACGATGCCGCCGATATTCGTGCGCAGGCCCTTTTCTGGTTAGGTCAGTGCCATGAGCGCAGGGGGGCCAAGAACCGCCGCGATGATCCCCTGGGGGATGCCTACAGGGAGTATCGCCGCGTGACGTATGACTTCCCGGACAGCAAGTGGGCCAAATTCGCACGCGGACGCCTGGCGGATCCGATATTTGCCAGAGCGGTGGAGGAGGATGCCGGAAGACGCCAGGGACTTCTGCAAGCACTGGAAGCGCAGAAAGGCATCGGCAAGGATTCCGCCCAGCAGCGCACCGTCGACCGCCTGCTGAAAAAGTAAGAAAAGCTTTGTCCCGAGCTTTGTCGGAAGTTGGAAACGTATCCCGAGCTTTTGGTGCTCGACAAACTTCGCGACAAAGCTTGCGACAAAGGCGGGGAATCCGGCCCTCCACAATCCCGGTTCCCCGTCGTCGTCATCCGTCATCCGTCTTCAAGGTCTGTAGTCTGCGGTCTGCAGTCTTCAGTCTTCCGTCTGCAGACTGCAGTCTGTAGTCTTCTCAGGCCTCCGTCTTCATTTTCAGTCTTCAGTCTTCATTGTCTCACCTTCCCTCAGCTTTCAGGTCTCATCCCTCATCCCTTCCCAGTCCCCCTCGTCTCTTCCTGGTACTTCTTGTTATCATTAATGTACTTTTGGTAATTTACTCAATGATGCATCTGTGGTACATTGGTGACGCATCGAGTAGAGGTGGCGGTGCCATGCGCGATCAGGCTGACCGGATCTTGAAGATCAGCCTTGATGCCTGGCGATCGAAATCAGGAGGTTAGAAGATGAAAATAGGACGTGGCAACCTGGCATCCATGTTGACAATCCCAATCCGAATCCGCCGTGGCCTGATAGGCCTCTTTGCGGCCGCCGCCATGATCTCCTCCGTCCACGCCGCCGACGTCACCTGGGACATCGATCCCGGCGCTGGTGTCACCGGCGGGGCCGGAACCTGGAACACCACCGACAGCAAATGGACGACCGACAACGGCACCAGCAATATCGCCTGGACCAACGCCAACAACGACACCGCCGTCTTCGGTGGTACGGTCGGCACCGTCGCCCTCGGCGCGCCCATCACCGTCGGCGGGCTGAAATTTAACGCGGGCTACACCCTCAACGGCAGCAGTTCCAACGTCCTCACCTTTGGCACTCCCGGCAACATCTTCACCGACACCGGTGTCGAGGCCACTATCTCCTCCACCCTCCTCACCGGTAGCACGGCCATTAACAAGACCGGTGCGGGTGGACTCCACGTCTTACACGTCAACGGCACCACTGTCACCTACGCCGGAGCGTTCACCCTTAGCGAAGGAACCCTGAGGCTGTCGGGTGGTGCTTACCCTCACTCAAATCCAATACTCTTCGGAGGAGGCCTCTTCCTCACAGGTGGCATACTCCATGGCTGGCAAGGTGGGTATTCAACATCCTTACCAAACCAGAGCGTCACCGTCGCTGGCAACACCCACATCAGAGCCGGCTCGTCAGGTACTACCAGCAGCCAGGATCGTAGTATCTCCCTGGGCACTCTCAGCATCGGTTCCTATACGCTCGAAACTTCTAAAAATACAGGTGATGGCAGAACTCAGGTCAAATTTACCGGTACTACTACCCTTACGGGAAATCCCACTTTCAATGTTGGTAACGCCCCCCTTTCGCTACAGGCCCTCAATGACAATGGCTCCGGCCGCACCATCACCAAGGACGGCGCGGGCGCCCTCACCTGGACTACCATCACCCTGAGCGGCAACCATATCTGGAACGTCAATACAGGCACGCTCACCTCCGGCGCCATCAACACCGCCGGCTTTAGCCTGACCAAGGGCGGTGCCGGCGCGCTGACTCTCGGCGGTGCTCTCACTGGGGGTGGTAACGTGGTGCTGAATGGGGGGACACTGACTCTCGGCGGTGCTCTCACGGGGGGTGGTAACATGGTGCTGAATGGGGGGACACTGAACAGTGGCGCTTACACCCACACTGCCGGCACGCTGACTCTCTCGGCCAATTCCACGATTGCGCTGACTGCGGGCGGCTTGCTGGCGTTCTCGGGCGGGGAGGGGGACTGGTCTGCTTTCACCCTGAACCTGACTGGCCCCCTGGGCACGACGACGGGTCTGAAGTTCGGAACCGACGCCACCGGCTTGAGCGCAGCCCAACTGGCCCGCATTACCTACAATGGTCTCGCATCCGGAGTTGCTAAGCCGGTATCTCTCAATGCGAGTGGCTACGTTAGCTGTGCTTCGACCGACGGCAGCTGGAATACCGATCTCGCCGGCGACTGGACCGACATCACTAAATGGACCGGCGGCGCGAATTACGCTTCGGGCGCCGACGCCACCGCGACTTTTGGTAACGTCATCACGCAAAACCGCACCATCACCCTGAATACGGGAATTACCATTGGCCACATCTCCGCCTTGGACTCCACCCATAACTACACGATCTCCGGTGCCAACATCCTCACTCTGGACACCACCACCGGCATTCCGTCCATCAGTGTCGGTACCGCCGGCCGTACCTTGACGATCTCCAGCGAGATTCAGGGCAGCGACGGACTCAATAAGATCGGCGCAGGCATTCTACGCCTTCCCGGCGCCAACAGCTACAGTGGGGGCACCACCCTCACCGCAGGAACGCTGTCCTTTGCCAACGGCAGCCTCGACACCACCGGTAACATCACCCTCGCGGGCGGCACCCTGCAGTGGGCGGCGGGGAATACCCAGGATATCGGCACCCGTCTGCGCACCAGCGGAGCCAACGCGCTCAAGCTCGACGTCAACGGCAATGCGGTGGTCTTTGGCACGGCCCTCGACGCCAGCATCACTCAGGGGCTCACCGTCACCGCGACCACCGCAGGTGGCTCGCTCACGCTGACCGCCGACAATGATCTCCAATCGGGCGGCTTAACGGTCGGTGGCCCCGGCATTAACAATTCTGTCTTGAACATTGATGGTGGTGTGACGGTCACCAACGCCGGAGCAATCAATATCGGCAATTGTGGCGGCACTTCCGGCGCCAATAACATTCTCTCACTCAGTAATGGTGCCAAGTTGTATGGTGGTACCATCACCCTGGCCTTCGCTTCAGACACAAACACAACAAAATCGGAAGACAACAAATTCAACGTCGGATCTGCCGCCGGAGCCGCCAGCTACGCATCGATCGGGGCGCTCACGGTAGGATCATGCGGCTCCTCTCGCGGGGAGGCGAACAGAAATCAGTTGACAGTCCGCAATGCGACCCTCGACATGGCGGGAGCTCTTGTAATCGGCCAGAATAGTGCCGGCGTCGCCTCGAACCGAGCGGACAACAACAAGGTGACGGTGCTGGCTGGTGGCATGATCAATTTGGGGGCAAACTCCATCACCATCGGGATAAATACACCTACTCGAACGAACGGCAACTCGCTCGAGATCAATGGCGGAACCGTTTCCGCCGGCAATCTCACCCTAGGGACACAAACGAGCTCCGTCTCGGTCACCAACAACGGGCTGCTCAACATTGCCGGCAACATCACCGTCGGCGGAACCGGCAGCGCGATGACCGTGGGAACGGGCGGCGTTGTGACCAACGCGGGGGTGCTGAGCGTTGCGAACGCGAACTCAGTTGTGCTGGAGGCGGGCGGGCAGATCTATGCGACGAACGCCGTGGTGTCGGCCGGCGGAGTTCTGCGTGTCGGTTGTGATAATGCGCAGACGCCCTCATCCGGTCGTCTGACGGTTTCAGGCAACCTGAATATTACCGGCTCGACCCTGAATTTGACCGGTAAAGTCAGCGGTATATTTGTCATTGCAAAGTACGGGTCGCGGACAGCAGGGGCGTTTGCGGTAACGAACGGACTGCCTGCGGAAGGGCGTATTGATTACAGTTACGGCGGCAATCAGATTGCCGTTGTGGCTCCCCCCGCCGGCACCGTGCTTATTATCCGGTAGCGAGCCGTTGAAGCCGGTCCATTGCACCCTTCCGTCTTCCGGCTGGTACGGCTGTTTATTGCGGGCGCATCGCTGAGTTTTGGCAATTGGTTAGATATGCCCAAGGTGGACGCCGATCTCCGAGCGCGTTATCAGGCGATATTTTGGTTTGGTCAACTGTCCGTCAATTAGTGCGTTTACACAACTGGTTCAAAGGGTGCTGCGATTGACATGCATCGCATGTCATGCTACTTCTGATCAAGGCTGTCTTGGACGCGATATGGTATCGCGCAAGGGCCTTGTATGATGCATTTTCGAAAAAGATGGGATCGTGAAATGCGATGGATGAAATCGGTTCTGCTGAGTTTGCTGGTTCCTGTTGGTTTGAACATCTACGCGGAAGATCTTGCGGATAGGCCGAACCTGCTGATGGGAACCAATAATGACGGGGCAAAATATTCACGCGGGAATCAGTATCCGGCTGTTACGCTGCCGTTTGGAATGACGGCCTGGGCTCCTGTTACCGGTAATCCTCATGATGGCTGGTTCTTCGATTATGATGATAAGAAAATCAACGCAATCAAAGCAACACATCAGCCCAGTCCGTGGGCGAAAGATTACGGTAGTTTTGAACTCATGGCGATGACCGGAGAGTTGAAACCGCAACCTAAAGATTGGGCATCAGCCTTCGATCGGAAAAATGAAATCTGTGAAGCGTATCATTACAAGACCGTGCTTGACGATTACAACACCGTATTTGAAGTAGCGCCAACGCTTCGATGTGCCTCATTTAATATTACATACCCCGCATCAGATAAAGCATGGCTTCTGTTTCAGAAAAGCGGTAGCGGATCAGCGCAGGTTTTTCAAAAGGAACAGAAGGTTACCGGTCGGGTTTTGAACGGCAGTGTCAATAAATGTCCTATTTATTTCTGCGCCACATTTGACAAACCGTTTGCGGCCTCCGGAACCGGTCATGGTCTGGCCTATGTGCAGTTTAAAACCACTGCCGGCGAGATTGTGAATATGAAGATCGGAACCTCCTGGATCAGTGTGGAACAGGCGGAAGCCAATCTGAAGCAGGAAATCGGAGCGGATGATTTTGAAATGGTGAAATCAAAGGCCCGTGCGATCTGGAACCAGGAGTTGAACCGGATTTCAGTTCAAGGCGGCACAGAAGAGGATAAGACGATTTTCTACTCCTGTCTTTATCGCGGTCTGAATTTTCCAAAAACGATGTGGGAAGAGGTGGACGGCAGGGCCAGATATTTCAGTCCGTATGATCTGAAACTGCATGACGGTAAATTATGGGCCGGGAACGGGTTCTGGGACACCTTCCGCGCCGTCTGGCCGTTTTTCACGGTGATGTATCCGAAGTTGACTGGCGAAATGCTCGATGGATGGGCGAATTCCTATAAGGATGGTGGGTGGACCGTTAAATGGTCGAACCCCGGCTACTGGAACTGTATGATCGGAACGCATACCGATTCGCTGTTTGCTGATGCCTATTTAAAGGGAATTGCCAACTTTGATGTTGAGACTGCGTACGCAGCGTCTGTAAAGAATGCCACCGTTCCGGGAAATGGTGGCAAGGGGCGGGTCGGTTTGGACTCCTATCTGAAGCTGGGGTATGTTGCGGCAGACCAGACGGAATACTCCGCCGCACGCACCTTGGAGTTTTCTTACGACGATTTTTGTGTGGCGCAATTCGCGAAAGCGCTGGGCAAGACCGATGATTATAAGAAATTCATCAAACAGGCGATGAACTATAAGAACATATTCTCTCCGGAAGTCGGGTTTTTCCGTGGAAAGAATGCAAATGGTTCGTGGCGGACGTCCGATGAGAAGTTCAAGCCGAACGAGTGGGGATACGAGTGGATTGAAGGGTGCGCCTGGCATTATATCGCCGCTCCCATGCACGATGGCGAAGGAGTGGCCAGGCTTTACGGCGGACGCAAGGGGTTTGAAAAGAAGATTGATTCGATGTTCAGCGCCGCGCCTGATTTTAATACCGGAAGCTACCGGCGGGTGATTCACGAGATCAAGGAGGCCTATGACATCGGGCAAAAATACGGTTTTGGTCAGTATGCGCACGGGAATCAGCCGGCTCAGCACATCATTTACATGTACAACTATGCTGGCGTTCCATCGAAAACCGCATACTGGGCTCGAAAAGTTATGCGCGATCTTTATTCAACCGGATTGACCAATGGTTACGGATACTGCGGGGATGAGGATAACGGCCAGACTTCGCTCTGGTATGTATTCAGTGCAATGGGTATGTATCCGGCATGTCCCGGATTTCCGGAATACTGCATCGGTTCGCCGCTGTTTGACCGGGTAACGCTACATCTTGAAAACGGAAAGACGTTTGTGGTGAGTGCATCCGGAAACGGCGAAAAGAATATTTATGTGCAGTCTGCAAAGCTGAACGGCAGTCCGTATTCAAAAAACTACCTGAAGCATAAGGATATAGCAGCAGGTGGTGTCTTTGAGCTGACGACGGGATCCGAAGCATCCGATTGGGGGACCGGGCAGGATGATGTTCCGTCATCTGTTTCGAAGTAAATGTAGAGAAGATATGGAACTGAATGCCGTGGCAAAGGGTAGGGCGAGGCGTCCCCGCCGAGCCGTGCGGATGCCCCAATCTTTGTCGCGAGCTTTGTCCCAAGCTTTGTCGGAGGCTTTCTCCCGAGCTTAAGGGGGATCGACAAAGTTCGCGACAAAGCTTGCGACAAAGAGGGAAGAGACAAGCCGACCAACCGGGGCCCGCGCGGAAACGGGTTGGTAACACAATGGGGGAATCGGTGGACGTTCACCGAGTTCCCCCAAAAGTCTTCAGTCTTCCCCATGGACGAATGGCGTGGCTATGGAGAGCGTGGGAAATACGGCTCGGAAATCATCCTCATTCCGAGTCAGGAGGCCTTTCCTGCCGCTTGCGAAAGCGCCAATCAGAATGTCAGCCACAGGACGTTTTGTGATTCGGTCTTGACGACGTTTACTAACATAACGGTACCAGGCTTTGTGTGCTTGCTGTGTATCGCTCCAGTCCCACGAAAGCGAGTAATCGATCCCGATCTCGGTCAGGAATTCGTTCTGCCTCCCGCCATCTCCTAAAAAGGCCGGAGCAAGCTCGATGTAACTGACAGGACACAAAGCAAGCCCTTCTCCTGCGAATTTGTCTATCAGACGGGCGGAGACCAGCCCGAATTCCGGATCTCCTTCCAGAACATCAAGCACTACGCAGGTGTCCACAATCCAAGTCACGCGCTATCTCCTTCCCTGAGTTCCGTCATCCATTCATGCGTTGTTTTAGGCTTCCTGAATTTGGCAGCATAACCTAGCATCGCTTCAGCACCGCTTCTATGCGGTTCTGTGACGACGGTCATTTTGCAAGCATGATCGGAACACACTTCCCACATGACGCGCTGCCCGCTGTGCAGATGCAGTTGCCGTCTGACTTGGCTGGGAATCGATACCTGTCCGCGTTCTGTAATCACTGTCGCCAATGTTTTCATGTCTAATATCATGCATCATGTATAAACGTCGTGTCAATCATTGTTCTTGTTGTAATGGGTCAGTTATAGGGGGGCCATAGTTTTCCATGGTCATCCGTTTCCCCC